>JAGCAH010000027.1 GCA_017652805.1 Thermoguttaceae bacterium | reverse complement strand
CAACCTTTCGACCAAGGCGTTCGGCACGAACTTCATTCAGTATGACGGCGGCGACCTGTTCGCGGCGGACGGGTACACGCTGTACGGCGACAACCAGGCGAAAGGCGCCGGGAATCCCGCCTATAACGATACCGAACTGGACGCGATGGGGAACGACCGCTATTACGGCGGCGCGCTCGACCTGGGCGCGATCCAGCAGGTCATTTCGGTTACCGGTACCAGTGTTGTGTTTAACGGCGAATATCAGGCACCGGTACAGTTTTCCGGTCCGTTCGCGTGGGCGCAGTATTCCGAAGACGGCGAGACGTGGAGCGACACTCCGTTTACGCGCAACGCCGGGACGTACACGTTCTGGGTCAAGGTCGGTCCCGAGACGGGCGGCGAAGAAACATTCCAGGTAACCGGTAAGATCACGCCGCTGAAGCTGACGGTAACCGGCTCGACGGTCGCCGATAAGGTCTATGACGGCACGGCCGACGCCGCGATTATCGTCGGCGAGATCGCCACGCTCTACGACGACGTGACGGTGACCGCCGAAGGCGAGTTCCCCTCGTCCGATCCGGGCGTGTGGGACGTTACGGTGAGATACTCCCTTTCGGGGGAACTGGCGGGGAACTACTACGCTCCGTCTTACGAAATTCTGAAAGGCGAAATCGTCGAGCCGGTCGTCGGTTCCCTGGTGGTGACGACGCTCGACGACGTGGTCGACGCTTCGGACGACGTCAATTCGCTCCGTGAGGCGATCCTCTACGCCGAATCGTTCGCCGAGCCGGTGACGATCACGTTCGCCGACGGTCTGGAAGGGACGATCACGCTCACCGACGGCGCGCTTGTGATCAGTTCGCTCGCGTCTGTCACGATCGACGGCGGCGGCGCGATCACGGTCGACGCCGACGGTGCGGGGCGTGCGTTCGAGATCAATTCCGGTGCGGCGACCCTTGCCAATCTTTCGATAACGAACGGGAACGACGCCCGTTACGGCGGCGCGGTCTACAACGCCGGCGACCTGACGCTCGATAACGTTTCGATCTCCGATTCCTATTCCGGTAAGTTCGGCGGTGCGGTCTATACCGCCGTGAATTCTCACCTGACGGTGATCGACAGCACTTTTACCGACAACACGTCGAAGACGCACGGCGGCGCGATTTTCGTTGAAAAGGGAGCGGGCGCCGACGTTTCCGGCTCGACGTTTACGGGGAACAGCAACGCGGCTTACGGCGCGGCGATCTATGTCTGGAACGATGCGGTGGCGAACGTTTCCGACTCGGTTTTCCTCGGGAACAACGCGCCGAACGGGACGCTTCGTAACCACGGCGGCGAACTGAATCTGATCAACGTAGCTGTTTCGGGGAACGATCA
Source organism: Thermoguttaceae bacterium (assembly GCA_017652805.1). GTDB lineage: Bacteria > Planctomycetota > Planctomycetia > Pirellulales > Thermoguttaceae > RUG695. The sequence continues at coordinate 3,428 of JAGCAH010000027.1, read as the reverse complement.
GGGGATTTCCTCGTCGGACGGCGGCGTGAATACCGCGGTCAACGTGACGATTTCGAACAACTTCCGCAGCGCGGTTCGCGGTGAGAATGACGCGACGTTCGCGTTCTATAACAGTATTCTGATCAACGACAGCGATCCGGAGATTAAAGACCAGGTCGGTACGTTTGATCTGCGGACCGGCGCGACGGTGACCGGCGACGTCAACCTTTCGACGGCCGAGTTCGGCGAGAACTTCATTGAATACGACGGCGGCGATCTTTTCGCGCCGGACGGGTATAACCTCTGGGGACATAACCAGGCGGTAGGCGTCGGGAATCCCGCCTATAATGATTCCGAGTTCGACGCGAACGGTAATCCCCGCCTTTACGGCGGCGCGCTCGATTTGGGCGGCGTTCAGCAGATTGCCTTCGCGTACGGGACGACCGTTGTGTATAACGGCGATTTTCAGGCGCCGGTCGAGTTCAACGATCGGGTTGCCAGCGCGCAGTACTCCGAAGACGGCGTGACGTGGAGCGATACTCCGGTTACGCGCAACGTCAGGACCTACACGTTCTGGGTTAAGGCGGCAACCGCGACCGGCGAAGAAGAGATCTATCAGGTGACCGGCGAGATTGTTCCCGCGACGATTACGGCGGTTGGATCCGCTGAAGGGAAGACCTATGACGGCAATGTTTCGGCGACGACGGATGTGACGGTTTCCGGTGTTTTGGGCGAAGATGAGATTACCGTTACGGTCAGCGGGGAGTTCGCCGATAAGGCCGCGGCGGAAGGGAAGACTGTTAATCTGACGTACGTTCTGGGCGGCGCTCAGGCGGGGAACTATGTTCTTTCGGCGAATGAGACGGCGACCGCAGACATCAACAAGCTTCAGCTGACGGTCAGCGGGACAAGCGTTGCTGATAAGTCCTATAACGGTTCGACCGCCGCGGCGATTACACTGGGGGATGTTGACGGCGTTGTTGAGGGTGATGATGTTACGGTTACGGCGGCGGGGGCGTTCCCATCGGCGGATGCCGGGACTTATGATGTTGTGGTGTCGTACACGATTTCCGGCGACGATGCCGCGAATTATCTCGCACCGGTTGCCGATACGATCAGCGCGAAAATTAATCCGATTGACTTTACGGTTGAGTTTGACGACGCGGAATTCGTCTATTCCGCGTCTGCGAAGTCGATTGAAGTTACCGGAACGCAGACCGGCGATACGATTCTTTATTCGGTTGACGGCGAGAACTACTCGGTTGACGTTCCCGAATATACTAATGTCGGCGAGTACAGAATTTACGCGAAGGTTCAGCGCGCTAACTACAATGATTGGTCCGGCAGTGCGGTTCTGAAAATCACGCCTGTGACGATCACGGTGGTCGGAACGGCTGAAGGCAAGACGTACGACGGCAGCGTGGATGCCGAGACGGATGTGACGTTCTCCGGCGTTCTCGGAGAAGACGAAGTAACGGTTACGGTAAGCGGCGAATTCGTTGATGCGGCGGCTGGTAAAGGGAAGACGGTCAATCTTACATACGTCTACGGTGGTGCTCAGGTTGGCAACTACGTATTTGAAGCGAACGCGACCGCGACGGCGGATATTGATAAGCTTCAGCTGACGATCAACGGAACCGGCGTTGCGGATAAGGATTTCGACGGCACGACCATGGCGGCGATTACGCTGGGTGAAGTTGCCGGTGTCGTTGAAGGTGACGATGTGACGGTTGCCGCGTCGGGCGCGTTCCCGTCGGCGGATGCCGGTACTTATGATGTAGTGGTGTCGTACACGATTTCGGGTGACGATGCCGCGAATTATCTCGCACCGGTTGCCGATACGGTCAGCGCGAAGATCAATCCGGTTGACTTTACGGTTGAGTTTGAAGACGCGGAAATTGTCTATTCCGCTTCGGCGAAGTCGATTGAGGTGACCGGTACGCTTGAGGGGGACGTCGTTCTGTACTCGACGGATGGTACGACGTACTCCGTCGATGTTCCGGAATACACGAACGTCGGCGAATACACGATCTTTGCGAAGGTTCAGCGCGCGAATTATAACGACTGGACGGGCGACGCGGTTCTGAAGATCACGCCCGCTACGATCACGGTGGTCGGAACGGCTGAAAACAAGACGTATGACGGCAATGTTTCGGCAACGACGGATGTGACGTTCTCCGGCGTTCTCGGAGAAGACGAAGTTACGGTTACGGTGAGCGGTGAATTTACCGACGCGGCAGCCGGGGAAGGGAAGACCGTCAATCTGACGTATCAGCTCGGCGGTGCTCAGGCGGGTAACTATGTCCTGTCGGCGAATGAGACGACAACGGCGAATATCGATAAGCTCCGGCTGACGATCAGCGGCACCACGGTTGCGGACAAGTCTTATAACGGTTCGACCGCCGCGGCGATTACGTTGGGTGAAGTTGCCGGTGTCGTTGGAGGTGACGATGTTACGGTCGCCGCTTCCGGTGCGTTCCCTTCGGCGGATGCAGGGACTTATGACGTTGTGGTGTCGTACACGATTTCCGGCGACGATGCCGCGAATTACCTCGCGCCGGTTGCTGATACGATCAGCGCGAAAATTAATCCGATTGACTTTACGGTTGAGTTTGAAGACGCGGAATTTGTCTATTCGGCAACCGCGAAGTCGATTGAGGTGACCGGTACGCTTGAGGGTGATACGGTTTTGTACTCTCTTGATGGGGAGAACTACTCGGTTGATGTTCCGGAATACACCAATGTCGGCGAATACACGGTTTACGCGAAGGTTCAGCGTGCGAACCACAACGACTGGACGGGCGACGCGGTTTTGAAGATCACGCCCGCGACGATTACGGCGGTTGGGACGGCTCAAAATAAGACTTACAACGGCAATGTCACGGCGACGACTGGGGTGACGTTCTCGGGCGTCATGGGCGAAGATGTGATTACCGTTACGGTGAGCGGCGAGTTTACCGATAAGGCTGCGGCTGAAGGTAAGACCGTTAATCTAACGTATGTCCTTGGCGGTGCTCAGGCGGGTAACTATATCCTGTCGGCGAATGAGACGACAACGGCGAACATCGACAAACTCCAGTTGACGATTAGCGGGACGAGCGTTGCGGATAAGGATTACAACGGCACAACCGCCGCGGCGATTACGCTCGGCGCAGTTTCTGGTGTTATCGGCCAGGATAAGGTAACAGTTGCGGCTTCGGGCGCATTCCCGTCGGCGGATGTTGGTACTTATGATGTTGCGGTCTCTTACACGATCTCGGGCGATGATGCCGGAAACTATCTCGCTCCGGCTACTGACACGATCAGCGCGAAGATTAAGCCGATTGACATTGATGGCTTGACGTTCAGCGGTGCTGAAAACACTTATACCGCTTCGGCGCAGTCTATCGAAGTTACCGGCACGCAGTCGGGCGATACGATTCTTTACTCTACGGACGGTACGACGTACT
>JAGCAH010000002.1 GCA_017652805.1 Thermoguttaceae bacterium | reverse complement strand
CCTTGGCCAGGGCGTTGCGCAGGGCCAGCGCCGCCGGGTCGGCGCTTTCGCGCGGCGACTCCTCGGCGACTCCCAGGGCGGGAATCACGCAAAACGAACGCCCCGAGTCGGCCAGAAGAGACCGGCGTCGGGGCGACTGGCTGGCAAGTATCAGCGTTTTCAATCCCATTTCAGAATCGCGCCGGTGTCGGCGCTGGTCGCCAGTTTGGTGTACTTCGCCAGATAGCCGGACTTATACCGGGGCGGACGCGGCTTAAACGATTTCTGACGCCGCTGCATTTCGGCGGCGGAGACTTTCAGGTTGATCTTCCGTTTCGGAATGTCGATTTCGATGATATCGCCGTCTTTGACAAACGCGATCGGCCCGCCCGCGGCGGCTTCGGGACTGATATGCCCGATACACGCCCCGGCGGTTCCGCCCGAAAAACGCCCGTCGGTGATCAGCGCGACCGAGTCGTCCAACCCGACCCCCTTAATGGCGGCGGTCGGCGCGAGCATCTCCTGCATGCCGGGACCGCCCTTCGGGCCTTCGTAGCGGATGACGATCACGTCGCCCGCCTTGACCTTGCCGCTGACGATTCCGTTATACGCTTCCGGCTCCGATTCGAAAACGACCGCCGGACCCGAATGAACCATCATTTCGGGAAGAACGCCCGCCGACTTGACGACCGCGCCGTTGGGCGCCAGGTTGCCGGAAAGAACCGCCAGACCGCCCTTTTGGCTGTACGCATTGGCGCAGGTGCGGATGCAGTCTTTCGGGTCGAATTTCAGCGGAACGTCGGCAATCGTCTTGTATCTCTTCGGCACGCACATTCCCTGATTCGTCCGCTTCCCGCCGGGGGTCACGGCGTATAGCTCTTTCGCCCGTTCGGTGACCTTGCGGCTGCGAAGGTCGTATTCGTCGATATTCTGACCGAGCGTCTTGCCGGTCACCGTCGGGCAATCGAGGTTCAGAAGGCCGGGTCGGCCGCGGCGAATCTCGCCCAGGATGGTGTGAATCCCGCCCGCGTTGTGGACGTCTTCGATGTGATACGCGCAGCTGGGCGAAACCTTGCAGACATGCGGGGTCTTTTCGCTCAGTTCGTCGAACCGCTTGAGGTTGTATTTCAAACCGGCTTCGTTGGCAATCGCCAGCAGGTGGAGGATCGTGTTCGTCGAGCCGCCCATCGCCATGTCGAGGACCATCGCGTTGTCGACCGACTCTTTTGTGATGATCTCGCTCGGCAGAACGGGGAAGTTCAGATCGAGCGCGCGGGTCCGCTTCTTCGGCTTGCCGTCCCGACCGACATACTTTTCGACGACCGTCGGCGCGTCAACTTTCAGCCCGGCGGCGATCTTTTCTTTCGCGTCCTGAATCCGAACCATCTCGACGATCCGTTTGGCGGCGGCGGCGTAGAGCTTTTTCCGCTCGCGGCTGGTCGCCAGGAGGGTGCCGTTGGTCGGCAGCGCCATCCCGAGCGTCTCGCAGAGGCAGTTCATGCTGTTGGCGGTAAACATGCCGGAACAGGAACCGCAGGTCGGGCACGATTTTTCTTCCAGACGGGAGAGTTCCCGCGCCGACATCTGGCCGTTCTGACGCGCGGCGGCGCCGGCAAAGGTCGAGATCAGATCGAGCGGATTCCCGTCGGCGTCGCGGCCGGCTTCCATCGGACCGCCGGAGGCGAAGACGGTCGGGATATTGCATCGGACCGTCGCCATCAGCATGCCGGGAACGATCTTGTCGCAGTTCGGAATACAGATCATCCCGTCGAACTTGTGCGCGGCGATCATCGACTCGACCGCGTCGGCGATGATTTCGCGGCTGGCGAGGGAGTATTTCATTCCGTCGTGCCCCATGGCGACCCCGTCGCAGATCCCGATTGTGTTAAAGACAAACGGAACGCCCCCGGCGGCGCGGACGGCCTTCTTCACGAACTCGTTGACCGCGTTCAGATGAACGTGGCCCGGAATGATATCAACGTGGCTGCCGACAATCGCGATAAACGGCTTTTTCATATCGGCGTCGGAAAGCCCGCAGGCGCGCAGAAGACTTCGATGAGGTGCGCGGGAATCACCTTTTTTGACAGCGTCGGATCTCATAAAAAATACCTTTCTTTCGTTGAAACCTTATCGATCGGCCGGCGGCGTTTCCGCCCGAACCGTTCCAAAACATTATATACCCGCGGCGGCGAATTGCAACAGGCAACGGCGCCCTTCAACGCCGCACGGGCGGGAAACATACTGGAAATTTCTTCCCGAAAACGTATAATGGGCAAAGACAAAGCGAAAAACGACGAAACGGAAGAAAAGGGTGATTTATGCCGCCGGTACGATTCATTTATTTCGATTTGGGAAACGTCCTGCTGAAGTTCAGCGTCCGGCGCCTTCTGCATCAGGTCGCCGAGCTGGCCGAGGTTCCCGACGCCGACGTCAAAGAGGCGTTTTTCGACGATAAAAAATATATGGCCTACGAGATGGGTCAGATCGACGGGATCGAGTATTTCGCGCACATCTGCCATCAGCTCGGAAAGACGGTTCCTTCCGAGGAACTGATTGCCGCTGCCAGCGACATCTTCTGGGTAAACGACCCGATCCTCCCCCTCCTGCGCCATCTGGCGAACCTCCTCTTTCCGCGCGGGATCCTTTCGAACACCGGCCCGCATCACTGGACGTACATTCAGACGGCGTTCCCGAAAATCATGGCGCTCATCCCCACGCACCGGATCGCCAGTTTCGCGGTACACGCCATGAAGCCGTATCCTGAAATATACAAAATCGCGCTGGACGAGGCGCGGCGCGAGGTTCCCGACCTGACGCCCGGGCAGATACTGCTGATCGACGACCTCGAAGAGAACGTTAAAGGGGCGCGCGACTTCGGTTTTCAGGCGGTTCACTATCAGGACGACACCGCGCTCTTCGAAGAGCTCAAGGGGCTGGGCATCCCTCTTCCCGAAGAGGACGACGCCTGACCGGCGTCACACGCGCCGCACGTTTCTCTTTTAGAACATCCCCCTTAACCAAGCACGTTTTATGTCCGCCGTCCCTCCTCCCCTTCCCGACCGCGACGACCTGGCGTTCTCGTACCTGGAACAGCTCCCCTATACGCCGTACCCGTTTCAGGAAGAGGCGATCCTCTCCTGGTTCGATTCCGACGACGGGCTTCTGGTCTGTGCGCCGACGGGAATGGGAAAGACCCTCATCGCCGAAGCCGGTCTGTACGAAGCGCTCAAGCTCGGCAGACGCGCGTATTACACCACGCCGCTGATCGCCCTGACCGAACAGAAATACCAGGAGATCCGCGCCTCGGCCGAGCGGTGGGGATTCGGCGCCGACTCGGTCGGCCTGATCACCGGAAACCGAAAAGAGAATCCCGACGCGCCGATCCTGGTCGTCGTCGCCGAGATCCTCTTTAACCGTCTTCTCGGGAGCGACGATTTCGCCCGAATGGCGGGGGAAGGCGCCGCGTCCGAATCCGGCGCGCTCCCCGCCGCGCTCGCCCCGTTCGTCTCCGAAACGGCGCTTTCGGGGCACCGGTTCCGGTTCGACGACGTCTCGGTCGTCGTGATGGACGAGTTCCATCAGTTCTCGGATCCCGAACGGGGGATCGTCTGGGAGTTCACGCTCGGCCTCCTTCCCTCCCACGTGAGGACGCTCCTGATCTCCGCCACGGTCGGAAACGCCTACGAATTCGTCAGCTGGCTGCGCAACACAACCGAACGCCGCCTGGCGCTCGTCCGGTCCGACGAGCGGAAAGTGCCGCTCGAATTCCGCTGGATCGGCGACGAGCTCCTCCCGGACGTCGTCGAACAGATGCACGCCGGAACCGACGACGAGCGGACGGTTCCGACCCTCATCTTCTGTTTCAACCGCGACCAGTGCTGGGATACCGCCGAAGTCATCAAAGGAAAGAATATCATCGACGCGGCGCGTCAGAAAGAGCTGACCGCGCGGCTGGCCGACTACGACTGGACGAAAGGAGCCGGCCCGAAACTCCGACAGCTCCTTCTGCGCGGAGTCGGTCTGCATCACGCGGGGATCCTGCCGAAATACCGCCGGATCGTCGAGTCGCTCTATCAGGACCGCCTCCTGTCGGTGGCGGTCTGTACCGAGACCCTGGCGGCGGGGATCAACCTTCCCGCCCGCTCGGTTCTCCTGCCGACGATCATGAAAGGCCCGCCGGGCGATAAGAAGATCATCGACTCGTCGACCGCGCATCAGATCTTCGGACGCGCCGGGCGCCCGCAATACGACGACCGCGGTTTCGTGATCGCGCTGGCGCACGCCGACGACGTCAAAATCGCCCGCGCGCGCGAGAAGTACGACCTCATTCCCGAAGACACGAAAGACCCGAAACTCCGGGAAGCGAAAAAGAAGCTGAAAAAGAAGATCCCGACCCGCAACCCGAACGAGCAGTACTGGACGGAGGCGCAGTTTTACAAACTCCGCGACTCCTCCCCCGGAAGCCTGACCAGCCGCGGTCCGGTTCCGTGGCGGCTCCTGGCGCACATGATCGAGTCAGGCCCGGATCTGACGCCGATCCGCCGCCTGGTCGCGCACCGGCTGATGGGCGCCAAACGCCTGGCGGCGCAGCAGCAGGCGCTCGACGATATGCTGATCACGCTCTGGCGCGGCGGATTTATACGTCTCGAACCGGACCCCGCCGCGTTCGGTATCGAAGCGACGGCGATCGCCGAAGAGATCGCCAAGGCGCAAAAGCGCGCCGAAAAAGAACGGGCGCGCCGCGCCAAAGGGTTCGGCAGCGGCCTGTTCGACGATGAGGCGCTCGACGACCTCGACTTCGATTTCGACGACTACCGGGATCCCGACGCCCCCGCGCCGACGCCGGTCCCCTCCGAACCGACCGCCGAAGAAATCCTCCTGGGCGGCGGGAAGAAACCGCAGCCGCCGAAGCTGATTTACAAAGCCGAGCGCGCCTATCCGACCGAGTCGCTCGGTCTTCTGACGCATATCAAGGGATTCAATCCGATCTACGGCGCGTTTCTCCTTTCGCACCTGGGAAAAGCCGACCGCGCCGAACGGATTCAGGCGTTCGAAAGTCTCCTCGAAATGCCGGGGAATGTCGCCCGCCTGGTCCGCGTCCCCCGCTACGAGGATCTCCCGCCGGGAGCGCTGGCGCGCGAGTGGCTCGACGCGCGGCTTCTCGATTTGGGTCTGGCGTCGGTCGACGAGCTGGTTCCGAAATCGGAAGAGGAAAAAGAGCGCGAGCGCGAAGAACGCCGCCGGTTCGGCGGCTGGCTCGAAGAGCGCGTCTATCTCCTTTCGTTTGCCGAAAAGCTCCAGCGTCTTTTCGAATACGAGTATCCGCTGGTTCCGATCAAGATCGTCCCGGTCTGGGCGGCGGGGGAAGTGATCCTCCGCTACGGCGGCGATTTCAACAAGTATATCGTCTCGAATTCCCTCCAGAAACAGGAAGGGGTCGTCTTCCGCCACCTCCTTCGTCTGATCCTGCTGATCGAAGAATTCCGTCCGCTGATCCCCGCCGAAACGAACCGCCTGGAATGGGAGACGGAGCTGACCTTCCTTTCCGACGCGCTGACCGACTGCTGCCGATTCGTCGACCCGACGAGTACCGATCAGGTTCTCGCCGACGCCCGGCGGAAAGACGTTGAGTAACAAATCCGCCCGATACACTTTTAAAAAGACACGCGGCGCCGCGGCCGCCGCCGGGAAGTTACGCCGAAAGCTCGCGGCGTTCCTCCTGCTGAAACACCTCGAGATCGAAGGTCTTTTCCCCGTCCCGGAACGAGATGTTGATTTCGCCGAACTGGGTGCTCTGTTCGGCGCACGCGAACCCGTGGCGGACGAGTTCCAGGAGCGCCAGGAAAAGCCCCACGAAGGTCGATTTTTTTACCGCCCCGTCAAAGAGGCGGCTGAACTCGAGCGTCCGTTCCCGTTTGAGCCGATTGTATATCCGCTGCATATAGACCGAGACCGGCGTGTCGTCGTAGACGACCTTGTGCTGCATGATCGGCGACCTCTCGCGGAGAATCCGCCCGAACGCGCTGACCAGGTCCCAGATCACGATATCCTGAATCGGCTCCTCGGCGGGATTCCGCTCTTTCGGAATCAGGTCGTTCGAAAGGCGCGGATAGCGCCGCTGCCAGATCCGGCTCCGCTGTTCGAGAAGCCCCGCCCCTTCGCAGAACTTTTTATACGCCAGAAGCTGAGAGACCAGTTCCCTGCGCGGGTCTTCGAGCTCTTCCTCCTCGACCTCCTCTTCCATCGGGAGGACTTGGAACGACTTGATTTCGACCAGCGTGCTGGCGGTCACGACGAACTCGCCGATCGAGTCGAGATCGAGGACCTCCAGTACATCGAGGAATTCGAGATACTGCCGCGTTACGTCGGCGACCGGAATATCGAGAATATCGACCTCGTGCTTTCGGACGAGATACAACAGAAGGTCCATCGGCCCGCAGAACGCGCCGAGCTGCACCTTGAACCGGTCGAATTCCGAAAAATCGGGATCCGACTCTTCGGCCGACGGGGATACGATCTTTTCTTCCGCCACAAAAGGACTCCTTAACGGGGAAGATTAACCTATTTCCCCATGAAAGACAAGGGCATCTGAATCTTGCTTATTTTCTCAAAAACACCTATAATAATAAAAGCCCGTTCCAGGGGGATTTAACCGAACGAAAAACGACGCCTCGCACGAAAGGCATTCCTCAATGAAACATATTCTTTCGATTTCCGTTCTTCTGACCGGAACCCTCCTTTTGGCCTCCCTCGCGCCGAATTTCGGGTCGGAACCCGCCCCGCCCTCGGGGGCTGAAGTCGTCAGGGCGATGTCCGAATCGTTCCACGCCACCTCGCAGCAGGTGATCCCCTCGGTCGTAAAAGTCATGATCAGCCGCGGGTCGAACGGAAAATCGGAAGCAGGGAAACTCGACCTGTTCGGCGATTTCTTCTCGGATTTCGCGGGAGAGAAAAACCGCGACCTGCGGAGTATCGGCTCGGGGGTGCTGGTCAGTCCGTCCGGGATCGTCCTGACGAACCACCACGTCGTCGAGGATGAAGGCACGATCACCGTCGAGCTGTACGACGGACGTCGGTTCGGCGTCACCTCGGTTAAGAGGGATCCGAGCTCCGACCTGGCCGTTCTGACGCTCGACTCGGATCAGGAGCTCCCCTATCTTGAATTCGCCGACAGCGATACGCTCGAGATCGGCGACTGGGTTCTGGCGATCGGCACGCCGTTCATGCTCGAGTCGTCGGTCAGCGCGGGGATCATCAGCGCCAAGAACCGTTTTCTTCACGACAAAGAAGGGGGCAACTATATTCAGACCGACGCGGCGATCAACCCGGGAAACAGCGGCGGCCCGCTGGTCGACCTCAGCGGCCGGATCGTCGGAATCAACACCGCCATCGCCACCGTTTCGGGAGGATACCAGGGGGTCGGGTTCGCCATTCCGTCGAACACCGCCCGCTGGATCATGAAACAGCTGATCGAAAACGGGAAAGTCGAACGCGCTTTCCTGGGAGCGCCGAGTTCCGAACTCTCGTACGAAGAAGCGAAGAGCCTGGGCCTCCCGCCGCGGTTCGGCGTGAAGACCGACACGCCCTACAAGAACTCTCCCGCGGCGAAGGCGGGGATTCGCAACGGCGACATCATCCTTGAATTCGACGGTAAAACGATCGACTCTCCCGAAACGTTCCGCGCGATGGTCGAGTGCGCCGATATCGACGTCGTTCATTCCCTGACCGTTCTGAGAAAAGGGGAATCGGGACGTCTGACTCTTTCGATCAAACTCGAGATCCGTCCCGAAAACTACGTCGGCGTCCCGCAAACCGAGAACCTGGTTGAGAAGGGGAAACACCACGCCGACAAGACGCTCGGACTCATGCTGATCCCGATGACCGACAGCGCCGCCGAGCGGCTCGGCGCGGCGCCCGGTTCGGGAGTCGTCATCCTTTCGGTCACACCCGGCGGACGCGCCTACCGCGCCGGCCTGCGCGACGGAATGGTCCTGCTCAAGTTAAACGGCACGCCGACCCCCACCCTCGACGCGTACCGCGGGGCCGCCGAGACCGTCTCGCCCGACGCGCCCTGCGAATTTGAGGTGATCGTCAAAAAGGAAATCCGCACCCTAACCGCGCCCGCCGCAAAATAGCGCTTCTGCGCCCGGGCGGGCAAACCGATCCGTCCCGCCTGCCGCTCCCCGATCCGAAAAAAAGGAAACGATGATGCCCGTACTGTTTCGCCGCGAAGAAGAGAAAGATCACCGCGCCGTTGAGGAGCTTATCCGCGAGTCGTTCTGGAATGTGTATCGCCCGGGCTGCTTCGAGCATTACGTGATTCACCGGCTCCGCACCGATCCCGCCTTTGTGCCGGAACTCGAT
>JAGCAH010000249.1 GCA_017652805.1 Thermoguttaceae bacterium | reverse complement strand
CGTGCCCGGCGGCCCCCGAAAAACCGCCTTGACTGCCTATTTACAGATATGATACCGTGTGCTATATTGCCGAATTGATATCAATTCCTGTTTTTACCATTCCGCGGCAGCCTGCCGCAAAAGAATCAAGGCCAGGATCAAGAACTATGCCGAGCGAGACAGTATCCGGAGCGGCTGTTGCCGGAATGGCGTTCACCGTATGCGCATCGGTCATTCTGCCGATGGCGGTCATGATCTTCTTCAAAAGAAAAACGCAGGGCAGAGTGTCCTGTGTTTTCATCGGCGCGTGTGTGTTTGTTCTGTCCGTCCTTGTTCAGATTCTTGTAGGAAAAACACTCAAGGCCGTCATTCCCGCTTTCGGTGAAACGCTCCGGGAAAACTACTGGCTATTGGCTCTGTACGGCGGAATGTCAGCCGGACTCTTCGAAGAGGCGGGGCGGTATCTGGCGATGAAATTCCTGATGAAAAAGACGCTGTCAAAGGAAAATGCCGTCATGTACGGGATCGGTCACGGCGGAATCGAAGCCGTTCTTGTAGTGGGTGTCACCTCTGTTGTGAATTTGGTCATCGCCGGCATGATCAATCTCGGGAAGATGGAGACCTTTCTCTCGGGACTGAAAGGACCTTTAAAAGATCATATATCCGCGCTAAGTTCCGCTTTGCTGGCAACGCCGGCAGGCCTGTTTTACAGCGCGGGGATAGAAAGGATCGCGGCTTTTGCCTTTCATATCTGCATGTCCTATCTCGTTTACAGGGCGATTCGGGACAGAAAAGCGGTTTTCTTTCTGGCGGCGGTCGCACTCCATTTTCTCACTGACGCCGTAACGGTGATCCTCGCAAAAAACGTTCCCATCTATGCGGTGGAGGCGGTTCTGTCGGCGATTGCCGTATGCATGGCTGCGTTCACATACATGAAATACAAATCAGAGTCTCCGTGCCAACCCCGCCGCGGTCAACTCGAGGCAGAAGACTCTTCCGGATCCTGAGACAGACAATCCCGCTGATGCGGTTCCCCGAATCATAAGGCGGACAGACGCGGTCCGTTAATCATTTCCGGCACCTGCCGATACCGCCCCAACCCGTCTTGACGCCTTTTTAAAAAACGCTAATATATGAACAGTTGTTCAGATGTTCAGTTTTTCAGATCCGGAGAAAAGAGAAATGGCCAAGAAAAAGGTTTCCGCCGCCGACGCCCCGGCCTGTGAAATCACATGTCTGCACGAAGACGTGCTGAAACGCGTCGGACACGGCCTGACCGATCCGGAAGTTCTCCGCTGGGTGGCGGCGCTCTTCAAGGTGATGGGAGACCCGAGCCGCCTGAAAATCGTCAACGCGCTTATCCTGTCGGAAATGTGCGTCTGCGATTTGGCGGCTCTCCTGAAAATGACCCCGTCGGCGGTCTCGCACCAGTTGCAGATTCTGCGCCAGAGCGATCTGGTCAAATGGCGGCGCGACGGGAAAATCATCTACTACTCCCTCGACGACGAGCACGTCAGCAACATTTTTTATCAGGGGCTGGTTCACGTCAACGAAAAGCATCACCCGTAACGCAAAACAGAATCGGCGGTTTTCGTCCGCCTTAGTCAGGTAAAACTGATGTGTGAATGTCATCATCAGACCGGATGCTCCCGCGGGGAATGCTGCGCCTGCGAAATGCTCCGTCATCAGTGTCCCGCCGCCTCCGCCGCGAACAGACGCCGCATCTACTTTGAAGGGGAAATCGGCAAACACCGCCGGCAAATCGAAGAGGCGGTCCGCCGGTTCGAACCGGCGGCAAAAGCCGAATGGGAAGACGGCTCTCTCGAACTTGAACTCCCCGAAGAAGATGCGGCGCGGCTCCCGGTTCTTCTCCGCAGCCTGACGGCCTGGCTGAAAGAGAATCTCCCGCAAATCGGGCGGAACTATGATCCCCCGGCTGAATTGGGGGAAGACGATGACGGCGGCGAGGAAGAGGGAGGAATCTTCGCCCGCTGCCGCATACAGCTTATAACCGCCGGCATCCTCCTTTTCGCCGCGGCGGTCATCGGCAAGCGGTTTTTTCCCTCATCGGCGTATATCGGCCTTTGTTTTGCGGCCTATTTGTGCGTCGGCGGCGAGATTGTTTCAGCCGCCGTCAGGCGGCTGCTGCACGGAGGATTCCTCGACGAGTGCTTTTTGATGACCGCCGCCTCGTTCGGCGCGCTGGCGATCGGCGAATATCCCGAAGCGGCCGCCGTCATGCTCTTCTATCAGGTCGGCGAAGCGTTTCAGCGCCGCGCGGTCGGCAAGAGCCGCGGAGCCATCGCCGCGATGATGAATCTGCGTCCCGATACGGCTCACCTCTTGACCGACGGCGGGGTCATCGACGCCGCGTCCGAAGAGGTCGCGGTCGGCGAGTCCATCGTCGTCCGGCCGGGGGAACGGGTACCGCTGGACGGCGTGGTCGCCGACGGAGAAACCCTCCTCGACACCTCGGCGCTGACCGGTGAATCGTTCCCGCGCGAAGCGGCGGCGGGAACCGAAGTCCTTTCGGGAAGTATCGTTCAGTCCGGGCAGATCACGCTGAAAGTCACACGCACCAGCGGCGAATCGGCCATTGCGCGCATCCTTGAACTCGTTCAGCACGCGAGCAGCCGCCGGACGCCGACCGAACGGTTCATTACGACCTTCTCGCGCTATTACACGCCGACGGTCGTGATCGGCGCGCTCCTTCTGGCGGTTCTCCCGCCTCTCCTGACCGGCGGGGCCTGGTCCGGCTGGATTCACCGCGCGCTCGTCTTTCTGGTCGTTTCGTGCCCCTGCGCCCTGGTCATTTCGGTTCCGCTGAGCTATTTCGGAGGGATCGGCGCTGCCTCGCGTCAGAAGATCCTGGTCAAAGGGAGCGCGTGTATCGACGCGCTGGCGAAAGTCTCGACCGTCGTCTTCGATAAGACGGGGACCCTTACGCTGGGCGCGTTCGAAGTAACCGACGTCGTGCCCGCGGCGGGATTCAGCCGTGACGAACTCCTCGATCACGCCGCCCACGCCGAAAGCGCGTCGAACCATCCGATCGCCGAAGCGCTCCGCCGCGCCGCGCCCCGCCCGGTCGATCCCTGTCGTGTAACGAATATCGAAGAGGTCGCCGGCCACGGCGTCCGCGCGCGTCTGGACGGGCGCGAAGTTCTGGCGGGGAACCGCCGCTTCCTACTGGATCAGTCTATCGGCGAAATCTTTACCGACGCCTTCGGAACCGTGGTACACGTGGCGATCGAAGGGAAATACGCCGGGACGATCTCGATCGCCGACCGGGTCAAGCCCGACAGCGCTCTGGCGGTCGAGGCGCTCCGCCGCGAGGGGGTCAGGCGGATTCTGATGCTGACCGGCGATCACCGGTCGGTCGCCGAAGAGACGGCGTCCCTTCTGGGACTCGACGGGTTCCGCGCCGAACTCCTTCCCGGGCAGAAGGTCGAATTCTTCGAAGAGCTCGAACGGGAGAAACCCGCCGGGAGCAAGATCGCCTTCGTCGGGGACGGAATCAACGACGCGCCGGTACTCGCCCGCGCCGATCTTGGCGTGGCGATGGGAGGGATCGGCGCCGACGCCGCGGTCGACGCCGCCGACGCGGTTCTGATGACCGACCAGCCCTCGCAGCTGGCGGTCGCCATTCGGATCGCGCGCAAGACGCTGGCGATCGCCCGGCAGAACATCGTTTTCGCGCTCGGCGTGAAAGGGGTCATTCTCGTTTTGGGCGCGCTGGGGATCGCCAACCTCTGGCTGGCCGTTTTCGGCGACGTCGGGGTCGCCGCCCTGGCGACGCTCAACGCGACCCGCACCCTCCGCGCCGACCGCTAAAAGAAAGGGCGGTTTTCACGCCGCCTTTTTTATCTAATCGTGATTAGTATAATCGTGATTTGATACTTGCAGACTTTTCCGAGAACGGATTTGCTCCGGCGCTGAAAAAGACCGGCGCGAAAGAGAACGTCGCGGCGGTCGGAAAGAATCACTTTTTCATCAGGTCTTTCCCGGCGTTCCACGCCTGGGCGACCTTCGCGCCAACCCCGTAGTAGCCGTTTCGGAACTGGTCGAACATTATCGCCTTGATTTTCGACGCGTCGATCTTTCCCTTTTCGTCCAAGACGTTCTCGTCGGCTTTCACATTCACGATCTTCCCAACGATTCCCGAAACGTGCCGCGTATCGAGGAACTCGAGAAGTTCGCATTCCATCGCCACCGGGAATTCCTCGATGACCGGCGCGTTGACCTTATCGCTTTTCACGGCGTGATATCCGGTCCGTTCGAACTTATCGGCCATCTTGTTCCCCGTCGCGATCCCGAAGAAATCGGCGACGTCGACGTGCGCCTCGTCGGCCAGCGCCACGGTAAACGCCCGGCTCGTCTTGATATTACTCCAGGTCTTCCGATCGTCGTCAATGAAAAGAATGATCTTATCCATATCGCAAATCTGACCCCACGCCGCGTTCATCGCGTTGACCTTGCCGCTCTCGTCGTAGGCGGCAACGATCAGGACCGGCATCGGGAATACGGCGGGAAGAACTCCGAGATCTTTTTTCATAACTGAAACCTTCTTTCTGAGGGTAAAAATTCAGACGGTGAAAGAACGGGCGGAAACCGACGCGCAAAAAACCGAGCCCGGAACCGACGTTCAAATTAATCCTAGCTTTTCAACGAACCGTTGTCAAGGAAACAGTGATCTCAACCCCGTTCGACCCAAAAAGCGTTCAAAATCGAAAAACCCCCGAAAAAATTCAATGAATTTCGTTCAGAACTATTGACATTGAAAAGTGGAAAGTTATAAATAGGCAGGATATTATCGTTGGTGATCTTCAAATTCGGGAGAAAAATATGCCTAACTGGTTTATCCGCGATGCGAGATGCGCCAAACGCGGTCCGACAAGCGGCGCTCGACCGAAAACTCTTACCGAATCCGGAAAAATCAGCCGAAAAACAGTTTCGGAAACAGACATGAGAAGAGGGCCGGACAAACCAAATGTTTTCGCCAGTTAGTTATTTTCAGCGCGTAACAGACGAATTGGATAACAGACGAAGAGAGTCCGAACGAAAGAAAGCCCGCTAAGAAGGGAGTAGGTTGGTATTTCAGTGAAAGATTCGAACAGAACATCTTACTCTTTTACGATGCCCCCGGCCTGGCTTATCGCGCGGAGCGATTATTCTCCCTGGTCGAAGGGACGTCAGAAGATCTGGCACCGAGTGGAAGGTTTTTACCAGGACTCGGCTCCCGCCGTATGTGATGAGCCGAGCGAATGCCAGTTAAGTGAGGAAGATACTCTAGCCCGAAGACTCCTTGGTTGTTGGCTCTATCACTGGGAGTCGGCGGGCGTGGAAGTCGACGGCGAACGCGTCGCGCAATCGATTTCCGCCGGGCGCGGATTCGCCCGCGGCGGAAACCTCGGCGGGAATCCGTTCTTCGACCTGGTGTTCGCCGACGCCCTTTGCGCCAGGCAAAACCGTGCGGCGGAAAGGTTCAATTCCGACTACTTCCGTTACC
Source organism: Thermoguttaceae bacterium (assembly GCA_017652805.1). Taxonomy (GTDB): domain Bacteria; phylum Planctomycetota; class Planctomycetia; order Pirellulales; family Thermoguttaceae; genus RUG695. Next base: position 2,126 of record JAGCAH010000249.1, on the reverse strand, counting down.
TTCAGGCGATCGCCTCTAAAATCGAGCATCGAAACCAATTCAATGACGGGTTCCCCGATTGGTGGACACCCTTCTATATGTACCTGACGGGTTTGGCGTCCGAAAATGCCAAGCCGGCCCTCGAATCGTTTCACGGTTATTCCGGGCTGAAAAACTGGCTTCGGATCGCGCTCAGCCTCTTTTTGCGCCGGTTTATGCCGAAAGAACGGGGAAAAGAAGTCTCATTTACCGATTTGCCCACCGCGGCGGAGGGCAACGACGACGAAGGGGCGTTTATCGACGGAGTTGCCGCGGCGCCGGAATCCTCCCGAACGCCCGAAGAGTGGAAAACGATTTCCGAGCACCTGATTTCGGCCTTTCGGCAGGCGCGATCCGCTCTCTCGGACGAAGATTGGACCCGACTTTTCTACCGTTTTGGCGAAAATCTGCAAAATCAGCAAATTGCCCGACTCTATGGAGAAGACGGATCGACCACTTCGCGTCGCCTCAAGTCGGCATTAAGCAAATTCCGGGACGAGTTATCCCGCGCCATCGCGGCTGACCCGGTTCTGAGGGATCTGGGAAACGAAATATTCACGACTTGGGGACGCGAAACTGGCGATCTGATGAACCAGTTCTTTAAGTCGGGAAAAGGTCAGTATCGTGAAACAAGATGAAGAACGATCGATAGTCGCCGAAATTTTTCGTTCCGCGTTCCGTGAGGATTTTGCGGTGTCAGAATCTCCGGAAGGAGATTATCACCCCGCGGCCGATCTGGAATTCCTGGAACGCCTCGACAACGATTTGCTCTCGGAAACGGAGCGAGCCGAATTTTCTCGGCATGTCGAGTCGTGTCCTTTCTGCCGACATGAGATCGCCTATTTTATCCGAACCGGAGCCCTCTTTGCCGAACCGGAAACCGCGCCGAACCAGAGTTCGAAGCCGGTTTCAGTTGTCTCGACGGCGGCGGGCCGCGGTCGGTTTCTTTCCCGAGACATCAGGCGGATCGTCGCCGCGGCGGCGCTCGTTCTCGTTGCGGTGGGAGTCGGAATTCTCTTCACCTCGAACAGAGAGAACCCCAGACTTGCCCGCCAGCGAACCGCCCCGGCCGTACTGAACCCCCCGAAAACTCCGAGCCGTCCCTCCGCGAGAACCGACGACGACGATCGGACAAACGCAGCCGCCTCGACGCATCAGGACGATGAAATCATCGTGAAATCGCTGACGAATGACACTACCCCGATGGTGGCGGATGACGACACGGTCGAAACCGAACCGGAAACGCCCGATCGGGATCAAAAGAGCTCAGGAGTGGGAGCTCTCCCTCATGTGGGCCGCATTGCAGGCACTCTGGGTCCCAAATCCGAAAGAACCGCTCCTCTTGAGGGGGTGGGGGCGTACATTCCGGGTGTGGGAGGACAGGTCCTCAGTTATGTAAACCACGGCATTAATATCGCAACCGGACGGGAAAGCGTGGTTGACGGGGTTCTCGGTAACGTCGGCAGCTCGTCCGGTGACATCTCCGACAGCGTTCTGAGTCATATCCGTGGTGGTAACGGTACGGTCAAACATCTCGGAGGGATCGTTTCCGCTGATGGTCTTGTTTCCGAGGAAGAGGCTGGTCATCAGTGGCACTTCCGAGACGATCAGGAAAACGAAGAGTCCGTCGAAGCGAAGGGGTGGAAACTCTCCTATACCGATGGGGAAGCGAAGTTTGCCCTTGTTCTCATGGACGGAACGGAAAGAGAATATCCGATCGAAAAGCTCAATCATGAAGATGACCTGGAGCTCCTCTGCCGGTCTATTCTCAACAAAGTCGGTGAGGAGTTCCTCCAGGACGATACTGCCGATTCCCAGAATCTTGCGCTGATGTTTCAAAGAATGAAGAGTCGGCTTGACAGGATCGTTGGCAACGAAAACAAAGAGGAAGTGAGAACGGAACTGAAAGCTTTCTTCGGTTTCCTCAACGACGAACTCTGCGCCGTCTCCCGAGCTATTGATTCGGGCCTGAACGAAACCGAGAATGAAGTCGACACCGAAGAAGATGAAAACACCGCAGGGTTTACCGAGGTTGATGAAACCGAAGACAATTCGGCTGCCCCGGAGAATTCTTCCGAAGAGAATACCGACGAAACCGCGGAGTCCGG
>JAGCAH010000026.1 GCA_017652805.1 Thermoguttaceae bacterium | reverse complement strand
TTCGAAAATCGCCTGCCAGGTGCTGTTGAGGACGTCTTCGTTGCGAAGAAGCGCGACCATCGTATTGAGGAATTTCTCGTCGATATTGTCCTGGGTAAACTCGGTACTGGCGACAAGCGCCTGGGCGTTCTGTGACGAGATATAGAGGATTGCCCGCGACTGGAACATACTGGTCGTGTTCACAAACTTAAAGAAGACCAATCCCAGAATGATAAAGAAAACCATCAGGATCAGAAACCAATGTCGTTTCGTGATCAGAAGAAGATCGAGAAAACCGATCTCCTTATTGTCCTCCATCTCAGTCACGATGTGCTGGGCGGGACCACTATTGACAGGTTCAGGCGCTGCGGGTGTCACGGTGAACTCTCTGCAATCTCCATCTGAGGCAAAAACAACGGCTCTTTTCTCCGAAGCGCCGCCGTTAAACCGGAATAATTCCGGAATTTCGAACAGCTTCCGTCGAAAAGAGACGCCAAAAGCGCCCTCCCCTTCCGCCGCACAAAAGACGGCAGAAAAGAGCTCGGCGGATAAACCTTCACACCTATTATGGTTTATCTTGAATAAAATAAAATAGGCAATCCACAGATTATGCAAATTTTATGCAAAATAAACGGGTGTAATCGATTTATTCGATATATCCGGTAACTCCATTTTTCTCAACCCCGGCAAAAAGTAAAGGGGGGCAAAATAGAGAAAAGGAGGACAAAGTCCGAAAAAACGCGCTTGAAATCGGCGGCGATTCCGATTCCCCGCGGAAATCCAGTCTGTTTTCACGGATTCCGAGACCGAATTTTTTCTTTTCCGCCCTTTCAGAGTCTGGACTTCAGGCTGCCGCAGGGTTATGATGATTACGTTCAATTCCGAATTCAAGGGGCGGCGCCCCGCAGAACAGGCGGTTCCCGCCCCGGCAATCCCATTTGAAATTATCAGCCGGAAGGAGTTTTCCCATGCAGCGAAAAGCGAAGTCGATCTCGCGCCGACGTTTCCTGGCGGCCGCCGCGGCCGCGGCGCCTCTGATCGTCTCGGGAAAGGTGTTGGGGCTCAACAACACGGTTTCCCCCTCAAACAGGTTGGTGTCGGTTCTCATCGGGCACGGGAATCGGGGGAGCGAGACGCTCCTGCACTATGCCACGCTTCCTGATCTCTACATGCTCGGGGTCTGCGACTGCTACAAATCCCATGCCGTCGAGGGGAAAGAGCGTCTCGACAAGCAGTTCAACAACAACGACGCGCTCATCTTCCCGAAATACGAAGATGTCCTGGAGCGGAGCGATGTCGACGTGGTGATCTGCGCGACGCCCGACCACTGGCACACAAAGATCATCGTCGACAGCTGCAAAGCCGGAAAAGACGTCTTTTCCGAAAAGCCGCTGACTCTGACCCTCGCCGAAGGGCGGATGGTGGTCAAGGCGGCGCGAAAATATAACCGCGTCGTCTCGAGCGGAAGTCAGCGCGTCATGGAAGACTACGGAAAACTGGCGCCGATCGTCCGTGCGGGAAATATCGGCGAGGTGAAAGAGATATTCTGCGGCGTCGGGGGCGCTCCAATTCAGGACTATCTCCCCGAAGAGGAGATTCCGGAAGGACTCGACTGGGACCGTTGGCTCGGCCAGGCTCCCTGGGCTCCCTATAACGCCGACCGGTGCAGTGGCAGTTACGGCGGCGGCTGGCGGCGGCTTTACGATTACGGCAACGGCTTTTTGGCCGACTGGGGCGCGCACAAGTTCGGCGGGGCCGCCTATGCGTGCGGGCTCGACGGCGAAGAACCGGTCAAGGTTCTTCAGCCGCACAGCGGCGGGAACGAGACTGATTTTATGACGGTCGAGTACGCCAATGGCGTTCAGCTTCATCACGCTCCGCAATACGACATCACCATCGTCGGAACCGAAGGAACCGTTCATACCGAGAACGCCTGGCAGATGGTTCCCTCGCGCGTGGTCAACATCCGCCGCTACCACGGCGCACTCGAAGAGATCCGCGCCGACGCGGCCTGGTCGATCAAGCACCGGGTTCGTCCGTTCCAGGATGTGGAGTTCGGCGCCAACGTTGCGGCGATCTGCCAGCTGATGAACATCGGTTATCAGGTCAAACGCGATCTGGTCTGGGATTCCGCCAACACGCGGTTTGTCGGCGATGACGAGGCGAACCGTCTTGTCGGCCGGGTTCAGCGCGCCCCCTACACCATCGAAATCTGAGAAAGGAGCCTTACCGATGAAACGTATCCTCTTAACACTCTTCTTCCTCGGTGCGCTCCTGGTCTGTTCCGTCCCTCTCGGGACGGTCACCGCGGCCGATGAGGCGGAAGGCGTCTCCGCGGCTTTCGCCGAGCTCGCCCCCGACCTCGGCTCCGACGACCTGGGGAAACTCGAACGTGCCGAACAGCGGCTCCAAAAGCTCTGTTTCGAAGTCGGAGCTCCCGGCAGAGAGGCCGATAAAGCCGAACTCAACCATCTGATGACCTCCCGTCTCGCCGAGCCGATCAACGCAGTTGCCAAGACGTGGATTCTGTTCCAACTCTCCCGTACCGGCACCGATGACGAAGTCGACGCGATCGCCGCGTGTCTGGCCGATCCCGATTTCCGCGTTCGTCAGCAAGCGCTTCGCACACTGGTCACCATCAAGAGCGATAAGGCACTCGATGCCGCCAAAAGCGCCGCCGAGACGGCCGACCCCCAGTTCAAAAAAGAGATTGAGCAGACGCTGAAAGTCGCCTTCTACGACCTTTCGATCCCGGTCGAGACCGAGTGGCCCCTCTGCCTTCCCTACGTCGACGACAGCGAGGTCGAGGCGTGGCTGGCCGGTTTCGATTCGATGGACGTCACCACCAAGGCGCGAACCGTGGCGTCGCTGGCGGTCCGGAACGACCGGAAATACCGCCCGTACGTTCTGAAAGCGATCGAAAGCGACGACCCCGACTTGCGGGTCGACGGGATTATCGCTCTTGAAAAACTCGGCACGCCCGAAGATATTCCCCTTCTGATCCGATTCGCCAAAGATCCCGCGGTCGAACGCTACGCCATTGTGGCGGCCGACCGGATCGAATATCCCGGGTTCGACGAAGCGGTTCTGGAAGGTCTGAAAAAGGCCGACGATCCCGAAGATTTCTTCAACTTCACGAAAATCGTCGTGGCGCGGAACAACTACGCGTCGCTCCCGGTCATCTTCGACGGCGCCGCGAAGTACGAGCCGTATCGAACCAGCCTCCTCGTCTGGTCCGAACGTCTGGTCGGGAAAGACGATCTCCCCCGGTTCATTGATCTGACGCTGCAGATAAAAAACGCGGCCGATCAGGAGCGGTTGCAACGTTGTATAACACGTATTTCCGGCGGCGACGCCAAACCGATTCTGCCGCTGATCACTCCGGCCAACCGCAACGTCCTGGTTCCCCTCATCGGGCGGATCGGCGGCGAAGAAGCGTTCGACTACATGATGAACATGTTCAAGACCGGAAACGGTCCTGAGAAAGAACTCGCGGTCAAAGGAATGGCGAACCTGCCGAACGCCGAACACGCTGAAACGCTCATCGCAATCGCGACCGACCCGAAGATTTCAGAGGCCGGACGCGTTGCCGCTCTCCGGGCGTATATCCGCGTCATGTCCCTCCCGGAAGACGAAATCGGCATTCAGGTAACCGATAACGAAAAGCTCGACGCGCTCAAGGCGGCGTTCGACCGGGCCGAACGGGACGAAGAGAAAAACCTCGTCCTGGAACGGCTAAAGGCGGTCCGCCTTCCCGAAACGCTCTCGTTCGTTTTGCCGTTCATGGACGATCCGCGTTTCGTCGATGCCGCGACGACGACCGTTCTGGGTCTGGCGCATCACGACTTCCTTCGGAAAGAGGACCCCCAACTCTTTTCCGGCGCGTTGAACAAGGTCATCGAAATGAACCTGAGCGCCGACTGGGTCGACGCGGCAAGGCGCTACCTAAACGCGATGAACGCCGGAAAATAACGCTTTCGCTTCCGTTTCCCTCTGGGGGTGAACGGGCCGACGGGCCGTTCACCCCTTTTTTTTCGTCCCCTCCGCGGAACCTTTTTCAAAACCGATACTGATGAGAAGAAGGAGCGCCCGAAACGCCTCCGTTTTATTGATCTTCGACTCTCCCCGAACGCGGTCGGTAAAGGTGATCGGAATTTCGCGAAACGAAGCGCCGACCGATTTCAGCCGAAAGAGGATCTCTTCAAAAAAGGAGTAGCCGCGGGACCGGACGCGCGTCAAATCGAGACGCCGAAGCGTTTCGACCCGATAGCAGCGAAACGCGCCGCTGTTATCTTTCGTCGACAGATGGAGCGCCCGCCGAGCCAGAAAGTTGATCCCACGGCTCATCACTTTACGGCGCAGCGGCCAGCCGACAATCTTCCCGCCGCGCACGTACCGCGATCCGATCACCACGTCGATCCCTTCCCGTTCGGCGACCTCGACAAGCCGGGGGATCATTTCGGGGGGATGGCTGAAATCGGCATCCAGATTGACCAGGTAATCATACTTCCGATCGACGGCGAACCGAAACGCCTCGAGAACGGCCGTTCCGAGTCCTTTCTTCGCACCCCGTTCGATCAGGAAAAAGCGCAGATCTTCCCGTGCCCGTTTCGCCGCCCAGTCGCCGGTACCGTCGGCAGACCCGTCATCAACGACCAGGATATCCGCCTCGGGGAAAGACTCCCCGATCTTCCGAACCAGTTCGGGGAGGTTTTCCATCTCGTTGTAAGTCGCCGCCGCCACCAGATATTTCGACATACCTCGTCCGTTTCTCTTCTTCGTTTCGGGCGCAGCCCCCCTGACCCACGCGCCCCCCCTGGACTCATTTGGATTTCAAGACTTAATATAATGATAGTATATTATTGGTCAAAACGTCTGAAAAACGGCAACTGGGAATGTCAGAATACAAAAAAAACGAGAAGAAAATCTCCATCGCCGGGGAAATCCTCGGATACCTCAACTTTTCTTCAGGCGCCTCGGATCCTCACCTCTACGATCTCTGGAATGGGCTCTACTTCGAGCTGGAACGGGAAGAATCGGGCGAACTCTGGAAACGGGGTCTTGAATATCTCAAGGGAGAACTCGTTTCGCTTTCCAAAGAGTCCGCCGCGTTTCGCGATTCAAAGCAGGCCGACTCCGTTCTGACGCTGATTTCCGAGAAACTTCTTCCCGCCTACCTCGAATTTCACCACGACCTTCTTTTTCATCAGAGCGGCGACTTCCTTTTTAATCCGTTTTTCATGGCGCGTCTTTGCGAGCTGACCCTTCGGCAGTCGACCCTCTTTTCGGGAGGGGACGAAAAAAAGCTCGTTCAGACGATTCTCGCTCAGGCAAACGACTTTCTCGGGTATCGGCCGATCCCGATCCTCGAAGGGGAAGAAAAGCACGAACCGAACCCGCACGAATGGGTCGCGCCGGTCCCCGTCTGGCTTCCTCAGGCGGGCGCGGCGCATGGAAAATACCGCGACCTAATCCGCAAGACGATCGAGATACTCAAGAGCACCGATCCAGTCCTTCTTCGAGACGCCTGGTTCGACCCGGACAAACTCGACGAGCTGGCAATCGACCCGCGTGCGTTCGACTTCGACCATCCGGTCAACCGAAGGCCGAACTACTACTTCGGCACATGGGACCCGCACACCATCGACAAGAACGGCTATTACCGCCGGTTCATCATTCATCAGGTCACCCTCGACGCGATTTTAGAGCGGGTCGCCGCAGGGGGCAGACCGCAAACCGGCGCTCCGGGCACGGCGCCCAATCTCCGTCAGCCCGCAGACAGGCCGTGGGATCAGTTGCTCTACGAGGCAGCCGCCGTTCTGGCGGGAACGATCCTCATGGGATCGGGCGTCACCGGCGACCACGTTCAGGCGCACGACTCGACCGTCACGCTCGGCGCGCTCATGTCGGTCATCGCCTCGTATCGGGACCGCTTCTACGACTTTTTACTCCAGAACCTTCCCGAAGCGATGCGACCGAGAATGGAAGCCGAGGCGCGCCAGCTCTTTCAGCCGTTCGGCGGCGCGCGGCAGGATCTCAACAAGCGGCTTGCCAAAAAGCGGGCCGACCAGCTCCAGCGGTTTCACCTGGCGCGCGTCTTTGCCCGAATGGGGTACTTTAAGGCGGCGGAAAAGCAAACGGCGATCATTTCGGTCGCCTCGGCGCGGATTGTCTGCCGAATCGAATGTCTCCTGACCGAAGGATATCTCCTGGCCGACCGGGGGGACTATAAAACGGGGGTTCAGCGGCTCAACGAGATTGAGGAGTTCCTCCATCGGGGGATTGACTGCGGCGCGCTCCCCGACCCCTGGTCCCTCCTGGGATTCGGCGCGCAATACTCGATCTTTTCTCCCGACGACGCGGTACACGACCACCGGGTCGATGACATGATCAACATGCTCGTCGATATTTTCGACCTGTACAGCCGCCTGATGAAAGAGGCGGCCGCGAAAGGGGATTCCGAATCGCAGTCCGATATTTCCGACTCGATGAGCGAACTGGCCGGATGGTGGGACCAGTTCGGAAGCACCGAAGTCTCGGGAATCGACGGCTTTTCGGGAATGGAAATCTGGGAATCGGCCACCAAGGTGGCCAGCGCCCTGTACATGTGGCAGAAAGCGGGAAACAAGTCGGGCGACGTCTCGTTCTGGAGCAGGCATCTCCAGCGGTTCCATTCGCCGAAGGCGTTCGTTCTGCTCGGCGAGGCGCTCCTCGAAAAGAACGATCCCGTCGCGACGATGGCGCTGATGATGTACTGGCTCAGCCGCGCCGAATCGATTCCGCTGGCCGAGAACGATTACACATTTCAGGGAATGGCGTTTCGCTGGATGGAAACCCTTTGGGGAGAGAATCGCAAAACAGCCGGCGAGATAAAAACCTCCTCGAAATCCCAACCGCAAAAGAGCGTCGCCGGGCTTCCGCCGGATGAGTACGAAAGGCGCTGGAAACTGACAAAAGCGTTTCTGGAACGACTCGAAGCGAACGCCGGGCTCTATGCCGAGGTTCCGACGCTTGAAGTCGACCCGATCCTGATCCGACCGAAATCCGCCCCCAACGGTCAAATTCCCCTCCCGCCGGGAATGAAAAAAATTTCCGAGTTCGAGCTGAAAGAAGAAGACGTCCCGCCGGAGATGAAAAACTTCGTCGAGAACATCATGAACCGTTCGAGCTTCACCCTCTTCGACCTGATCGACGAGGATTGGATGCGCGAAAAGGCGAAACAGGACTCGTGGTTTAAGGATTTTGCCAGCCAGCCGCTCACCAGCGGCGAGATTCCCGCGTTCATCGAATTTCTCCGCAAGTGTCTGATCCGCGTCCTGGTCAAGCGCCTTCGCACAGATCTCGCCCCCGACGAAGTTCGCGAGCTTCTTCGCGAGGCGGATCTGTTGCACCGGATCATCGGCGAGATCCTGTCCCGAACCGGTTTTATGGTGATTGACCGCATCCTGTGGGAATTCCGCAAGCGGATCGGAGCCGACCCGGAGTTCGACATGGAGAAACTCCCCGAAATCGACGAGACGTTTTTCACCGAAAAGCCGGACGAGAAAACCGCGTCCGACGAACCGCTCCCCGACGATCCCGAGCAAACCAACAGTCCCGACTGGCTCTTCAAACGATACCTCTGCGATTTTCTTAAACAGGACGAATGGGCGGAAATCCGCCGCACGCTCGTCAACCCCGACACCGACGATTTCGAGCTCCCCCAGTTCAAGGCGGCGGACAATCTCGAAGAAATCACCGATCGGTTCGGCTTCCCCTCTTCCGACGGGGAGGATGACGACCAGGACGACGAAGACGCCTTCGATTCCGGAGAGTTCACCGAAGAGGACTCAGACGACGCCGAGTCGTCCGAGTTCGGACGCGAACTCTTCGGCGATTCCCCCGATTTTGAAAATAGCGGCGAAGAGGAGGACGACGACGAAGATGACGACGTCGGGATCGATCCGACCTACAGCGCCGCGTACGACAACATGTCGTTCCACGACAGCGCCGACGACGGAATCGATGACGAGATGATCGAAAGCGACGGCGCGGCCCTCGATCCCGAAGACGAGCTGACCGCCGAAATGGATCGGATCAACGACCGCCTCTCGTTCATTTTCAGCGTGATGAAACTCTGGAAATACGCGGCGGGAAAATCCCCCCTGTTGGTCGCCGACAGCTGTTCCGACGAAGACGTAGCTCAAACGCGCGGTCTGATCGAGGACTGGATCAAGACGGCCGAAGACTGCAGGCAGAAGCTCGAAGAGCTCCTCGTCACTGTCGGAAACTACCGTATCGCCAACCCGAACGGAACCAGTCAGTCCCTTCTGGAATACGACCAGCAGCACGGCACGAAAGAGATTCTGCTCGACCGGATCATCCGCACCGAGGTCGAGGTCAACGACACGATCCTCTTCCTTTGCGCTGTCGTTCGGAAGGAACCGGCCAAAACGGCCAACCTGCCCGAATGGATCGGCAACGTCACCCGCGTGATGTCGGGTCTGATACACGCCGACGTTGACCAGATCCGCAGCGCGTGGCTTCCGATGCTCACCGGACTCGAAAAAGAGACGCTCCTCTACATCCCCACCTCGCGCGGGGGGGAGCCGGGGCCGATCGTTCGGTGCCGATGCCTTCAGCAGGCGATCCTTCGCCTTTTCGAATACCTGCCGATCCTGGGTCTTTTGATCGAGACGTTCGAACTTCTGCGAACGGTTCAGAAGATGGAACAGAACCGTCCCGAAGGACCGGGCGCGATCACCGAGTTCGATAAAATTGTCGAAACGGCGGTCGCCAGCATTACAAAAATGATCGCCGATTCTTCGACCTCGTGGCGGATGCCCTCGCCGCAGGCCGGTTTGGCGTACAGCGCCGAGCAGGCGCTGGTCACCTTCGCCGAACGGGCGATCAACGTTCTTTTGGGATGCTGGCTTTCGCACAGCGCCCATATTCGGATCTCTTCGGTGGAATCGATCGCGGGCTCCTCAATGTGGAGTCAGGTCAAGGCGTTTATCCAGCGGTACGGAACCGACCTGTTCACGCAGCAATTCCTCAACTTCCGAAACATCCGCGCCATTCTGCATCAGGGGGGAGCCGCCTATCTCCAGTCGCTGATGAAAATGTATCAAAACGGCGAAGAGCTGGAAAACGGCGAGCTGCTGATCAGCGACCTGGCCGAGAAGAGGTTTCCCCTGGCCAGTGCCGCCGCCTGTCTGGAAGTCATCTTCGAGGCGATCGCCGAGAACTATTCCGAATACGTCGACTACAACAGTACCACAACGCAGTCCGACCACGGCGAAAAGCTCTACATGCTTCTGGACATGTTCCGAGTTCTGACCAAATACGAACGGGTCGCCTGGAACTTAAAGCCGGTCTATTGGGCGCACCAAATTCTGATCCGTTCCGAACATCTCACCGCCGCTACACTCTGGGAAAAGGGGATTGCCGCGCGTAGCAACGACGCGGCGAACGAGAGCCTGGCGTCTTACCAGAAGCTCAGTACGCAATACGGCGTATGGCTTCCGAGCATCTACGAACGACTCGCCGAACGCTTCGTCCGTCCACTTCAGATCGCCCGGCTCTGCGGTCTGGTCTCCGACGCCATCCGCGACGCCCCTCAGGGGGAATCGTCCGAATCGTTCCGAAAACTCGAAGAGACGGTCGAACAACTGGCGAAAGAGCAGTCGGGGATCGGTTTTGAACTCCCGGAATGGCTTTCGGCCCTTCAGGAAGAGGTGATCCGGATTCAGGATTCGCTGAAGATGTCGAAATCGGAGTCCGACGCCTCGGCCGATCCTCAGAACCGCCGTCCCGAAGACGCCTTCAATCCGATGCCGGTCGTCAGGCAGGTCTTCCTCCCCCGAAGGGAACTCGAACGGCAGATCAACTGGTGCCGGAAAAATATCGATTTCGGCGAAAAATAACCGGAGGGATATCAGGGGAAGAATGGAATCGCGCTTGTTCCACGGACTCAACCGGCCGCAGAAGGAGGCGGTCGCGCACATCGACGGTCCGCTCCTGGTTCTGGCCGGGCCCGGGAGCGGCAAGACGCGCGTGGTCACCCACCGAATCGCGCACCTTATCGAAGAGGGGATTCCCCCCTATTCCATCGCGGCGCTCACCTTCACGAACAAGGCCGCCGAGGAGATGCGCGATCGTCTGTCTCTTCTGGTTCCGAACGCGCGCGTCTGGATCGGCACGTTCCATAGCTTTTGTCTTTGGATATTGCACCGATGGACCGAAGAGGCTCACCTGCCGCCGAACTTCACGATCTACGACACCGAAGCCTCCCGGCGGCTGATCGAAGGGATCGTCGACCGGCGGTCCCTCCCTTCCGGGTGCGACGTCCAGAAAATCTTAGCGGCGATCAGCTGGGCAAAGAACGCACTGGTCCTCCCCGAAGACTACCGCGCCGGTGAAGCGAGCCCAACCGGCAAGGTGGTTGAAGAGATCTATCCCAAATACCAGGCCGCGCTCTTTCGCGCCGGCGCGGTCGATTTTGACGACCTTCTTCTGCGCACGGCGCTCCTGCTCAAAAACCACGAAGAGGTCCGCGCCCGCCTCGATTCCCGCTTTCGGTACATTCTCGTCGACGAGTATCAGGACACCAACCTCGTGCAATACGCCATCGTACGCGCCCTTTCGCGCGACTTTCCGAACCTGGCGGTCACGGGCGATCCCGACCAGTCGATCTACGGATGGCGCGGAGCGAACATCAGAAACATTCTCGAGTTCGAAAAAGATTTTCAGCAGGTAAAAGTCGTCCGGCTCGAAGAGAATTACCGCAGCACCGGCGCGATCCTGGCGGTCGCCTCGGAACTGATCAGGCACAATAGACAGCGGAAAGAAAAAGAGCTCTTCACTCAGGGACGGCGGGGCGAGAAGCCGCGAATCCTCAGTTGCTACAACCAGCAGGAGGAAGCCGAAGTGATCGCCGCCGAAATCGCCGACGAGATCGCCTCCGGCCGCCGCACCCCCGGCGACTACGCCGTCTTCTTCCGCATGAACGCCCTTTCGCGAAACCTCGAACGGGCGCTCCGGCAGAAGGGGATTCCGTTCCTTCTGGTACGGGGACTTGAGTTTTTCAGTCGGAAAGAAATAAAAGATATACTGGCGTATTTCCAGTTGATTTACAATAACGACGACACCGTCTCGTTCGAGCGGATCGTCAACCTCCCGCCGCGCGGGATCGGCAAGACGACGATCGAGCGGATCCGCGCCTTCGCCGAGTCGCGCGGGCTTTCCCTCTTCGCCGCCGCCAAACGGGTCGGCGAAATCGAAGGGATCTCGGCGCGGACGCGCGGAAGCGTCGGTCGGTTTACCGAATTGATCGACCGCCTGGCCGCCACGGCTGTCGACTCGGATATGGAGATACTCCTCTCGCTCCTCTTACAGGAGACAAAATATCTTGCGCTGTTCGATTCGGACAGCGAAGAGGACAAGCAGCGTCTGGCAAACGTGCAGGAGCTCCTCTCCGACGTGAGGGAATTCGACAAAATGTTCGACGAGGAAGAAGCCGCGGCCGCGGCCGACGACGTTCCCTTCTGGGACAGCCAGACGCAGACCTCGGATCGGCTCGGGCGGTTCCTCGAACAGGCGGCGCTGACCAGCGACGTCGACGCGCTCGACAAGTCGGATCGGGTCAGTCTGATGACGCTTCACGCGGCGAAAGGGCTGGAGTTCCCGGTCGTCTACATCGTGGCGGTCGAAGAGAACATCCTTCCTCACGAGCGTTCGAAAAGCGAAAAAAGACAGCTCGAAGAAGAACGTCGGCTTCTTTTCGTCGGGATCACCCGGGCCAAAGAGATTCTGCGGATCAGCCGCGCCGAATACCGCGAATTCCGCGGAAGTTATATGCCGACGATCCTGAGCACCTTCCTCCACGAGATCACGGCCGATCCCGACCTGGTCGACGTTTGCGAGGCCGACACCGTCTTTCGGGGAATCCGAGAGGCGGGCGGCGATTCGCCTCGCGAAGAGCAAAGCCGTCTTCTTTCCGACTACCTCGCTTCGTCCGACGAGGCCGATGACGATGAGGCCGACGAGTTCACTCCGTTACCGCGCGGGGCGGCGCCGGTCGGCCGAAAGCGTCCTCGGCGCGATCCGAAGATCCTGCGCACCACCGAAGAAGGTCTCACTTTCGAAGCCGACGAGTATTGCGATCAGTCCCCGGAAGAGACCAGCGAGATGGTCTTCGACCGCGAAGGGAACCTCGTTCCGGCGCGCCGGTCGAAACCGACGAAACCGAAGCCCACTCCGACGATGTCGATACGAACCGGCGCCGATCTGGCCAAGAGTCATACACACGCCAAGTCTCCCGGATGGAGACGGGTCGGCGGATGTTGCGAGGCGGCGCCGGACGGCGAAAACAGCGAAAATGCCCCGTCCCGGTCCACGGTTGAACCGGAACCGGGCGATTTCCTCCGGCATCCCGATTACGGGGTCGGGATCGTTCAGAACGTCTTCGGCCCTTCGTTCGCCCGCGTCGCGAACGTAAAATTCCTCACCAATATCGGCGCGATCGACATTCCGCTCGACGCGGAGAACATCTTCTTTCACCCGGGACGCAAGGATAAACGTTAAAGGAGAATCGTATGAGTCAAAAAAGTTCAGCAACCCCCTTCCTGTCCCTGACGATGGGCGACCCGGCCGGAGTCGGTCCCGAAATCATTGCCGGCGCGTGGCCCGGTCTCTTCGATCACGGGATCCCGAAATCGTATCCCGTCGTCTTCGGTCATCCCGAAATTATCCGCCGCGCGGCGCGACTCCGCGGGATCGACGCCGGGGTCATTCAAATCGACTCGCTGGACGAGTTGAAAAAAACCGACTACCGCCGTCATTTCGGCCCGAAAAAAATTCCGTGTCTGAAAACCGTCCCCGACGCCCTTCTCGACTTCGCCCCGGCGGAAATCTCGCGCGCGGGGGGGGAAGCCGCCTGGCTTTCGCTCAACCGGGGGATCGACGCGGCGCTGGCCGGTCAGGTCGCGGCGATCGTCACCGCTCCGCTAAACAAGAAATCGCTTAACCTCGCGGGTCACCACTATCCCGGTCACACCGAGATTCTGGCCGAACGGTGCGGGGTCAAAAACTTCGGGATGATGCTCTTTTTGGGCCCGGGCGAAAATCTCGCCTCCCGCACGGGGCTTTCCGTGGTACACGTCACGCTCCACACGGCAATGAAAAACGTCTTTGCGCAGATCACCCGCAAATCGGTTCTTGAAAAGATTTACCTGGTGCGCGATTTCGCGCGGATCATGAAAGGGAGCGAACCGAGAATCGGCGTCTGCGCGCTGAACTGCCACAACGGCGAAAACGGGCTTTTCGGGGACGAGGAGATCCGGAAAATCGCTCCGGCGGTTCGCCGTGCCGCCTCCGACGGTCTGGCCGTCGCCGGTCCCTTCCCGAGCGACACGTTGATGAAAGCCGCGCAGAAGGGAGCCTACGACGGGATCGTCGCGATGATTCACGACCAGGGGCATATCGCGGTCAAGCTGATGGGAATGTTCCGCGCCGTCAACGTCACGCTGGGACTTCCGATCATCCGCACCAGCGTCGCGCACGGCACCGCGTTCGACCGGGCATGGAAAGGAACCGCCACCGCCACGGGAATGTTCGAAGCTGTACGCGTCGCGGTCAAGATGGCGCACGCCGCCGACTAGCGCCGCTTCGAAGCCGAACCGGCTTGCCGCCCGCCGCGGCTCAGAACTCGAAACCGGGGATCAGTTTTTCGATATACGAGTGGGTCACGTCGGTTGAGGTCAGGCTTCCCGGAGAATAGATAAAGTTCTCCGGGACAACCGAAAAGTGATCTTCATACACATCGGTCAGATCGAGCGTGACCAGTTTCGTTTTCTTTTTGTCGTTCATCTCCGGCGCGGAATAATAAACGATGCGGTAGGGGAACTCGTATTGCTGGCTGATATAAATCTCGACGAGGCAGGGGAACTGATCGAGATAGTTTTTCCGATCCCCGGCCTTCCGCTCGAGGAGGCTTTTCATCGACTTTTCGTAAATCTCCGGCTTGAGCCGTCCCGAAAGACGCCAGGTGCGGAGTGAACCGTTTCTCCCTTTGAGCGAGACCGTCTCGGCCTCGTCGGGAAAGTCGTAGCAGGTTGCCAGACTCCGGAGAACACCGGTAATCCCCCCGAGACCGGGAAACCCCGCCAGGGGGGTCGGTAAGGAGAGCCGGCCGGCGAGGAGCTCCTCGCGCGCCTCGCCGCTTTCGACCGCCTGAGCCAAAATCGCGGCCATCTCTCCCAATTTCAGTTCCGTCAGCCGCTGATCCCCTTCCACCGACGTATAGGTCCAGAGAGTGTTCTTATCGCAGACGATATCGAGAATGTTATCTTCCCCCTTTTCGGCCGCCGCCTCTGCGTGGCGGGGAAGTTCCAAATGGAGCCGAAAGAGGGACGTTCCGCCGTAACATAGCGTGCGGCTCCGCTGTCCGCTGTCGTTCGATGGAACGAAGAGTTCCTCGTACTTCCCGCTTCCGTCCACCGAGACCTTTCCGACATGCACCCGCATGTCGATTTTCGCGGTCACCGACTTTAATTTTTCGATTCGCCCGACGGTCCGCTCAATGATTGCAGCCGCCTCGCTCGAGCCGATTTCGGACGTCTGCCCGGTCGCCATGAGGTGGCGGGCCCGGCGAAAATCGTGGGTCAGGCAGGCTGCTACAAGGGTCAAAACCGTTATAACAGTCCATCGGAAAGCGGAACCCGACGATTTTTTCCTTTTCATAAATGACTCTTTCAAAGAGTTGTTCTTCGGATTGCCGAAATCTTAACGAACAGTCTGCTTCCGGCTCATGGGAGAATGCCGGCGGCGGACGCGACGGAGCAAATTTCTCCCGGAAAACCGGTTCCCCGGGAAGTTGATTCACTAAGGGATTTTCGATGCGTTACAGATATTTTCTGCTTCTTATCGCGGCAGCCATCCTCTGCGGCGCCGGTCCGACCGGTCCGCTCGGCGGCCGTCTTTCCCCACGAAACTACAATAATCCGCAGCTCTTTCCCGGTGTCAACGGACCCGGTCCCGGCGTGATCGCCGCTCGGGGACCCGGTATGGACAATCGCTTCGGCGGCGCGACGGCGCAGATTCTCTTCCAGGGACCGGACGGAATGAACGTCAACTGGGACGTCACGACAATCGGCGCGTTCGACTCCCAGCCGATCGTCACCGAAGGGGTTCAGGACTTCGAGACGGGGAAAGAGTACCGCCTTCGCCTTTCGAACCTGCCGAACCGCAAAGGGATCGGCGGCGCGCCGCTGAATCTCTATCCGACTCTCCAGGTCAATTCGGTCACCCCGCGCACCCGTTCCTATCTGGAGCATAACGCGATTCCGATCCGCATCACCGACAACGACATCGACCAGGTTCAGGCGGGGAACTTCGTCACGAAGGTAATCTTCCTCCCGGCGCCGGAATTCCAGAATATCGCGATCGCCGGCGGCGTTGACACGATCGTCAACACCCAGCTTCCCGCCGGAACCGATCCGGTTGTCGAGGCGCAGAACCGCGGCTCGATTTTGGCGGTCGTTCAGATCGGAAACAAAGACCTCAGCCGCGGACTCTATCCGGCAGGGGATTTCGACCGGGATCCCGAAGGAAACGGCGTGCCGCAGGTTCCGATCTCCGGGGTCAACGTTCCGAGTTTTGGAACGCCGAACAGCGTGACGCCTTACGGCGTTCCCGGACCGCCGGTTCTCCCCGCCGCCCCCGAAGGGGTTTCTCCCGATCCGCTCTTCTCACCGATCAATCCGTCTCCGGCCACCGACGTCCCCCAGGTCGACAAGACCTGGAGCGGGATCAACTTCTGAGACGCTACTCTTTGCGCGGAACGCGAATCACCTCCGATTCGCGTTCCCGCCCTTTTCTGTCCGCGGGCCAGTTCACGATACAGATCACTTCGGCCCCTTCTTCGACGCATCTTTTCAGTTCGTCCAGTTTCGCAAGACGCGCGTCGGCCGAGTCGCTTTCGAAATTCGGCTGGCGGATCCTTTCCTGAGCGGCCGGTTCGCTCGACGCCTCGTCAAACGAAACGGTCTGGATATTTTCGTTTTCCGGAGACCCGCCGCGCAGAATATCCCGATAGACGAACGCCAGATTGCTGTTGGCGCAGAGTTGGTCGTAGACGACCGTATGGGGGAGGAAATACCCCTCGTCGCTCTTCGAATCCCCGGCGTTGCAGACGCCGACCAGATAGGTTTGACCTTGGGCCGTCCGAGCGAAGAGTCCCCCGCCGCTGCGTCCGCTTCGAGGGGCGTTGGTCACTTCAATGAAATAGAACTGCTGATTCTTTAACCGGTCTTTCGGCTGATAATATTTCTGATCGGTCGTCTTCACCGCGTGTTCCCAGATCGTCGGATCCTCGCCGGAAGTACACCCGATACTGACAAGCCGATCTCCCGGACGGGGCATATATCCCGGGGGCGCCATCCGAACCGGTTCAATCTCGAACGGAAGCGGAATCCCCACAAAACCGATATCCAGGTCGTCGTCATAGAAGACGCATTCGCCGGTCACCGTCGTCGTTTGACCGGTCTCCGGCCTGAAGAGATCGACCTGAACCGGAGAATTTCCCTTCGAGTCGCGGAAGAGATGACCGCACGTTAAGATGAGCCCTTCACGCGCGTTTTCGGTCAGACTCGTATGGATCAGGGTTCCCGAACCGCAGTCGGTTTCGTTCATCCCGCCGCTGACCCGCAAACGAACCGTGGCGGCAAGCTGTTTTTCAAGATTCTCGGTTCGGGCGGAAACATCCTGCGACCGCGGTGCGGCGGCCGCCCCCGCCTGACTCCCCAACGCCGACGCGGCGGATTCGGGAGTTCCGCCTGCCGCGACGCTGGTTTGGGCGCTCCGCGCGTTTTGGAACATCGACAGGAGCCGATCCTGGACGACCCGAATATCCTCCCCCTGCGAAATAAACCGGCTCTGTTCCACGCCGCCGCGCAGAAGAACGAACGAGGGCATCGTTTCGATCCCGTATTGGTCGTAGAGCGCCGTCCCCGCCGGGTCGTAAGGGGAGACGCGCTTTAACGGATACTGTTTCTGTTCGAGTCCCGAGACGAGCGGTTCCAGAGCTCGGCAGGCGGGACACCCCTCGGAGGTGAACGCCAGAAGGAGAATCGAATCGGGGTCGTTCCCGCGCAGAGACGCGCCGCTGAAAAAGAAAAGGGCCGAGAAAAACGGCAAAAGAACCGGCAGGAGAGCGCGCGATGCGATCCGCGCCGCTCGGGAGGCGTCAAAGCCCCGGGAATGGGAATCCATTACAGACAACTCCGTTTGACATTCATTCGGGTTTCCCCGAAAACCGTCCGTGGCATTCGGGAAAGAGAGGGTATATTAGCACCTGAAGCGGCTGGGGACAAGGGGAATTTTGGGTGTGCCGCGCGCAAGGTCTCGGGAGAGAGTCGGCCGTTTCGGCTCCCTTTCAGTCGGTCGGGGCAGGTTCGAGCGGGATTTTCGAGGGGGCGCCGGGGATTTCGCGGACATAACGGGGAACGAGATAACCGGGAAGGAGGGCGCGAAGCCTGGCGACGATTCGCCGTCCCTCTTCGACCGGAACCTCAAAATGGGCCGCCCCCGCTACCCGATCCAGCTGATGCAGGTAGTAGGGAACGATCCCCGCCTCAAACGCGCGGGTCAAGAGTTCGGCGAGCGTCTCCGTCCGGTCGTTCACCCCGCGCAACAGGACGGTCTGCGAAAAGAGAGGGAAACCGGCGCGGCGCAGGAGGCCGACCGCCCGCGCCGCGGCGGGGGTCAGTTCGGCGGGGTGATTGATATGAAAGACGAACAGGAATCTCTTTCCCGACTTTTCGACCTCTTTCAGCCGGGGAATAAGATCCGGCGCCAACAAGGAGGGGGCGAGGATCGGATGGCGTGTATGGATACGCACCCACTTAACAAAAGAGAGGCCTTTTATATAATGGAGGGCGAGGTCGAGTTCTTCCGTCGGCATCCCCAGCGGATCCCCTCCGCTAAGGATGAGTTCCCCGACAGAGCGGTTTCTTTCGAGAAACGCCGCGATCTCCCCCCAGTCGAGGGGGGCGGCGGGGGGAAGATGACGCCGGAAACAGAATCTGCAGTGGGCGGCGCAGACCCCGCGGGTCATCACCAAAACCCGCCCGGCGTACTTCCAGAGGAGTCCGGCCGGAAACGTCTCTCCCGTCGCCGGGCCCGACCATTCCTTAAGCGGGTCGGCACCGAATCCTGGGGGGGAATCGTTTTCCCGCGCGCTCGGCCGAAACTGCAAAAGGATCGGATCGTTCGGATCCCCCTTTCCGATCCGCTTGGCCAGTTCCCTCGGAATCCGGAGCGGAAGCGCGGCCGCGGCGAGCCGGTCGACCGGCTCGGGGAGTTCCAGGAGCGTCTCAAGTTCCTCCGGGTCGGTGATGAACGTCGTCTCGGGCATCGTCTCTTCCACACGCGGAAGGGGTATTCGGAAATCGGTTTTTCACTCGGCGCGCCCTGCGCGCACAAGATTATCATAACCCGAAAAGAAGAGGTTTCAAGTGGCATCCTACAACACCAGCGACTTCCGCAAAGGACTGAAAGTTCAGATCGACGGCGATCCGTTCATCATGATCGAATGCAATTTCGTCAAACCGGGAAAAGGCCAGGCGCTCTACAAGTGCAAGCTCCGCAACCTGACCCGCGGCACGGTTCTCGAACGGACCTATAAAAGCGGCGATTCCTTAGAGGCCGCCGACATCCACGAGACCGACACGACCTTCCTCTACGAACAGGCCGGCACCTACTTCTTCATGGAAAAAGAGACCTACGAGCAGTACGAGCTCTCGAAAGAGGCCGTAGACGACGCGGCAAAATATCTCCTTCCCGATATGCCGTGCAAAATGCTTCTGTATAACAACAACCCGATCGGGATCACCCCTCCGAACCACGTGATCCTCAAGGTCGAATACACTGAACCGGCGGTGCGCGGCAACACAGCCACCAACGTGACGAAACCCGCCACGCTCGAAACCGGCGCCGAGATCATCGTCCCCAACTTCATCGAAACGGGCGAAGTGATCAAGGTTGACACGCGAACCGGCGAGTATATCGAGCGCGTCAAAGAATGAGCTCCTCCGGTATCAAAACCAACGCGACCCGCCTGCTGACTGCGGCGGGTCTTCCTTTTCATACCAAAGAATACGCGGTTGACGAAAGCGATCTTTCGGGAACCCATGTGGCTCATCAGCTTGGCCTCCCTC
This sequence comes from Thermoguttaceae bacterium, assembly GCA_017652805.1. Classification (GTDB taxonomy): domain Bacteria; phylum Planctomycetota; class Planctomycetia; order Pirellulales; family Thermoguttaceae; genus RUG695. Next base: position 7,502 of record JAGCAH010000026.1, on the reverse strand, counting down.
CGGAACAGGTCTTTAAGACGCTTGTTCTGAAAGGGGAAAAGGTCGGTTATTTCGTCTGCTGCGTGCCGGTCAATTCCGAAGTCGATCTCAAAAAAGCGGCGCGCGCCGCCGGCGACAAAAAAGCGGCGATGATCCCGATGAAAGACCTCAAAGAGGTGACCGGATACATCCGCGGCGGCTGCAGCCCGATCGGAATGAAGAAGCCGTTTCCGACCTTTCTCGACGAGACGGCAATCCTGTTCGACGAGATTTACCTCAGTGCCGGTCAGCGGGGGGCACAGATCGTGATCGCCCCAAACGTCCTGACCGAATACCTCCACTTAACCCAGGTCGACCTGGTCAAAGACTGAAAGTCTCCCGATGAAAAAAGAGCGCCTCATGACCCCCGGCCCAACCCAGGTGCCGGAAGAATCCCTCCTAACCCTCGCCCGGCAGGTGACCCATCACCGCACCCCCCTGTTTGAAGCGCTCTTCGAAAAGACGCGTCGGCAAATGGCCGATATCCTCCGCACCGAGGGAGACGTCTTTTTCATTACCGGTTCCGGCACCGCCTCGATGGAAACCGCGCTGATGAACATCGTCGCGCCGGGCGAGGAGATCCTCGTCCTCTCGTCCGGAAAGTTCTCGCAGCGGTGGGCTGAAATGGGAGAAGTCTTCGGCGCGAAGGTCGTCACCCACACTGTCCCCTGGGGGGAGCCGTTCTCACCGGAAGCGGTCGGCGAAATCCTCCGCGCTCATCCCCAGACGGTCGCCGTCTTCGGCACGCTGACCGAGACGAGTACCGGCGTCTGCCACCCGATCGATCGGCTCGGAAAGAGTATCCGCGAAACCTCCGACGCCCTCTTTGTCGTCGACGGGATCAGCGGGATCGGCGCCGACCGGTTCGAGATGGACGCCTGGTCGGTCGACTTGGCGGTGATCGGCTCGCAGAAGGCGCTGATGGGAATTTCGGGGGGCGGCTTTACGGCGGTCTCCCCCCGGGCGTGGAAGAAAATCGAAAAAACCCCCCGCCGCGGCTTCTACTTTGATCTGCTGAAATACAAAAAGTCGGCGGAAAACTTAACGACCCCTTTCACTCCCGCCAAACCGATTTTGGAAGGACTGGCGGTCAACCTCGACGCGATCACCGGTGAAGGGATCGAAAAGGTCTGGTGGCGGACCGCCCTTCTGGCCGAGGCGACGCGCGCGGGGATCGACGCCCTCGGCCTGAGACGAACGACCTCCTCTCCCGCCAACTCGATGACCGCGGTCTTCTTCCCCGAGGCCGCCGGATTCGACCCGAAACGGTTTATGGGCGAACTGCACGAACGGTTCGGCGTCAAGTTCGCAGCCGGACAGGGGGAATGGAAGGGGAAAATCTTCCGAATGGCGCACTTCGGTCTGATCGACGAGTTCGATATCATGGGGACGCTCGGCGCGGTAGAACTGGCGCTTTGCAACTCCGGCTTCCCCGTCGAACCGGGGGCGGGAGTCGCCGCGGCCGAACGTGTCTTTTTGCGCGGGAACTGAGTGCCGACCAACCTTCTCTTCGAAAAACTGACGTTGCCCGGTCAGGGACATTCCGTTAAAATGACCCCGTTCTCTGAAATCGAAAAGGGAACCCGGCCGCCACATCGGGCGCGCCGTCGGAGTCATATCGTTTCATCGAAGAAAACATCATGAAATGCCAAAAGTGTGATCGGCCCGCCACGTTCCATTACACGGAACTGACGGGAGATAAGCCGATCGAAATTCATCTTTGCGAAGAACACGCTAACGAATACCTTCACAAAAACGGCGGAACGATCTCCGACTTCGACGCTTCCGAGGAAGACCTGGCGCAGCAGGTCAAGAAAAAAGTGAGCAGTCTCCAGCAGACAACGCGCGAACTGATGGAACTGGAGATGCGCACATGTCCGATCTGCGGCGCCAGCCTCCAAGATTTCCGGAAGACCGGACGGCTCGGATGCCCGAACGACTACCTCTTCTTTGACGAACAGCTCGAACCGCTTTTGATGGGAATTCACGGGAGCGCCGAACATGTCGGCAAACGGCCGCAGCGTCTCGGCGGGACCGACAACCGGACACTCCTGATCCGACTCCGCCGCGAACTCGACGACGCGGTTTCGATTGAAGATTACGAACTGGCGGGGAGGCTCCGCGACCGGATCCGCGATCTCGAATCGTAAAATTCCAAAAAGATATTCAAAGAAGCCGGCAGATTTCCTCAGCGATCTCTGCCGGTTTTTTTTCTTCGGTTCGGATCAGATGATCGGCCGCCTCGCGGTAAAGGGGGTCTCTCTTTCGCAGAACTTCGCGGATTTCCTCGTCAAAAGAAAGATCGGTCAGAGGGGGACGCGTTTGGCCGCTTTGCGCGTCGCCGACGATCCGCCGAGCGATCACCTCGGCCGAAGCGGTCAGAAGAAAGACCCGTCCGGGAGCAAGCTTTTGTAAGGCATCGCGGTTCTCCCGGCGGAGAATGATCCCCCCGCCGCAGGCGACAACTCTCGGCTCAGGAGATTCAAGGAGAGAGCGGAGCGCGTCGGTCTCGCGATTTCGAAAAAGCTCTTCTCCGCCGCGGGCAAAAATCGAGGCGATCGACTCGCCGAAGCGCGACTCAACGAGCCGGTCGGTGTCGACCAGGGGAAGCTCGAGCCGCCGGGCCAGAAGGGCGCCGACGGTACTCTTGCCGGTTCCGCGATAGCCGATCAGCGCGACAGACGGGGTCATCGTCTCAGCTCCTCGAAAGGGCAAGCGCCTCTTTCAGCAGGTCGCGGATCATCGAGGCCGACGTTCCCTGACCGGTAAAGAGGCGGAACTGAAGACACGCCTGCCCGATGAACATATCGAGTCCGGAAATCGGGGTCGCCCCTTTCTGCTGGGCCAAACGGAGCAGATAAGTCTTTTCGGGATTATAGACCGCGTCGAAGACGAACATGCCGTTCCGGATCGACTCGGGACCGATTGGGGTCTGATCAACATCTGGGAACATTCCGACCGAGGTGCAGTTGACGATCAGCTTGGCGACGTAGCTCTTGCGCGCATCCCAGTCGCAGAAGGAACAGCCGAGCTGTTGGGCGGCCTGTTCCGCTCTTTCCGGTTTCCGGTCGGCGATCGTCACGCGCGCTCCTTTTTTCAGGAGCCCGTAGGCGACCGCCTTCCCCGCCCCTCCGGCGCCCAGAAGGAGAACCTGTTTCCCGGCCAGGGGAGATTCGTCTTTCGTCCCCGCGGCCATCACCGATTCGATACAGAGAGACGACGCCATGTAGTCGGTATTATAGCCGAACGTCGCGTTATCACGAAAAACAATCGTATTGCAGGCGCCGATCTCCTCAACGGCAGGGTCGAGCCGCGAGAGTTTGGCAATCACATCCGACTTGTGCGGAATCGTCACGCTCAGGCCGCGCAGATCGAGGCTCGAAGCGTGATCGATCAATTCCCCCGCTTCACCGGCGGGAACGCGGAAGGGGAGATAGACCTTGTTGAGATTCGCTTCTTTGAACGCCGCGTTATGGATAAGAGGGCTGAGCGAATGGGCGATCGGATCGGCGATCACGCCGTAGACTTCGGTCTCGGCGTTGATCTCCTCATAACGGTACTCGTCGCGGAGGGTCTTGTAGAAGGGGATTCCCGGCGTGACAAGCCGCTGGGGTGAAAAGGTGGCGTAGGTCATCGGAACGCCGAACTTTCGGCCGAGGACGCGGGTCGGAAACCCGATCTCCCCCATTCCGATCACCACGGTCGGCTTTCCCTGACCAGGAACGTTCACCTTTTTCATAAACGCAAAGACGCGAAGCAGATCGCCGACCGAACGGGGCGTTACGGCGATTTTCACGACGTCCGGATCCGTTTCCGTGAGGATCTTTTCGTAGAGGGCGTCGAGGTCTTCCGGAACCTTTTCGAAGTCGTGGTAACTGATCAGGCGCTTCGTCTTCCCGTAGCGGGGAACCTTGGCGGCGACGTCCGCCTCGATATCGACGTAATCGGCTCCCGAGATGATCGCCGTCCGGAGAAGAACCATCCGTTTTTCCTCGTCGTAACTCCAAAGGCCGCCGTCCTGTTTTCGGCGGACCGTCACGATCACCGGAAGTGGATGGTTCGGAAGGAGTCGCCCCAAATCGGGCGCTTTACGGAGAAAATCAAGGCGCAGCTCAACAAGTCGGATTCCGGCTTCGGCCAGTCCGGCCATTTCGCTGATCATTCTTTTGTGACTGCCGCAGGCAATACTGACGCAAATCATCTGGCGTGGCCTTCATATTTGAGGGGGGGATCACAGGTCCGGCGGGCGCCCGGCCCCGTCGAAAAAGGGGAACCGCCGTTTCCCGGAAGTCCCGAAAAACGGGCGGCGCCGACTACCTTCCATTATAGCCCACGAACCGAATAAAGGAAAGTCGCAGACAACTCTTCTTTCCCATTTTTCCTCTTTTGAGAGTGGGTTCCCGTCCCCCTTACCCTCTTTCGGAGAAAGGGAAAGAGACGCGGGGAATGACGGCCAACCCTCTTTTCAGGGACGCGGTACGGATGAGAATTTCCCCGAAAAATGGAGAATTGATTGAAAAAAGGGGAGTTGCCATTATAATAGAGAGGATGGTTAAAGAGTAGCGCTGTTTCGCGATTAAAACCTTCCTTGCGATGAGGTCACCACCCGATGAAACATTTTTTACATTTTCGTACGAATTGTCCGTCCGACACCGCCGAAACCCGCGGGGGAGAAGTCCGTTCTCTCCGTAAGCGTCTTGCGCGTTTTGAAACCCTTGAAGAACGCGCGCTCCTTTCGGTCACGTCGGCCGAATACGCCGATATTCGCGCTTCCTACGCCGAATTTGATCTCCCGGCATCGATCGACGAGGTCAACGTCATCGAAATCACCGCCGATAAACTCTCGCTGGACAAACTCCGCGAGGCGGTCGACGCGGCGGCCGCAACGGCGGGTGACGATCTGATCGTGGTTCGGACGGCCGAGGGCGCCCACAACACCGTCGCCTACGATTCGGCATCCGACGAGATCGCCGTAACGTTCAACTCGTCGGAAAAGGGGGCGCTCACGATCGTCGGCTACGGCGCTTCACCCCTTGCCATCGACGCATCGGGAATGTGCCGCGCTCTTTCGATCGGTTCCGGCGCGACGGTTTCACTCGGAAACATCACCCTGACCGGCGGGAGCTCTTCAAAGAGTGTTTCCAACGCCGGGTACGGCGGCGGGCTTTACAACGCCGGCCGACTAACCGCCTCGAACCTTTCGGTGACCGGGAACACCTCGTCTTACGCGGGCGGGGGTATCTTCAATTCCGGAACGCTCCGCCTTCTGAACAGCCGGGTCACCGGCAATAGCGCGGCAGCGGAGTACCGTGCCATCGGCGGCGGAATCTACAGTTCCGGAACAATCACCGCCGAAAATCTCCTGGTCGCCGAAAACACCGTTTCGGGAACCGTCGCCTATGGCGGCGGCGTCTATCTGTGGAGCGGCCGTTTTACCGCCGACGGCGCGACGATCACCAACAACGACGCCGGGGAAGGAGGCGGTTTCTACCTCTTCGGCTCCTCGTCGCGGAAATACGCCCTCACCCTCACGGATTCGACGCTGGTCGAAAACGGCGACGACGCTTCCGACGAAATCGCCCGGTATAACAACACAAACGGAACCCTCACCGGCGACCACGTCCTGACCGACTACACCACATGGGACAGTTCCGCCTCGATGGTCGCCTACGATCCGGAAAAATCCATCGTCCCCGGGATCAGCCTCACCGGCTGGAACGGCTACAACGACGGCCAGTCTCACACCGTCACCCTGACCGGCTCCGCCCTGGCGACCGACACGGTCGTCTACACCTATAACGGCAAGACGTACAGCGCCCCCCCCGCTTTTACCGCGGTCGGCACATACACCGTCTCGGCAACGGTCTCGCGCGAGGGGTATAACGACTGGATCGGTAGCGCGACCGTCACCATCATCGCAAAAACGGATATCACCAACGTCGCCCTGACCGGCTGGACGTGCAACTACGACGGTCAGCCCCACACCGTCACCCTGACCGACCCTGAACTGGCGACCGACACAGTCGTCTACACCTATGGCGGCAAAACGTACAACACCCCCCCCGTGTTTACCGATGCCGGCACGTACAGTGTCACGGCAACGGTCTCGCGTGAGGGTTACAACGACTGGACCGGAAGCGCGACCGTCACCATTACGCAAACGACTATCTCCGACGTGTCCCTGACCGGCTGGAGCGGCTACTACGACGGTCAGTCCCACACCGTCACCCTGACTGATCCCGCCCTGGCGACCGACACGGTCGTCTATACCTATAACGGTGAGACGTCCAGCGCCCCCCCCGCGTTTACCGCGGTCGGCACATACACCGTCACGGCGAAGGTCTCGCGCACGGGTTATAACGACTGGACCGGAAGCGCGACCGTCACCATTACCGCAAAATCGGAGATCGACAACGTCGCTCTGACCGGTTGGAGCGGCAACTACGACGGTCAGTCCCACACCGTCGCCCTGACCGACCCCAATCTGGCGACCGACACGGTCGTCTACACCTATAACGGCAAGACATACAATGCGCCTCCCACGTTTACCGAAGTCGGCACGTACACTGTCTCGGCTACAGTCTCACGTGAAGGTCACAACAACTGGACCGGAAGCGCGACCGTCACCATTACCGCGCAAACGGACATCACCGACGTCGCTCTGGCCGGTTGGAGCGGCTACTACGACGGTCAGTCCCACACCGTCACCCTGACCGATCCCGCCCTGGCGACCGATACGGTCGTCTACACCTATAACGGCAAGACGTACGACACCCCTCCCGTGTTTACCGCGGTCGGCACATACGCCGTCTCGGCGACGGTCTCGCGCGAAGGTCACAAAGACTGGACCGGAAGCGCGACCGTCACCATTACCGCAAAATCGGAGATCGACAACGTCGCTCTGACCGGTTGGAGCGGTAACTACGACGGTCAGTCCCATACCGTCACCCTGACCGATCCCAATCTGGCGACCGACACGGTCGTCTATACATATGACGGCAAGACGTCCAACGTCCCCTTTGTGTTTACCGCGGTCGGCACATACACCGTCTCGGCGACGGTCTCGCGCGCGGGACACAACGACTGGACCGGAAACGCGACAGTCACCATTGCCGCGCAAACGGACATCACCAATGTCACTCTGACCGGCTGGAGCGGCTACTACGACGGTCAGAGTCACTCCGTCACTCTGACCGATCCCTCGTCGGCCACCGACACGATCGCCTACGTCTATAACGGCAAGACGTTCGACACGCCCCCCGCGTTTACCGAAGTCGGCACGTATTCCGTCTCGGCAACAGTCTCGCGCGAAGGTCACAGCGACTGGACCGGAAGCGCGACAGTCACCATCATCGCAAAACCGAATATTGACAACGTCTCCCTGACCGGCTGGAGCGGCAACTACGACGGCCAGTCCCACACCGTCACCCTGACCGACCCCGATCTGGCGACCGATAAGGTTGTCTATACCTATAACGGCCAGA
>JAGCAH010000025.1 GCA_017652805.1 Thermoguttaceae bacterium | reverse complement strand
CGGAGGATACGCACAGAAAGCGGATACAAGGCCTACTTGCGGGCAAGTCAGCATTACATGACGAAGCCCCAAACCTAACCGTAGCAAGGTGGTAAATCCGCATCCCGCCGGACGAAAGAAGTGTGTCTTATTCCTGGAGATCTCCCCGTCTGCCCGAAAGGACCAAGGCCGTCGGTAACGGCGGAATGAGGACGTGGAGAAGTCAGCAGAAGCCATAGTAGCGGACCTCGGCCGCGAAGGGCGGAATCAACCAACAGCCACGGGGAACGAAATCGCATGGGCAAGAAGAGGAAGAAAAGAGACGCGGAGGGGCAAATGACCTTTGACCTCTGCGGCAACTTGTCGGCGGAAGGCGGCGAAGTGAAAGGCCGAGATACGCTTGGACAGGGTTCTCAAACGCCCGTGAAGAGGAAACACGAACCCGTGCGCAGGGAAGACCTCATGGGGAAGATCGCCGATCTCGGCAACCTCACGAGGGCGTGGAGGCGCGTCAAGGCCAACAAGGGGTCGGGCGGCATCGACGGCGAGACCGTCGCGAAGTTCGACGAAAAGGCATGGGCGTACCTCAACGAGATACGAAGAGGACTGCTGGACGGAGACTTCAAGCCCATAGCGGTGCGAGGGGTCGAAATCCCGAAGCCGAACGGCGGGAAGAGGCAGTTGGGAATACCCACGGTCAAGGATCGGGTCGTGCAGCAGGCGGCGGCGCAAGCCCTCACGCCGAGGTACGAGCGGGTGTTCTCGGAGTCAAGTCACGGATTCCGACCGAATCGAAGCGCACACGACGCCCTCAGACGAGGAAGCGCGTATGTGGCCGAAGGCTACTCGACGGTGGTCGATCTCGACCTCGAGAAGTTCTTCGACAAGGTGAACCACGACAGACTCATGGCAAGGCTCGCAAGGGACATCGGGGACAGTCGCGTCCTGCGGCTCGTTCTCTCGTTCCTCAAGGCGGGGCTGATGAAAGACGGGGTCTGCCAAAGCCGCGAGGAGGGTACGCCGCAGGGCGGCCCGCTCTCTCCGCTCTTGGCGAACATCGTCCTTGACGAACTCGACAAGGAGTTGGAGCGCAGGGGCCACAGGTTCTGCCGATACGCGGACGACTGCATAATCCTCGTCAGGACACCGAGGGCCGGAGAACGGGTGATGGAGGGCATAACGCGATTCATCGAACGGAAACTCCGCTTGAAGGTGAACAAGGCGAAGAGCAAGGTCGCTCCGAGCAGGGAATGCAAGTTCCTCGGCTACACGATAGGCGGTAAGGGCCAGTTGCGCATCTCCAAGGAGAGTAAGGCGAGAATGACGGACAGGCTGAAGGCAGTGACGAAACGAAACCGAGGACGCGAGTTCGATGCCGTGATTCGGGAGATCAACGCCTTCCTGCGCGGATGGCTGAACTACTATGGTCTGGCCAGCGCGAAGGCATGGTTGACGGAGACCGAGGCATGGCTACGACGGCGACTGCGGTGCTATCGGCTGAAACAGTGCAAGAGGCGGTTCGCCATCGCCAAGTTCCTCATGAAGTCGGGATTGCCCGAATGGAGGGCGTGGCTACTCGCCATGAGCCGCAAGGGGTGGTATCGAATGTCGGTATCTCCGCAGGCGGCGGAAGCCATGAGCAACAAGTGGTTCGCGGAAATGGGACTGATTCCACTCGTATCACCCGTTGGGAGAAACCGCGTGGTGCCATAAGAGGCACGCCTCGTGGTGTGAGAGGGGGAGTTGCAACTCCCCCTACTCGATGCCGCTGCCCGGCGCCGGTCAGAGCACCATCTTCAGGCCCGGCACGCGGGCGAAGACCGCGTCCAAGCGGTCCATCTCGGCGCGGTCGGCGAGGCGGACGGACAGGGCGTAGCTGGCGTATTTCCCGCCCGAGGAGACGTTGCCGTGCGCGAGCGGCTCCACGAGGTCGAAGGACGCGAAGAGCTCCGCCGTCGTTGCGTCGTCCTTCTGCGCGGCGTGGACGATGATGCGGTGGTGCGCGGTCACGGGAAAGGCGATCTCGGGCTTCGGTCGCCCGCCGTTCGTTTCGGAAGGGGTGTCCATGGCGCTAATTATAGCACAATGCGGCGCGCGCCGCACAACCGCGCGTATTTTTGCTATAATCGGGGCATGGATCTCCGAAAGGTAGCGTTTGGCCGCACCACAGTGTGGCATCTGGCGCTGATCGTGGTCGCGACCGCGGTCTACGGAGCCGTGCTCGCCGTCTGGCGCTCGCCGCTCATGGCCGCCTACGGCGCCGTCAAGCTGCCGCTCGTCTTTTTTGCGACGACGCTGCTCGTCACGCCGCTCTGCTGGATGGCCTCGCTGCTGGCGGCGTCCGGGCTGCGCTTCCGCGAGGTGTTCGCCGCGGCGATGGCCGCGATGGCCGTGGCCGGGTCGCTTCTGCTGGCGCTCGCGCCGATCTGGCTTTTCTTCATCCTAACGGCGGCCCCGGACGCGGGCACGCGCGAGGAGATGCGCTTCGCGCACGCCGTCCTCCTGCTCGTGCACATCGCGACGCTGGCCGTGGCCGG
>JAGCAH010000248.1 GCA_017652805.1 Thermoguttaceae bacterium | reverse complement strand
GTCTTCATACCGACCGTACGCAGCGTCGGAAGGTGGTATGGAGGAAGTTCGATGATGAACGGATTCTCTTCCCCCTTCTTCGTAAACGCGATACTCAGGATCTTAGCCAGGACAACCGCCAGGACGATGCCGATCAGGTAGATCATCCAAAGAACCGGCGCCCGCCACTTTTCGGCAAAAAACGCCGGAATCAGAAGGGCGTAGATCGGGAAACGAGCGCCGCAGCTAAAGAGCGGCAGAACCAAGAGAGTCACCAACCGCTCTTTGCGGTTGTTCAGCATACGAGTCGCCATCAGCGCGGGAATCGTGCAGCCGAACCCGACGAGGAACGGAACAATACTCCGCCCCGGCAGACCGAGTTTGCTCATCCACCTGTCACACAGAAGCGCGGCGCGGGCCAGATACCCGGAGTCTTCCAGGAATGAAATCGCCAGGAAGAGGATGATAATATTCGGCAAGAAGACGATCACGCCGCCGACGCCGCCGATGATCCCGTCCAGGATAAGCGATTTGATGAATGATTCCGACCCTTCCGGCCAGAATCCGGCGACTTTGTCGCCAAGCCAGCCGAAAGCGGCGTCGATCCAGTCCATCGGGTATGCCCCCAGGGTGAACGTCAGCCAGAAGACGACATACATCGCCGCCAGGAAGATCGGTATTCCGATAAATCGGTTCGTCAGAACCGCGTCGACACGGTCCGAAAACGTCTGCCCCGACGGGGAGATGTTCCGTACCGCGCGGCTGCAGACCTGACTGATTTCTTTGTAGCGGGCAATATCGAGCGCGACAACCCTCGCACACCCTTTCGAGCAGCCGGGACACGCGCAGGCGGCGCAGTCAACGTCTTCGTTCGAAACGAGTTCGTCCTGCGCCTCTTCCTGGGAGGCAGCGGGCGCGGGCTGCGGCCGGCGGCGTCCTTCAACGCCGAGTTCCGTCATCTTCTTCAAGACTTCCTTGATGCCGACCGCTTTGCTCCCGACGGTCTCGATGATCGGCATACCGAGCGCCTCGCTCAACTTTTCGGTATCGATCTCGATTCCGCGCCGCCGCGCCACGTCAACCATGTTTAACACGACCAGGGTCGGGCGGTTCAGTTCCTTAAGCTGGTATGTCAGATAGAGGTTTCGCTCCAGATTCGACGCGTCGACGATATCAACGATCACGTCGTACGGTTCGTTGCGGAGATAATCCCCCGCGACTTTCTCTTCGTCCGTCTTCGAGGTGAGGCTGTAGAGACCCGGAAGGTCGATCACATCAACCTTGACCCCGTCGCAACGGGTTTGCCCCTCGTAACGCTCAACCGTCACACCGGGGAAGTTCCCTATCGTCTGCTTGGCGCCCGTCAGGTAATTAAAGATTGTCGATTTACCGCTGTTCGGATTCCCCGCCAGCGCAACCTTGATTTTTGTTACCGGTTCAGTTGACATAACAAATTCGGTCCCAAATTTAAACCTGTGTAAAACGAAAACCCTAAAATACGCTCACCGAAGTTAACACACACTTGCCACTGATTTAGGCAAGGCTAAAGTTTAGGCTCAAAAAAAAGGCTGTTCAAAAGCCTCTTTATTGCCGCGCTCAGTGCACTTCCACGAAGTTCGGAATCCCTCGTCCGAGAGCCAGACGCGCACCCAGACATTCGACCACCGATGTCTTCGGTGTCGAGTTGCAGATGACGCGGATCCGTGCTCCGGGAACCAAACCGAGCGACGAAAGACGCGTTGTCGATTCCTCGCCCAGCTTGATGTTGTCAATGACCACGAACTTTCCGTTCGGAACTTTCGATAAAAGCATCGTTCTCTCCGCTGAGATGTTGTAAAGCCGCTCTCCGGCAATCGATCCGAAACGACCGCGGCACGACTCGGTTAGTCTTCCGACCTCGTCCCGTCCGACGTGTTCGCCAGCTCCCGGTCAATCCGCTGGAGCGCGAGCGAAACGCAGTCGCGGCACCGGTCAAGGGCGTGCTTCGGATCACACTGATGTTCAAACCCGGAGATCCAAAGGCGCCCACCGCGGGGGCAGGACTGAATAAATTCGGCAAATCGAACCAGTTTGCCGATCGTTTCGGACGAAATGACGTGTTCCATCTTACACGCCGTCTCATCGGCCTCCTGTTCGGGTACATCAAGCATGTTTTTCAGGAAGGCTTTAAGACGCTTGTGACGGCTGAAAACGTCCTGCGCCACGGCGAGTCCCGTCGGCGTCAGCGATATTTCGTCGTAGGGGGCGTACCGGATCAGCCCCTTTTCGGTCAGCGTTCGAAGCGCTCCGGTGACGGAAGCGCCCGCGACATGCATCGCCTTGGTGATATCTTTCGGCTTGACCTGACCCTGTTCCAGGATAATCCGATAAATCGCTTCCAAATAGTCTTCGAGGCTATCCGAAAGGCGGTTTGTCTGAGATTGACTCATAAAAAAGCTCCCGGCCAAACTTTAGGTTCGGCTAAAATATAGTTTTATTTTCCCTTCTCGTCAAGAGGGGGTTTAGGATTTCCTAAAAATTTTCCCGAAAAAACCTTTAAAACGCTTCTCATAATCGCCATCCCTTTCCCGATCGGTTTTCAGGAACGTCCGACGTCGGCCGATTTCGGTATGGCACCGATCCCCGGCCGATCCGAAAGGAGAAGTTTTCCGCTTTCCGAAACTCCGACCCCGTCGAAAAGATCGTTGGCAATCAGCAGATTCCCGTCCAGATCGGCCCAATCGACTGCGGGGGAGAGCTGAGCCGCCGCCGATATGGCGCACGATGTCTCGGTCATGCACCCGATCATCACCTTCATTCCCAAAGTCCGCGCGGCGTCGATCATCTTTTTCGCCTCGCGAAGACCGGTACATTTCATTAGTTTAACGTTGATCCCCGAAAAAACCCCCGAAAGGGCCGGAATATCCCAGAGCCGCTGAAGCGACTCGTCGGCCATAACCGGCAGCGGACTGCGGGCGGTAATCCACGCAATATCGTCGGGTCGGTGCTTCGACATCGGCTGTTCGACCAGAACACACCCCTTGTCGGCAAGCCACTCGACCATATCGAGCGCGGCCGTCTTTTCCGTCCACCCCTGGTTGGCGTCGACGGCAAACGGCCGGTCGGTCACCGATCGGATCGCCTCGACCATCTCCCGATCCTCTTTCGGTGTCCGTCCCAGCTTCACTTTCAGAATCGGAAACGCCGGAGCCTCTTTCGTCTTTTCGGCCACCTTTTCGGGAGTGTCGATCCCGATCGTGTAGAAAGTCGACGGCGTCTTTTCGGCGGAATATCCCCAGATCCGATACCAAGGCCGACCGATCAGTTTCCCGACCAGGTCGTGAAGCGCGATATCGATCGAAGCTTTGGCGGCGGCGTTATTCTCGGCGATCCGGTCGACGTAGTCGAGAATCTCCTCCATCTCGAACGGGTCGCGGAAAGGGGCAAGGTCAACCCGGCCGAGAAACTCCTGCACCGACGCCGCCGATTCCCCCAGATAGGGGGGCATCGACGCTTCGCCGTAACCGACGACCCCCTCATATTCAAGCGTCACCTGAACCCCCTGGGTCACCGTGCGGGAACTGCCGGCCACGCCGAACATGTGGCGGAGTTTCAGCTCGTAGGGATACCACGAAAGCCTGATTGCCGGGGCCGAGGCGCGCGTCGTGCGAAAAGCGCCCCCCCAGAGTCCCGCCGCCGCGATCACGGCGCTCGTCCGCAGAAAACTCCTTCGACTGATCATAGATTCACCTCATCTGTAATGCAGATCAAACCGCTTGGGTTCCTTCGTTCTTCAGGTCGGCCGAACACGCGTTTTTCCCGTTCCCCTTTCGGCCTCCGCGCAGAATAAACCCGCCGCAAAACGCGGTCAGGGGCGCGACCAGAACCAGTCCGAACGAGCCGACGATCGTCTTGACCACTTCCGAGGCGACGTAGGGATTGTTGATGAAATCGATCGGCTCGGTTCCCTGGGCGCAGAAGGTCATCATCAGCGTCAGGTATCCGCCGGAATAGGCCAAAAGGAGGGTCGTCGTCATCGTCCCGACCACGCTCTGACCGATCCGGATTCCCGCGCGTGTCAGGTCGCGCCGAGAGATCAGCGGGTTCTGCGCGAAGACTTCGTTCATCCCCGCCGCCACGTCCATTCCCAGATCCATCACCGCGCCCGAGGAACCGATAAAGATCCCGCCGATGTAGATATCGGCAATGCTGAGCGATTCGTACCCGGAATAGAGAAGTGCCTGCGAATAGGGCATCACCGCGCCGTTGATCTTAAAGAGCCAGGTAAAGAGCCATGCCATCAGGCAGCTGGCCAGGATCCCGACGATCGCGCCGGTAAAGGCGGTAACCCCTTTTCGGTTCACCCCCGCGACCAGGAAGATGATCACCGCCGACAGGATCACCACCGCCATAAACGAGACCAGAAGCGGGTTATATCCTTTCAGACAGACGGGAACCAGAATCTTCCAGATCACCAGGCAACTGAAGACAAATGAAAGAAGCGCCTGAAGTCCGGTGATTCCCCCAAACCAGACCAGTAAAAGGGCGAAGAGGAAAAAGAGGAGTACCGTCCACCCAATCCGGTAATGATCCTGGGCGTTCAGGGTCGCCTCTCCCGGAACCGCCCCGTTATAGAGCCCGACCAGAACGATATCACCCGGCTTAAAAATCTTATCCAGATCGATCTGCGCGCGAAGCTGGTTCGTCGCGGCGTAGATATCCCCCTTATGCTCCCCGGAAAGAATTTCGACCTTCAGATGCTGCGGTCCGGACGTCAGAAGCCCCAGCTGCATCAGCCCGGAATCGTCGGCTTCCAGAACCCGCGCGCGCACTTTCTTCCCTTGGGGGGGATTGTGCTGCGGCTCGAAATTGCAGAAAAGGGTCAGCAGACAGGCCCCGAGCGTCACCCACACGGGGATCGTCTTGCGGCCGAAAAAAACTCGCAGAAGACTCGTCATATTTCCCTCAAAACGCGCCTTTTTCCGATTCGGCGGGAGGATCAATTTACGGGAAATCCCCGAAACGCCGCAAAAAAGAGCGTTTCGGGGATGTTTCATTCGGAGAGACGGTCAGTTCGCCATGAGTTCTTTCAGTTTCTTCGAGATGTCGGTATTATCGATCATCCCCTTGAACGTCTCGGCGCCGACCCCGACCGCCGACGTGTTCACCGGAAGCGCGGTATGCGCGCCGCTCGTCCAGCCGAGCCCCGCCTTGTTATCGAAGATCTTGACCACGGTATGCGTCACACGCGAGATCTCTTTGTGATTGTCGCCGCTGCGGTCATAAGCTTTTCTGATCTCTTCCTTTTCCGAATCGGTCAGTTTCATCGGATCGTCGTCATCGCCGTCGAATTTCAGACCGAACCATTCGGTAATCGCCGCTTTCACCCCTTCGTAGTCATCGGCGACATCGCGGAGAATCCCAGAAAAAACATCCTGTGAGCATTTCTGATACTGGAGCCGCTCAATGTAGGAATTGTAGCCGGTTCCGGCGAACCCGAGGGTCAATCCCCCGGTTTCATGGTCGCCGGTCACGACGATCAGCGTCTCGTCGGGGTGTTTTTCAGCAAACTCGCAGGCGACCTCGACCGCCTTGTCCAGATCGATCACTTCGCGAAGCGTCGTTCCCGCGTCGTTGGCATGACACATCCAGTCGATTTTCCCTCCTTCTGTCATAATGAAGAAACCCGCGTCCCCGTCGAGAAGTTCGATCGCCTTACGCAGGTAGTCGGCATCGCGGAACCCGTCGGGATCGTCGATCGCGTAGGGGAGCGCGCCGTCCTTCTGAACCGCCAGAACCTTGCCGCATCCCGGCTGGAGCGCGAGAAGTTCTTCCGGTTCGTGAACCACGGTGTACCCCGCCTGCGCCGCCAGATCGTAGATGTCAACGTCGCCGTCGCCGTGCTCGTCAACCCCGCCGCCGCCGAAGAAGTCGAAGTTCGACTTAATAAGATCCAAGCCGAGCGCGTAGCCGTTCCCCCGGCTCGGGTTATGCCCGTAGAACGCGGCGGGAGTGGCGTGGTTGATCGTCACGCTGGTGATGATCCCGACCTTCTTCCCGGCGTCGCGCGCCACTTCAGCCGACGAGACCAGGTTCTTGCTCTGCGTTACGTCCATCCCGATCACGCCGTTATTGGTTTTTTCGCCGCAGGCGATCGCCGTCCCGCTGGCGGCCGAATCAGTAATGAACGAGTTCGCCGACCGGGTCGTGGTCATGACCTGATACGGAAACGAGTTGATCACCAGCCCTTTCCCGGTCAGGAGCTTATTGAACTCTTCCGACATCATCCGTTGCGGAATCGACATCCCGTCGCCGATGAAGAGGAAAACGTACTTCGGCTTTTCCGCGGCCGATGCCGCCGAAAGACCGAGCAGGAGGGCAAGCGCCCACACTAACGCCGCATAAAACTTTCTCATGAAAAACTCCTTGAATCTTTGCGGAATAAGGAAAAACGCCAAAGCGTCCTTTTCCCCGACCGGAATCTCCCGATCGGGGAAATTCCGAATGCCTGATGTACCCATGTGCAAACTATTATAGAAAGGAGCCGAAAGAAAATCAAGGAAGCGCCTCGGCGGAATGAAAAACGGCGTTTCAGTCCCGGCCCATTCGGCGCGTTGACATGGAAGGAAGAAGGGGTACAATCAGAATGTAGTCCTGCGGCCGCGCGATTCGCTCGGCCGTTCCCCCCTCATGACGGTGAAATCCATGAGTTCAATCTTCAAGAACAAAACGCTCCTGATTACCGGCGGAACCGGCTCATTCGGCAACGCGGTACTCAACCGGTTCATCAAGTCCGATATCGGCGAGATCCGCATCTTTTCGCGCGACGAGAAGAAACAGGACGACATGCGCCACCTCTTCCAGGCGAAATTCCCCGAAGAGAGCGAAAAACTCCGCTTCTTCATCGGCGACGTCCGCGACCTGTCGAGCGTTCGCGGCGTCATGTACGGGGTCGACTATATCTTTAACGCCGCCGCCCTCAAACAGGTTCCCAGCTGCGAGTTCTTCCCGATGGAAGCGGTCAAAACGAACGTGATCGGGGTCGACAACGTCCTGACCGCCGCCATTGAGGCGGGAGTTCGAAAAGTCGTCTGCCTTTCGACCGACAAGGCCGCCTACCCGATCAACGCGATGGGAACGAGCAAGGCGATGATGGAAAAGGTGATCGTCGCCAAGAGCCGGACCGTCGATCCCGAAAAGACGACGATCAGCTGCACCCGGTACGGGAACGTCATGTGCTCGCGCGGCTCGGTCATTCCCCTGTTCATCAGTCAGATCAAGGCGGGGCTCCCTCTGACCGTCACCGAACCGACGATGACCCGGTTCATCATGTCGCTGGACGAAGCGGTCGACCTGGTCCTTTTCGCCTTCGAAAACGCCGAGTCCGGGGACCTGATG
>JAGCAH010000024.1 GCA_017652805.1 Thermoguttaceae bacterium | reverse complement strand
TCGCCCGCCTGCTGAAAGGACCAGTCGAACCAGTTCAGCTGGATCTGGCAGAATTCCAAATCTTCGGCGTAACGGTCGAGGAACCGCCGCATCGTCTCGAGCGAGCCGTGGGTCGAAAAGCCGAGATGCCGGATCCGCCCCCTGTCGCGCTGCTCTTTGAAATACGAGAAGTGGCCGTATTTCGCGTCGTTCAGGTAGTTGTCAATGTCGGCGTTGTCGACGTTGTGCATCAGGTAGAAGTCGAAATAGTCGGTCTTGCACTTTTTGAGCTGTTCTTCGAAGATCTCCTCAACCTTGGCGTAACTCGAGGCGTCGTAGCCGGGGAACTTGTTCGCCAGGAAGTAGCTCGCGCGCGGGTACTTCGAAAGGATCCCGCCGGCAGCGGATTCCGATTTGCCGTTGTGATACGCCCAGGCGGTGTCGAAGTAGTTGACCCCGGCGTTGATCGCCGTCTCGAACATTCGGGCGGTCAGGTTCAGGTCGATTTTCGAATAATCCCCGTCGAGGATCGGAAGGCGCATCATTCCGAACCCGAGCTGCGAGATTTCAAGACCCTTAAATACGTTCCGTTTCATCGTTTTTCTCCCGTCGTGAGATGGTCAGAACAATTTTCCCGGATCCGGCTCGTCCGACTCCTCCCGGGGCGGTTCGCCGATCAGTTCGAGAAACTCATCTTCGGAAAGGACCGGCACGCCGAGCTGCCGCGCCACGGTCAGTTTACTCCCCGCCTCGGCGCCCGCGACGACCCAGTCGGTCTTTCCGGAAACCGACTTCGAGGCTTTCCCCCCCTTTTGACGAATCAGTTCTTCAATCTCGGAACGAGAGAATCGATTCAGCGTTCCCGTGGCGACGAGCGTCTTTCCCGCCAGGGGGAGTTCCCCCTCCCCGGCGGCGGGCCGCCCGTCGTCGCGAACCTGTGTTTCAACCCCGAGCGCGTGCAGTTCGTCCAGGAGCGCGACGTTTTCGGGATCGGCGAAAAAGTCGACGATGTTCTCGGCGATCACCCCGCCGATATCGGGTATCGTACCGAGTTCTTCGCGCGAAACTTTCGCCAGGTTTTCGATCGACTTGTATTTCGCGATCAGCACGCGCGCGGTCTGCTCGCCGACGTTGCGCAGCGCCAGCGCATTTAAGAGGCGCGCCGGGCCCGCCTTCTTGCTCTTTTCGATCGCCGCGATCAGGTTCTCGGCCGACTTCTTCCCCATTCGGGGAAGGCCGCTGACATCCGAGACGCGAAGGCGGTACAGATCGACGATCGAACCGACCAGCCCCGACTCGATTAAAAGCGCGACCGCTTTCCCGCCGAGCCCGTCGATGTCCATCGCCTCTTTCGACGCGAAGAACTCGACCCGCCGCTGGAGCTGCGCCGGACACCCCGCGTTCGGGCATCGGATCAGGATTCCCCCCTCCTCTTTGACCAGCGCCGCGCCGCACGCCGGGCATTCGGCGGGAAACTGATACGGGCGGCTCTCGGCGCCGCGGCGTTCCGGCTCGGATCGGACGACGTGCGGGATGATCTTCCCCGCCTTTTCGACCACCACGCGATCCCCGACGCGGATATCTTTCCGGGCGATTTCGTCGGCGTTGTGCAGCGAGGCGCGCGCCACCACGCTGCCGGCGATTTCGACCGGGTCGAGTTCCGCCACCGGCGTCACTTTCCCCGTCTTGCCGACCTGAACGCGGATCTCGCGGACCGTCGTTTCCGCCTCGTATTTCTCGAATTTATACGCGATCACCCAGCGGGGGAACTTCGACGTGCTCCCCAGCCGCGCGCGCTGCGCGAAGTCGTCGACTTTCAGGACGATCCCGTCGGTTTCGAAGTCGAGTTCGTGAAGCCGTTCGATCATCTCGCGCGCGTAGGCCACGGCGGCGGAAAAGTTTTCCAGCCGGCGCATCATCGGCGAGGTCGTAAATCCCAGCTCGCGGAGCTTTTCCATAAACGCGAAATGCGTCTCGACCCCCAGCCCCTCGGTGCTGCCGACCGAATGGGCGAAGAAGCGCAGGCCGCGCGCGGCGCAGACCGCCGGGTCTTCCTGCTTGACGCTTCCGGCGGTCAGGTTCCGCGTGTTGGCGAACGGCTTTTCACCTTTTTCGGCCTGAATCACGTTCAGGCGGATCAGTTCCGAGTTCGGCATGTAAATCTCGCCGCGCACCTCCAGCGTCTCGGGCGCCTCGCCGACCAGACGCAGCGGCACGTCGCGGATCGTCCTGACGTTGTCGGTGATATCGTCCCCCCGGATCCCGTCGCCGCGGGTCACGCCGCGGGTCAGGATGCCGTTCTCGTAAAGGATCGACGCGGCGACGCCGTCGATCTTCAGCTCGTCGACCCAGGCGATCTTTTCGCCGGGAAGCGCCTTTTCGATCTTCCCGCCGTAGTCGAAAAGCTCCCCTTCGCTATACGTGTTTTCGATCGAAAGCATCGGTACCCGGTGAACGACCACCTCCCGTTCGCCGGAGAGCTTTTCGCCGACCCGCGCCGTGGGACTGTCGGGCCGCGCCGTTTCGGGAAACGCGCGTTCGAGTTCGCGCAGAGTCCTCATCAGCCGGTCATAGTCGTGGTCGGGAATCTCCGGCTGATTCTGCGCGAAGTAAGCGCGGTCAAGCCGGCGGATCTCGTCAGCAAGCGCGTCGGCAACCTGCGCGGGCGACCGGCCCGGAAGGGTCAGCTTCTTATAGACCGGCTCCAATGGAACGGGAACCGTACCGGCTTCGGTCAACAGGTTCTTCTCCAGGATCGGCTGGACTTCGGACAGTGGCATGACGGCTCCGACGAATTCAAAGATCCGCGCGTCGGCGGCTCAAAAAACATAGTATCGGCTGACAGCCGATTTTAAGATATTATCGGCGAAAAATCAAATTAAAAAGATCATTCCGGCTTGACCCAGCCCGATTCCGAAAGGCGTTCGACCTTCTCGGTCGCCGAGGTTTGCTGCGGGGAATAACGGTTCAGATCCGCCTGGGCGTGCGCCTCCTGGCGCATCTGCGCGGCGTTCTCGAAAAGCTCCTCGGGCGCGGCAACCAGATCCGGCTCCATCCGCTCCTCGCAGATCTGTTGGTCGCGCAGTTCGCCCGGCACGAGGTTCTCGGAAATGAAGTCAACCCCCGGCCAGAGGTACCACGGCGTCTTGACCGCGTACATCACCGTCTTGGTCTTTTTCCCTTCCATCGCCAGACGGATTTTATAGGTTCCGGAATAGGTCACGTTGTGCGAAATCGGGGTTCGGCCGATCTCCTGGTCGTTGATCCAGACCGTCGCGCCCGGCGGGTCGGTTCGGATCGTCAGACGGCGGCGCACGCCGTTGCAGCCGGTTCCGGTCAAGAGGAGGAAAACCGCGCCGAACAGGAGCGCAAACGAAACCGCCGGGGTCCGCAGGCTCATCGATCCGAAACTTTTCATCGGCGCTTCCGCGTTCTGTTGGGGGGTGAAACCGGTTGACGAAAAACGGCGACTTCGGCGGAATCCCCCTCAAACGATGGGAAAATTCCGGCGAAAACGACGTCGATTTTTACTCTTTTTCCCGGCTCGGTTCAAGCTCAATCCTCGTGCATCATCCGCCGGAGAAGCGGCGCGATCAGGAACATGATGATCCCCGCCGCGAACGGAACCGCCGCCAGGATCAGGAAGTAGTCGGCCATCCCCTTCTTAAAGCAGAAAGCGAGCGAGTCGCCCGCGCCGAGGAACGAGGCGAGCGTTCCCGAAAGATAACCCGCCACCGCGCTCGAGAGGAACCAGAGCCCCATCAGGAACGAAGCGTAACGGGGGGGCGAAAGGCGGGTCACCATCGAAAGACCGACCGGCGAGAGGCAGAGTTCCCCGACGGTACAGAGGACGTAGGTGATCAGAAGCCAGTGCGCGGCGGCGTTCCCGGCGGTTTCGCTCGAATGGACCGCGCCGCCGACCATAAAGAGGAACGCCATCGAAAGGACGACCAGACCGATCCCGAACTTTACCGGGGTCGAAGGTTCAAGATTCCGCTTCCCGAGGAAGAGCCACAGACCCGCGAAGATCGGTCCCAAAATGACGACCACCAGCGGATTGACCGACTGGTACCAGGTCGAGGGGAAGGTCCAGACCGTCTTGGCGGGATCGAGGTTTTTCATCCGCGCCTCGTCCTTTGCGGCGGCCTCTTCGCGCAGAATGTCGTTTTCGCTCCGCCCCTCCTCTTCGGCGCGCCGCCGGACCCGTTCGCGGTCGGCGCGCGCCTCGGTCAGAAGCTCGTCCATCGAGGGAACCGCCAGGTCGAGCGGCTCAAAGCCGATTTTGCTCCGCGCGACGTTCGCCTTTTCGAGCGCCGACGAAGCGGCCTGAATCGAGTCGGCGGCGTTGTGGACCGAGTCGGTAAATTCGGCGGCCGCCGCGGCGAAATCGCCGTCGGCGCGGCGTTCCTCGAGGAGTTCGGTCCGCGTCTCTTCAACCTGCCGATTGACCAGGTCGAGCGTTCGGCTCACCTCCAGAATGTTCCGTTTCGTGTCCTCGATCGCCGCGGCCGCGTCGTTTTCGTCCTCGTTCGGCAGGAAAACGCCGGAAAACTGGCCGGCGATCTCTTTCGGCACGACGCGGTTCGTCTCTTTCTTGGCGAACGTCGTCAGGGACGAACCCGCCTGCTCGAAAACCGACCAGAACGCGATGCTGAAAACCGACAAGATCAGAATTACGCCGATCCGGTCGATCTCTTTACGGGTGAGAGGCGCTTTCGGCGCCGAGCCGGAAACGGCCGACCCGTCGGCCGACACGGTTTCTCCGCGCTGAACCATTCCGATATGACCCAGGTATTTCGGACGGAGGAACGAGTAGGTGCAGAGCCCGAAGATCATCCCGAGCGAAGCGACCCCGAATCCCCAATGCCAGCCGAACTTCTCGGCGACGGTTCCGGCGACGAAGGGCGCCAGGAACGCGCCGACGTTGATTCCCATATAGAAGTAGGTAAACGCGGCGTCGCGGCGTTTGTCTTCCGGGCCGTAAAGCTGACTGACCATAACCGAGATACACGGTTTAAAGAAACCGTTCCCGACGGTAATCAGCGCCAGCCCCGCGATGAAGACCACGAACGTGCTCGGCGAGGAGCCGAACGAAATCGCCGAGTCGGCGTGGGCGCGGAAGATTTCGGTTCCCCAGAGGGCGAGTTCGCCGAGCGCCATCAGAATCCCTCCGAAAACGACGCTCCGGTGCGGACCGATAAAGCGGTCGGCGATCAGCCCGCCGAACAGCGGAAAGAAATAGACCAGGCCGGTAAACCAGCCATACAGGTGATACGCGCCCTTTTCGGTCCAGCCGAACCCCGGATTGGTCGCGGTGAGCGCCGAGGTCAGGTAGAGGACCAGAAGCGCCCGCATTCCGTAGTAGCAGAAGCGTTCCCACATCTCGGTGGTAAAGAGAACCCAAAGCCCGATCGGATGCCCCAAAAACTGCCGGTCCCTCGGATTGATCTGCGCGCTGTTTTCCATCGTCTGCTTTCTCTGTTAGTTTCAGTCTTTGAGTTCTTCGACAAAAGCTTTCGGCGACAGGGACTCGCCCGTCGCCTCTTGAACAAACCGATTCCAGTGCCAGCGCATTCCCGGCTCGAACACCTTTTCGATCAGTTTGGCGCCGACCTCTTTCGACGCGAAATGCTCGGCGTCGAACGGGAGCGACTTTCGCAACTGCGCGCCGAAAAGTTCGCCCAGCATGTAGTTGTGGTAGTAGACCGGCGCGATCACGAAATGCGGTTTACTCGCCCAGTCGGCCTTGTTCCGTTCGGGCGGGCGTTTCATGAGCTGGTACTTTTCGACCGTGTCCCACCAGAGGGTGCGCAGATCCTGGTCGGGGTCTTCGTAAAGCGCGCGTTCGAAATGGAACATCACGATCGTCCAGCGGCAGAAGAGGAGCTGTTCGCGGATCCGCTGTTTCTTGAGCGCGGATTCGGCCTCTTCGGCCCGAGCCGGATCGACCCCGGCGAACTCGACGAGCCATTTCGGGTAATCGGTCACCTTCTCGAACATCATCGCGATCCCTTCGGTCGTGAAGATGTGGCACGCAGTGCGCAGGTCGTAGGGGAGCGTCGGGTCGACGTAGATTTCATAGACCGAATGGCCGAGTTCGTGCAGCTGGGTACACATCCATTCGGAAGTCGGTTTCAGGTTGCACAGGACGCGGACGTCCCCTTCCAGGTTCATGTTGTTGCTGAACGCGTGCTGCGATTTCCCCTCGCGGTCGAACAGGTCGCTGTTGGCCAGGATTCCGCGGGTTTCTAATCCGAGCGCGTCGTAGTAACGGATCGCGATCTGGTTGATCTCCTCGGCGCTCTTGTCGGCGTAAAAGACGTTCTTGTCGATCTCCGCCGACGGGGGCGCCTGCTGGAAGAAGGGATTGTCGTAATGCCAGGGCATGATCTCGTCGACGCCGAATTTCAGTTTCAGTTCCTCGTCGAGTTCCCCTTTCACCTTCGCGAAAATCGGCGCGGTCTCCCTTTCGAGTTCGCCGAAAATCGCCGTCAGCTCGTCGGGATCGAAGTCCTGGAACGAAACAGTCATCTCCCAGTAGTTCTTGTAGCCGAGCGAACGGGCGGCCTCGTTGCGGATCTTCGCCAGCTCGACGATTCGGTCGGCAACCAGTTCGCCGACCTGCTTGAGCGCCTCCCAGACCTCCTGCCGCCGCGCCGAGTCGGTCTCCTTTTCGAGCATTTCGAGAAGTTCGTTGTTTGTGTACTCTTTCCCGTCCAAAACGCCGCGCTGGTTCTGGAACGTCTTTTCGATCTCGCCGGAAAGCTTCGTCATCCGCTCCATGATCTCCTGCGGGAACTGCGCCTGCCGATAGGCGTTGCCGACCTCGTCGGCCTCGCGGCGCAGAAGGGGATCCATTTCGCCGTTCTTTTCGGCCTCGGCCAGAAGGCGGCGGAATGTTTCGTATTTTTCCTTCGACGAATGATAGGCGCTCATTGCGATCGTGGCGTCGGTGTACTTCTCGAACGCCTCGTCGCTGCCGGTCGTCATCGCGTCCCACCAGGAATAGGAGACGTCGCAGAAGAGTTTATGATAGTCCTCCTGATAGGCGGAAAGAAAATCTTTTAACGTCTCGTCGGCCGCGCCGCGAAGTCCGTTCAGCATAATACCTCCCAGAAGCAAAAGGAAGAGTCCCGTCTTTTTCATGATGTACCTCGTTTCGTTCGATTCCGCCGCCTCGGCGAATTCGGAATCGTGCGGATGGGAACCGAAGCCGGACGCCCGGCACCGCGGCATTATAACAGAAGATAAGAGAGGGGATAACCCCAAATTGCCCCCTCGGGCGGGACGGGGGCGCAGAAAAGCTGAACGAAAAAAGCGGGTCTAAAATTCGAGGAGGAACGGCTCGATCTTCGCGAACTTCTTCTCGCCGATCCCTTTGACTTTGAGAAGTTCGTCCTTCGAGCGGAACCCGCCGGCGGCGGCGCGGTATTCGAGGATCCGTTCGGCGAGAGCCGGGCCGATTTCGGGGAGGAGGACGAGCTCTTCTTTTCCGGCGCGGTTCAGGTCGACCAGGTACTCATAGTCCGTCTGAAAATGGAGGGGAACCCGAAACGTCTTCTCGGCGCGCGCCCGTTCGAACTCGGCGCGTTCGGCGCGGGTCGGAATCACGGCGTAGCCGGGAAAGACGGCGCTCTCTTTCGGCAGGGGGCGGAGTGAAAAGACCAGCGGCAAAGCGGCCGCGAACGCGAGCCCGCACAGGACGCCGAGCGTAACCAGGTCTTTTTCCCGAACCGAAAGACGCATAGCGAATCAGACAAAAAAAATGGTTAAGGAGAACCCTTAACCACCGAAACTTATCGAAAAAAACGCGCCGCCCGGCATGGAGCGGCACACGTATTCACAAAAGGGGGAGCCGGACTCAGTGAGCGGCCATTTTGGCGGCGCGGTAGGCGCGGCGTTCGGCGCGAAGACGGGCGCGGCGTTTGATTTCGCTCGGCTTCTCGTAATTTTCGCGACGACGCATCTCTTTTTTGATCCCGCTCCGTTCAACG
Organism: Thermoguttaceae bacterium; assembly: GCA_017652805.1. Lineage (GTDB taxonomy): Bacteria > Planctomycetota > Planctomycetia > Pirellulales > Thermoguttaceae > RUG695. The sequence continues at coordinate 23,469 of JAGCAH010000024.1, read as the reverse complement.
AGCTTGCGGAAACGGCGAACGGCATCTTGAATGGTTTCTTTTTCACGCAGGGTTAACTTAACGACCAAAACGAACCACCTTTCTTCGTTAAATAAAGGGTGTGAGATCAATCCGTGAATATACTCTTAGCGATATGATAACCGACAAAAAAAAGTTGTCTATAAGGGGGTGTCGCGGAAAAAGGGAAAATTTTGATGAAATGAGCGTTTTTTCAGATATGAGACTTGTAGCGGTCGGCGGGGAAAGGTTCCCCGCGGGAGGATTTCAGGCCGATTTTAATAAAAAGTAGCTCGAAACGCGCCCCCGTAAAGAATTGTTTCCCGAAAAAGATTCGTTAGAATAGAAGACAGCGGAAAGATATGGCGAAATCCTCCCTCGTTGAAAAGATGGAAAAGGAACACCAGAAACTCCTCGACAAGGTCGACGAACTCGACCGCCTGGTCAGCGAGGCACTAAAAGAGTGGGGAGCCGCGCGCGACGGCGAAGACGCCGAAGAGGTCGAGCCGGCCGACGCCGAACCGACCGAGCTTAGAACAGATTAACAGGGGTGCCGGATGTCTCAAACGGTTTTGTCTAAGGAACTCTCATTTGTTAAAGACAACCGTTTTTTCCGTTCCGATACCTTCTCCCTCTACGTTCACCAGTGGTACAGTGATCTCCCCCCGAAAGGGATCGTCTTTTTCGTTCACGGAATGGTCGAGCATTCCGGCCGCTACGAGGAGTGGGGCCGCTTCCTCGCCCGGCACGGATACGACGTCTACGCCATCGACCAGCGGGGGCACGGCCGCTCGGACGGCGCCCGTCTCTGGATGCGCCGGTTCACCGACCTGATCGACGACTTTTGCGCCTTCGTTCAAAAGGGAGCGGCTCAGTTCCCCGATCTGCCCGTCTTTATCGCCGGAATGAGTATGGGGGGCGGGGTCGCGATCCGCTCGACCCCCATTCTGCAAAAGAGCGTGCCGAACTTTGCCGGCACGATCCTGATCGCTGCGGCAATCAAAACCCATCCCTACATCTATCCCGTTCTCCGCTTTCTGGCCCCCTTCTTCAACGCGCTGATGCCCCGGCTCCGGATCCTGAAACCGGGAATCGGCGGACTGGCGGTTTCGCCGAAGGTGAGGGAAGAATTCCGAAACGACCCGTACGTCTGCCGCGACCGGATGACGGTCCGCTTCGGCTGGGAAAACGTCAAGGCGCTGAAAGTCAACCGACGCTGCGCGGCGGAGATCACCGTGCCGACCCTCATCTGTCAGGGTGCGGTCGATATGATCGTCGCGCCTTCCGGCGCAGAAAAATTCTGCCGGGACCTCGCCTCGACCGATAAAACGCTCAAACTCTATCCCGATTTCGGGCACGACGTTCTTCATGAAGAGGGGAGCGAAGCGGCCTGGAACGACATTCTCGATTGGCTGAACAAACAAACCTCGAAGGAAAAATAATATGCCCGCTACACCCGATGAAGAATTCGATCTCCCGATGTGGAAGGTCGTCCTGAAACACCTGCTCCGGCCTCGAACCTGGATCTACCCGATCATCATCCTGATCGTCGTCTACTTTATCCTCCCCCGCCTCGCGCCGAAGACGCCTCCGCCAAACGGCGGGGCGAACGAGACGATCCTTTTCGGCGGCGGCGAGAATCCCGGTCCGGCCGAAACGGTCGACGAGGAGGGGAACATCCACCGATTCGTCATTCCCGAAAAACAAAAGTAGCAAACGCTTTTTAACTAGTTCCGGGGAGTGTCCCCCTCATCCGAGGGCGTCTCGTCCGAAAGGAGTTGCGCCGCGCGCGCCAGCTGCGGGTCGGCGCTTTCGGGGGTGGTGAAGTCACACGCGGTCTCGGCGATCGGCTCGTCCGCCTCGTCCGGTTCGATAAGATCTCTCTTTTGCGCGCGGTCGAAAATCAGGCGCGTCATCGGCTCGGACCGATTCGCCTCGTCGGGCGGAAGGGAACGCAGGTCGGCCAGAAGGGCCGCGGCGCCGCGCTGATAGTCGTCCAGCTCGACAAGGTTCTCCCCTTCGGGGGTCACCCCCCACGTGTCGTCGTCCGACGCGTCGGCTTCGCGATGGATACTCTTGCCGCTCGGGCGGTTAAACGAGGCGCACGTCAGGCGGATCATTCCCATCCCCCGCGCGAGCGTATACAACGACTGAACCGTTCCTTTCCCGTAGGAACGCGTCCCGACCAGGGTCGCGCGGTGATGGTCGGCCAGGGCGCCGGCGACGATTTCCGAAGCGCTGGCGCTCTCCTCGTCGATCAGAACGACGAGTTTCCAGTCGTATTTCTTCCGCCCGTCGGCGGTGATCCGATTCTGAATCTCCCCCCCTCGGCCCCGGATTGTCACCACTTCGGCCCCTTTCGGAAGAAACGACGAGCAGATCCCGGCGGCCCCTTCCAGAAATCCTCCCGGATTCCCCCGCAGGTCGATGATCAGCGACGCGATCCCCTGCCGCTCCACCTCTTCGAGCGCCTTTTCGAACAGGGAAACCGTCTCGTCGGTAAACTGATCGATCCGGATGTAGCCGATCGACGGTTTTCCGTCGAGCGTGTAGATCCACGAGCCGCCGTCGGCGCGGCGGTATCCGGTGATGATGTCGAGCTTCACCATCGCCCGGCTGATCTCGACTTCCCGAACCGCGCTGTCCGATTCGGTCTCCTCCCCGCCGTACCGCCGCAAAACGTCGCCGAGCGAACGAACCGACAGACAAACCGACTCGTCAACGCTCCCGACGAGAATATCGTGTATTTCGTCGGGGGATTTGCCGTCAACCTTCTCGCCGTCGATCGCGGTGATCCGCTCGCCGAACCGCAGTCCCGCGTTCCACGCCGGCGAGTCATAGATCGGGGTAAACCAGAGTTCGCCGGAGATCTCGTCGATCGCCATGTGGCCGATCCCGATCCCCGCGAAGACTCCCTGTATCTCGTCTTCATAAGCTTCCTCCTCGTCGGGGGGGAGGTACGCCGTGTAGGGGTAGTAGGGGGAACGGGCCATCATTCCGCTGAGCGCCCCTTCGATCAGCTCCTCCTCATCGACCGATTCCAGAGCTTCCCTTTCGACCGTACGTTCCGCATCCAGGAGCACCCGACTCGGAATCGAAAGATGCAAGGCGGCAAACAGGCCGAAAAAAACGACGACAAGTAAAAACAACAAGTTCTGTCGAGGCATCGCGGACAGGACTCCTCTCGGCTCGGCGCCTCATTCGGGGCGGCTTCTTCCCTCAAACATCTCCGCCAGCCGCGTGAGGGCGTCCGTCTCAATCTGACGAACCCGTTCGCGCGTCAGTCCGAGCGCCGCGCCGATCTCTTTGAGCGTCTTCGGGGCGTACTCGCCGATCCCGTATCTCATTTTGAGAACCGCCGCGTCGCGCGGATCCATTTTTTCGAGCTGATCCTTCACAAAGGTGAGGTTGTCGCTGTCGACCGTTTCTTCGTCGGGGGTTCGCATCCGCTCGTCGCTGATCATCTCGCCCAACGACCAACCCGACTCGCTCTGATCTGTTTGAGGGGTCAGGTTGTATATCATGATCGCTTTTCTGATGATCGAAAGCTTTTTATGGGGGAGTCCCAGAAACTGAACCACTTCTTCCTGCGAGGGGGCGCGTCCTAATTTATCCGTCAGATGAGATGTGGCCTTGCGCCACTTCGAAAGGATTTCAACCATATAAGCCGGAATGCGGATCGCTTTCGAACAGTTGATCAGGGCGCGTTTGATCGACTGCTTGATCCAGTAGCTCGCGTAGGTCGAAAAGCGGGTTCCCATGTTCGGGTCGAACCCCTCGACCGCGCGCAGAAGCCCCAGGTTCCCCTCTTCAATCAGATCCGGAAACGCGAGTCCTTTTCCGGTATACGCCCGGGCGATATTGACCACCAGGCGCAGGTTAGAGCGGATCATCTTATCGCGCGCCTCCGCCGATCCCCGGGTGACCTCGACCGCCAGACGGTACTCCTCGGTCGCCGTCAGGAGCGGGGTATCGTTGATTTCCCGCAGGTACGTCTCCAGCGGAGACTGAACGGGCGAATCGGAACGGCCTGCTTTTTTCTTTGAGGAACTCACGGACAACCTAACCAAATCGGCCGCGCGAACCGATCACTCGGGAGGCGGTGAAATAAAAAAACGAACCGCACACCGAACGCTCGAAGCGCGGCCGGAAGAACAAAACGGGGCGGCGGAAAGCGGCCGACGCCCTTCCGGAGAGGGGACGCTTTCCAAGACGCGTCGACACCCCCCTCTTGCTTCATTTAATCGGCTCACACCCCGAACCGCTCAAACCGAAGGTAAGATTAACCGAATGTTATAGTCAGACAGGTTATGAGGGAGGATGAAATTCAAAATAACCGCCCAAAAAAAGCGAAGAAGCTTGCACTTCTCCGTTCTATAGGTTCAGACTCGGAAAACCGATCCCCTCGGCGGCGGAGGCGAAAGGGACGGCTCGGCGGGCTAATCGGAACAGCTTCTTCCGTCGAACAGCCTCCAAAGCCGGTCGAGAACGTCGTTTTCGATCTGGCGGATCCTCTCGTGCGTCAGCTTGAACTTCTCGCCGATCTCCTTGAACGTCTTTTGGGAATACCCGCCGACGCCGTAGTGCATTTTGATAATTTCCGCGTCGCGCGGATTCATCTTCCCGAGCTGTTCGGTCAGGAATCTCAGATTGTCGTGGCTGATCATCTCCTCGTCGGGAGTCCGCGTCCGTTCGTCGCGGATCGTCTCGCCGAGCGCGTCCCCCGACTCGTTCTGATCGGTCTGGCGGGTCAGGTTGTATACCATAAACGCCCTTCCGATCGTCTTCATCTTTTTCCGCGGAATCCCCAAAATCTTCAGGACCTCTTCCCGGGACGGGACGCGGCCCAGCTTTTCCGTCAGATAAGATTCGGCTTTGCGCCACTTCGAGAGGATTCCGACCATGTAGGGAGGAATCCGGATCGTCTTCGCGCCGTTGTTCAGGGCGCGCCGAATCGCCTGCTTGATCCAGTCCGTCGCGCAGGTCGAAAAGCGGGTTCCCCGATTCGGGTCGAACTTCTCGACCGCGCGGATGAGCCCCAAATTCCCCTCCTCGATCAGATCCTCAAGAGGGAGTCCCCGATCGGCGTAACTCCGGGCGATCGTAATCACCAGGCGCAGATTGGCGCGGATCATCTTATCGCGCGCTTCCGCCGACCCGCCAGCCACCTCGAGGGCCAGGTCGTGTTCCTCGGCCCGCGTCAGAAGCGGGGTCTTTTTGATCTCCTCCCGATAAACGTCCATGAGAGACAGAATAGGAGTCTCGCGGCTCTCCGAACCATCGGAACGGTCCGCTTTTTTCTTTGAGGATGCCATAAGCGACTCAACCGGCTCGGACGAAAGTACGGACGCGCAAAGACAGTCCGCCGGACCACCCGAACATACAACGACCTGTTAAACGAAAAAAACGCCGACCGCGCGCCGAACAAGCGGGGCACGGCCGGAAGGAACCGGGAAGACGGGAGACCGCCCCCCTTCCGCCCCCCCGGGCGCGGCGACGATCTTCGTTAATACAGATAATCGGCTCCCGTCTCGAGCCGCTCGAACCGAAGTTAAGATTAACCGAGAGTGCGGATAAGACAGGTTATAGGGAAAAAACGAAAAGCCGAAACAACCGCCCCGAAAAGAACGGGGAAGCTTTCGCTTCCCCGTTCTTCGCTGCCGGAAAGGCGCGCCCGTCTCGCCTGCGGAAAACGAAAGGGCGGCCCGAAATACCGTTACTTTTTACGCCACTTCCGTGCGGCCAGAAGCATCCCGCGGGCGCCGACGAGCGCCTTCTCTTTCATCGCGGCCAGATCGGAATTCGTCTGCGGAAGCTCTTTCGCTTTCTGAAGGCGGCCTTCGGCCTCTTCGAGGCTGACCTGTTCGGGAAGGAGAACGCGGTCGGTCAGAATCGAAACCACTTCTCCCGAGACTTCCAGAAAGCCCCCTTCGATGAAGAACGACGCTTTTTCCTCATCGGCCGAGGTGATTCTCAGCTCACCGGCGCCGATTCGGGCGACGACGGGGGTATGGCCTTTACCGATCCCGTATTCGCCGTCGTAAAGCGGAACGACCACAAAGGATGCTTCCCGGTCGATTTCGGTCTTTTCAGGCGTGACAACTATACACTTCATTCCAGATGACTCGCTTGCGCTAATGTGTCGTTTTTGGTAAGGGAAGCCGCACAGTTTTACTTCTTCCGGGCTTCAGCTTCCATCCGTTCAGCCTGCTCGGCCGCCTGTTCGATCGAACCGACGTACATGAAGGCCTGTTCGGGAAGGTGATCCCACTTGCCGGCGGCGATCTCTTCGAACGAGCGGATCGTATCTTCCAGCGGGGTGATCTCGCCCGGCTTACCGGTAAAGACTTCGGCGACGAGGAACGGCTGCGAAAGGAACCGTTCCATACGGCGGGCGCGATGAACCACGCGCTTGTCCTCTTCGCCGAGTTCGTCGACGCCCAGAATGGCGATGATGTCCTGAAGTTCGCGGTAGCGCTGGAGCGTCTGCTGAACCAGACGCGCGCACTTGTAGTGCCGCTCGCCGACATACTGCGGGTCGAGAACGCGGCTTGACGAGGCCAGCGGGTCAACCGCGGGATAAATCCCCTTTTCGGAAATCGCACGTTCAAGATAGACGAACGCGTCGAGCTGGCCGAACGCGGTGGCCGGAGCCGGGTCGGTCGGGTCGTCGGCAGGAACGTAAACCGCCTGGACCGAGGTGATCGCCCCCTTGTTGGTCGAGGCGATCCGCTCTTGGAGCTGCCCCATTTCGGAAGCAAGGGTCGGCTGATAACCGACCGCCGAAGGCATACGGCCCAGAAGCGCCGAAACTTCGGAACCCGCCTGCGAGAAACGGAAGATGTTGTCGATGAAGAGCAGCACGTCCGTCCCCAGGTTGTCGCGGAAATACTCGGCCATCGTCAGCGCCGAAAGAGCGACACGCAGACGGGACCCCGGCGGTTCGTTCATCTGACCGAAGACCATCGTCGTACGGTCGATAACCGACTGACCGGTGTTCCCGATCTTCGCCTCTTTCATTTCGCGCCACAGGTCGTTCCCCTCACGGGTCCGTTCGCCGACGCCGGCGAAAACCGACGCGCCGCCGTGGGCGCTGGCGATACGGGCGATCAGCTCCTGAAGGATAACCGTCTTCCCCAGACCGGCGCCGCCGAAAAGCCCGGCTTTCCCGCCGCGGACGAACGGGGTCAGAAGGTCGATGACCTTGATCCCGGTCTCGAAGATTTCGGTCTTCGTCGACAGGTCGGAAAGATCCGGCGCGGGCTGGTGGATCGGGCGGTACTCTTCGGCCTGGACCGGGCCGGCCTTGTCGACCGGTTCGCCGAGCAGATTAAAAACGCGTCCCAGGGTGGCGTTGCCGACCGGAACCGTGACCGGCGCGCCGGTATCGACGCACTCCATCCCGCGGACAAGACCGTCGGTGCTTCCGAGAGCCACACAACGGACTTTGCCGCCTCCCAGGTGCTGCTGAATTTCACCGGTCAGGTGAATCTTCACGTCTCCCTGTTCGCTGTCGATTTTCACCGCGTTGTAGATGGCCGGAAGCGCGTCTTCGGCGAACTCGGCGTCAAACGTGGATCCGATCACTCGTGTGATCCGGCCGATATTTTTTTCGGTTGCTGTTGCACTCATCGTTAAATTTGCCTGTAAAGGTGATTGTTAAATGGTTTGAACGTTTACGGCACCGGGCCTGTTACCCCTGCAGCGCGCTGGCGCCGCTGACCACCTCGATGATCTCGTTGGTGATCTGCCCCTGTCGGGCGCGGTTATAGGTGGTGGTCAGGATACTGATCATCGAATCGGCGTTGTCGGTCGCGGCCTTCATCGCCACGCGGCGGGCAATCTGCTCGCCGACCGCGGCGTCGAGGAAACACTTAAAGAGCTTCACGCGGAACGCCGTCGGAACGACCTCTTCCAAAATCGACTCCGGCGAAGGGAGGAACTCGTACTCGGCGCCGTTCGACTCGGCGGACTTACCGGCTTCGTCATCGGCGGCCAATTCCGAAAGGGGAAGAAGCGTCTCGACGACGGGAGTCTGTTTCGAAACCGAGATAAACTTCATGTACGCGACCTCGAAGCGGTCGATGTTCCCGGCGAGATACTCCGACAGGATGTGGTCGGCAATCTTCACGACTTCGTCGTACTGCGGCTTATCGTTGAACTGGTCGTACGTGGCGGCCAACTCGATTTTACGGTCTTTGGCATACGAGATCCCCCGTTTGCCGGAGATCAGCAGGCGGAGATTCTCGTATTCGCCCTTCAGCTCGTCGGCGCGATGATGCCCTTTCCGGAGAATCGACGAGTTATACCCGCCGCACATCCCGCGGTTCGCCGTCAGGATCAGGAGGGCCGCGCCGTTTTTCGCCTGCCGCTCTTCAAGGAGCGGATGCGAAACCGACGCGCCTGCGCGGGCCAGGTCGGCGACCATCGCGGCGATCCGCTGGGTATACGCCCCGGCCGAAACCGCGCGCTCCATCGCCCGGCGGAACTGCGCCGTCGCCACCAGCTCCATCGTCCGCGTGATCTTGCGGATATTCCGGATCGACTTGCGTCGTTTGTCTAGCGCTCTTGCTTTTGCCATGGATTCGTTTGTTTCTAAGGATTACTGGGAGTCTTCAGCTCAGAGCGATTTCTTGAACTCTTCGTTGAACTCGGAAATCGCCGCTTCAATTTCGGCGTTCAGTTCGGGATTGAGCTTCCGCGCCTCGTTGACCTTATCCCAGAGATCATTTTTGCGGTCGTGAAGATAGGCGAGGAACTCGGTCTCCCACCGGCCGATCTCTTTGAGCGGAACGCTGTCGATAAACCCGTGGGTTCCGGCGTAGATGACAAAGACCTCGTCGATGACGTCCAGCGGCTTGCAGACGCCCTGCTTGAGGAGTTCGTTCATCGCGTAACCGCGGTCCAGACGCGCCTGAGTCGCCGCGTCGAGGTCGGAACCGAGCTGAGCGAACGCTTCGAGTTCGCGGAACGCCGCCAGGTCAAGACGAAGACCGCCGGCAACCTGTTTCATGGCGGGAATCTGAGCCGAACCGCCGACACGCGAGACCGAGATCCCGACGTTCATCGCCGGACGCTGGCCGCGGAAGAAGAGGTCGGGCTGCAGGTAGATCTGCCCGTCGGTGATCGAGATGACGTTCGTCGGAATGTAGGCCGAAACTTCGCCTTCCTGCGTTTCGACGATCGGAAGGCTCGTCAGCGAACCGCCGCCCAGGTCGTCGGAAAGCTTCGCGGAACGTTCGAGAAGACGGCTGTGACAGTAGAAGACGTCGCCCGGATACGCCTCACGCCCGGGAGGACGGCGCATCAGAAGCGAAAGTTCACGATATGCGGCGGCCTGCTTCGAAAGGTCGTCGTAGACGATCAGCGCATGCTGGCCGTTATACATAAAGTATTCGGCCATCGAGGTGCCAGCGTAGGGTGCGATATACTGAAGCGGAGCCGGGGAACTGGCGCCGGCGACGATCACGGTGGTGTATTCCATCGCGCCGTGCTGACGGAGTGTGTTGATGATTCCGGCGACCGTCGAGTCTTTCTGACCGACCGCCACATAGAAGCATTTGACGCCCTTCCCCTTTTGGTTGATGATCGTGTCGACGCCGATCTGGGTCTTCCCGGTCTTCCGGTCGCCGATGATCAGTTCGCGCTGACCGCGGCCGATCGGGGTCATCGAGTCGATCGCCTTGATACCGGTCTGGAGCGATTCGCGGACCGGCTGACGGTCGGCAACGCCCGGCGCGCGCTCTTCGACGAAACGGTATTCCGTCGCGGCGATCGGGCCTTTCCCGTCGAGCGGGTTGCCCAGCGGGTCGATCACGCGGCCGAGTACCGCTTCACCGACCGGAACGCGGAGGAGTTCGCCGGTGGTGCGGACTTCGTCCCCTTCCTGAATCTTCAGATAGTCGCCGAGGATGATCACACCGACGCTGTTCTCTTCGAGGTTGAACGCCTGTCCGCGAACGCCGCCGGGGAATTCGAGCATTTCACCCGACATGACGCCGGTCAGCCCGTAAACCTGAGCGATACCGTCCCCCACTTCGATCACGCGGCCGACCTGGCGCACGTCGATGTGAGTCTCAAACTGTTCAATTTCCTTCTGTATTACTGAAGCTATTTCGTCTGCTTTGAATTTCATGGGCGCTCCTGTCAATCATCTGTTGGCGCACGTTTTTCAGTTGGGTGGCAATGGAAGCGTCGAAGAGGGTGTCTCCGACGCGCACAATAATACCGCCGATCGTTTCGGGATCGACACTGGTCCGGATATCCGGTTCCCCGTGAACCAGCTCGCGGAGTTCGGCGATTAATTTTTCCCGCGTCGCGTCGTCCAGCGGAACGGCCGTCGTGATCTGGACCGCTACATGTCCGCGGCGCTTCTGAGAAAGAAGGACGGACTGCCGGTAGATGTCGCGAAGCAGGTCAAGCCGACCGCGGCGGTTGACCGTTTTGAGAAAATTCCGAAACGTTTCGCTCGAGGACGTGAGTATTTCTTCCAGAATGCGGCTCTTCTCTCCGGCGGCGACCATCGCCGAGCTGAAAATCTCTTCCAGTTTCGGCCAGGCGGCGAAAACGTCGGTAAAGAGCGAAGAATACTCCGAGAGTACCGCGTCGAAATCGGCATGCATCGCGTCGCATGCGCCGGCCAACGCTTCGGCGTAAACCTCGGCGACCTTTTCACGCGAGACGTCGGCGTTGAACTCGGCCGCAAACACGGCGTCTTGTTCGATTCGATTCTCTTGCATCTCAAAAATGGGTTACCGTACCGAGCCCGAAAACCGCGGTCCGAAAAACGCGCCGCGTTCAGTCTCGATCAGGGTTATGGTGGTGAATGGTTTAGTCCTTGGAAAATTCGTTCAGGGCGCCTTGAATCAGATCGGCATGGTCGGCGGGCGTGATCCGCTGTTTCAGGATCTTCCCGGCGAGACTTGTCGCCAGTTCGGCGCTCTTGGCCGCGAGTTCTGCCTGGGCATTATCGCTTGCCGCCGCAATCTCTTTCAGAGCCTTCTGACGCTCTTCTTCTGCGGTGGCTTTGGCCGAAGCCACAATCCCCTCGCTGATACGGTCTGCCTGCTCTCGGGCATTGGCAAGTATCTGACGAACCTCCTGTTCCGAGTCGGACAGCTTCTGCTGGTACTGGTTCAGGAGTTCTTTGGCATCGGCGTTCGCTCTCTCGGCGTTGTTAATCTTGTCGAGCATCGCCTGCTCGCGGGAATCGAGAGCTTTGGCAATCGGCCCGAAAGCGAACTTCCAGAGAACCGCCACGAGAAGGACAAAGACAACCAAAGTCCAGAGGGCAAGATCCGTCCGCCACGACTGTAGCGGATTGAGACTCCCCCCCTCGGCTTCTTCTTCGGCCATCAGCACGGCGGTACCCGAAAGGAGAGCAACGAGGGAAAACGCGGCAACGGTCAGGCGCTTCGAAAAGGAAGCGGTCAGACGAAGTATGTTGCGCATCTTTTTAACCCCAACTGTTTTCTAACCGAGGATACCGAGCAGGCAGATGATCAAAGCGAAGAACGTCGCCCCTTCGATAAGAGCGGCGGAGACGATCATCGCGCTGTTGATCGAACCGGAAGCTTCGGGCTGACGAGCCATGCTTTCGACGGCGGAAGCGCCGATGCGGCTGATACCGAACGCGGCACCGATGATCGCCAGAGCGGCGGCCAGACCGTTGAGTTCGAGGATCGAACCGGCCTTGGCGGCGGTTTCAGCGGCGGCTTCCTGGGCAAACGCGGCCATAGGAGCCAGAACGAGGGCGAGGGACGCGACGGCAAAAATTTTGAAGAATTTGTTCACAGAACTCTCCTTAAAAAATATGGTTGGAAAAATGAAGTGGTAATTTCCAAAAAACCTTATCGTAAGCGCGGGACGCCCGCGCGGTTTTTCAATGTTGATGCTGCGCCATTCCGATAAAGAGCGCCGCGAGGAAGGTGAAAATATACGCCTGAAGGAACGCCACGAAGAGTTCCAGGCAACTGAGAGCCAGGCTCATTCCGAGGCTGCCGACCGTCACGAAGGGCCAGAGCCACAGAACACCCGCCGTCCCCGAAATGAATGCCAGAAAAACAGCCAAGACGACGTGGCCGGCAAACATATTCGCCAGAAGACGAACCGCCAGGACGAAGTGCTTGATCAGGTTCCCGATCACTTCGATGGCAAAGATCATCGGCTTTAGGAAGATCGACAGGGGACCGGGAACTTCCATCTTCGGAACCTGGTGCACCCAATATTTGAACGCTCCCTGTTTCACCATTCCCCCGCCGATCACCACGCAATAGGTGACGCCGGCCAGAACCGCGGTCACCGCAAGTGAGCCGGTCGGCGAACCGCACCAGGGGAGCATCCCCCCCAGGTTGCACAAAAGGATAAAGAAGAAAAGGGTCCAGAGGAACGGGACGTAGGGCTTGGCGTTCTTTTCGCCGATCGAAGGATAAATGACGCTGTCGCGAAGGTAGAGGAGGAAAACCTCGAGGAGGTTCCAGAACCGCCCGCGCACCGGTTTGCCCGATTTGATTTTGTATGCCAGCGGAACGAAAAGGGCGATCAGGATGAGCGCCGCAGCAAGCTCAATCACCATAAACTTGGTGATCTGAAGGTAGAGATCGCCGCAAATATGAATGTTGGGAAGTTCGATATGGCCGCCGAGAAATTCGGGAAGATGGAAGGAATCTGCGTCGGAGACGTGCGCGCCGACTTCGGCGGGATCGATCAATTTGCCGTCCATTTTATAAACTTTCGTCCTGAGTGAGGGTTTCTCCGTCACCGGTCCCGGCCGATCGACCGGGAAGCGCGACCCAGACTTCAAAAGCGAGGGTCAGTACATAGAGAGCGGCCAACGTTAAGATAGCCGGTTTAGATACTATTTTATCAACTGCGAAATAAAAAACAAGGGCTACTACAAGGGGAAGACCTGTCCGAACCGTGCTTGTGACAAGCATTTCGACCAGCGCGCTGAACCTTTTTTTCCCGAAAAACGCGCAGAGAATCGAAAGGTTCCCCGACAGGAAAACCGCCAGCGCCGCGACCAGCGCCGCGCGCAGGGGATACCCCTTGGTAAAGGCGTTAAAAAGTGCAAGGACCGCGCCGGAGACGACCGCGGAGTAGACCCAAAACAGGAGAAGCGTCTTCGTCAGGGAGAAACGGGGAGGGAGTGCCGGGAACTTTTCGCCGCCGCTGCGGAACGAGTCTCTGATCACCTTGGCGTCGCCGAGGATCGTGCGGCGGGACGCGTCGGACGAGGGTTCGTTTTGATCTTGCATGACTTCTCTTTCACGGGTCGGACCGCCCGGTCTCCTCGCCGTCGGCGCGGTCGATTGGCTTTTTCGTCATCGCCGTGATCTGAGCGATAAAGAACGCGACGGCCAGGAGGGAACCGATGATAATGAAGAGAGGGGCGCTGTGCAGTTTCCGGTCGAGCCAATGGAACGCCAGGACGATCAGCCCCATCTCGACCGAAAGGGTGATAATCCGCGTACTCCACATATAGCCGATCGCCAGGGGCGAAAGGGGAATTTCCCGATCGTCTTCGGAATCACGCATTGCTTGGACCTTCTCCTCCCTCATCATCATAATCAACGGGCGTGAAAAATCAACGTTCCGGCACGAAAAAAGGGCGGCCGAAGCCGCCCTTTTTTCAGTCTTCCGAGTTGATCCCGGCGCGCATCAGCGAATCCGTCCGGGAACCGAAATCCACCGGAACCCGGCGTCCTGTTTGAGCTGTTCGATCCAGTCCTCCTGGAACTTCAGGTTCTGGATCAGACGCATTGTCTGAACGGCGTTCGGATCGACCCCGCCCCCTTCGTTCATCTTTTCGAGAACCTCGGCGTCGCCGGAGCGCTCGACGACCTGCACGGCGAGCGCGCGGTCTTTCGGAGCGTTGAAGCAGACGCCGATCCCTTCGGCGGGCAGAGCGTAGGCTTCATCGAAGAAGTCGTCGCCGACCGCGGTCAGGACTTTGTTATCAATGAACGATTCCCCTTCGGCAACCCCTTCTTCCCGCACCTCGGCCAGAGTCAGCGAGGGGGAACGGAACGAACGGGGGAGCGTGTACTGTGTGAACGGCTCGGTCTTGGCGAAGGTGTATTTCGCCGCTTCTCCGTCTTCTTCGGCCAGCTGAGCGAGGGTCTTCCCTTCCGACTCGGCGCGCGCTTTCAGGGCGGCGGCGTCCTTTTCGGCCAGGTCGACCGCTTTCTCTTTCTTCCACGTCGCGACGACCAGGCCTTCCACTTCGTCGTATTCGGGAGTATGCTCGCTCTTCGACTCTGTCACCCAGTAGAGATGGATCTTGTTGTCGGTCAGCGGAGTGATCTGCGGCGAATAATCCATCACAGAAGAGTTGTAAATTTCATAGAGAACCTGAATCGGCAACGTCCGCGACGAGGCGGCCTCGTTCAGATCGAGGAGGGCGGGAACCGCGTTCCCCTCGGCGTCGGCAATCGACGTCTGGTAGTAGACGAACCCTTTTTCTTCGGCGAGTTTGGGCAGGTCGATTTCGACCAGTTCAATATTCCCGGTCGAGACGTTCGCCCGTTTGTTGGCAAGCCGTTTGGCGTACTCGTCCATCTGCGCCTGAATCTCTTCGAGCTGTTTGACCAGTTTATCGGTCGCGATCTGACGGCGGATTCCCTCTTTGACCTCTTCGAGCGGGTAATACGCCTTCTCTTCGGCGGGCGTTTCGTCGAAGGTCAGTTCCTCGGAGTGAGTCTCTTCGGCAGGGGGAACGATTCCGGCTGCGGCGGCTTCCGCGGCATCCTCCGCATCGTCATCCTCGTCGTCGTCATCCTCGTCATCCTCGTCATCGTCATCCTCGTCGTCGTCATCGCCGTCCTCGAAGGCGACAAGGCGGTAGACCGAATCATCGGCGAGCCGCGAAGCCTCGCTCCCTTCGGCGGGGGCGGCGTCGGCCGGTTCAGCATCGGCGGGAGCCCCTTCGGCGGGGGCGGCGTCGGCCGGTTCAGTGTCTGCGGGAGCCCCTTCGGCGGGGGCGGCGTCGGCCGGTTCAGCGTCGGCGGGAGCCGCTTCGGCGGGCGCGGCGTCAGGCGCGGGAACATCGGTCGATTCGAGACCTTCCGGAAGGACGTAATTTTCGGCGCCTTCAATCCCCGGCGCGGGGACGGGCGCAGATTCCGTCGCGGCAGAAGCCGGCCGGGCGAAATCTTCGATATGTTCTTCGTAGTAGGCAGCGATCTCTTCGTCGGTTACGGAATCGAGAAGTTCGTCGGTCAGCTCGGCCGAAACAACCTCAAAGGAGACCTTGGTCGGCATGAAGAAACCGGGCCGATCCGAAACGGCGGACCAGGGAACGTTCTTGTACTTCTCGAAATATTCGTGCGCCTCGTCCTTGGTCGGATCGGGGATCTGATCGAAGTAACTTTCAACCGGGAACGCGGCGGCATCGGCTTTGAGCGTCCGGTAGAGACGTTCGCCCACCGCGGCTTCTTCCCCCGGAACGGCGGCAAGGGTTCCGTGTCCGGTCGGCATCGCCGTCATCGCGGTGATCGGATCACTCCGCCACCCGCCGTCGGCGCGCCGAATCATCCAGTCGTAGACCAGCTGGTTCTGAAGGAGGAGAACCAGGCCGTCCTGGCGAAGACCGGCGGAAGCGAGTCCCTGCGAGAGATGTTTCGAGTTCAGTTTCCCGTTGAACAGGGCGGTCAGATAGTCACGAACGTTGTTTTCGGTCGGCGCGAGACCCTCTTTCCGTCCGGTCTGAATGACGAGCCAGCGGTTGACCAGATTTTCGGAATTCTCACCGTTTAAGGTGTTCGACAATTCCCCCAGAAGGAGCATCAGCTGATCGAGAACAACCGGCATCCGCTCTTCCGGCTTGTCGGCGGGACCTTCGAATGAAAAGATCAGATTCCCCTGCATGGCGAGGAGATCGTCTTGGGCCATCGAACTGGCCGCCGTCTGAAGGAAAGTATAGAGGCGGTTCACCTCGTCCTGCTGAACGAGCATCGCCGAGTAATCGTAATTGCCGAACGTTTTCGTCTTGGCAAAGACCCCTGCCTGCCCGGTGCGGGACCCGACCTGCAGGCACTGGAACATCGAGCCGAGCGCGATAAACGAAAACATGGTGAAAAGGGTCAGGCCGGCCAGCCAGGCGGTCTGATTTTTTCTGAAAATCCGGAAAGGATTATGTCTGGCCATCAGTGATATCCTTAAAAACCTTATCCAAAACGGTGCGCCTTCGCGGTCAGCGGAGAGGGCGCAAGAACGAAAAAATACCGTCACGCCGGCTTTCGGCGGAAAACCGACGTTAGGACGCGGAGAGAACAAAGCGTTGGAGAGCCCCCGCGCGCTGCCGGAAAACCTCATTTCCGCAACGGGCGGATTATAACGGTTTTTTCTATTCGTATCAACGGGGATTCACGCCGTTTAAAAACGGGAGGGAAAGAAAAAGTCTTCTTGACCTTATTTCTAATGAGCGTTATGTTATGAAAAAGAAAGCGGTCGAAAGACCGGGTTACGTTTCCCTTCATTTAGCAAAGAGTTCAGTATGGCAACCGTAAATAACAACGCGCTGGTCATCGTCGAGTCCCCTAATAAGGTCAAAACCGTCGGTAAATATCTCGGACCCGGTTTCACCACCGAAGCGAGCGTCGGACATATCCGCGACCTGCCGAAAGGGACGAAAGACCTTCCCGCCGAATACAAAAAAGAGCCGTGGGCGCGGCTGGGGGTCAACGTCGATCACAACTTCGACCCGATCTACATCATCCCCGCCGACAAGGTCAAACAGGTCAAAAAACTGAAGGCTCTCCTCAAAACGGCAAGCGCCGTCTATCTGGCGACCGATGAAGACCGCGAAGGGGAAGCGATCAGCTGGCATCTGCGCGAAGTCTTAAAGCCGCGCGTGCCGGTCTACCGGCTCGTTTTCAACGAAATCACCGAAGAGGCGGTCAAAGCGGCGCTGAAAGCCCCCCGCCAGATCGACGAAGACCTCGTTAAGGCGCAGGAGACGCGCCGGATCATCGACCGGCTTTTCGGCTATGAAATCTCGCCCCTCCTCTGGTACAAGATTCACAACAACCTTTCGGCCGGGCGCGTACAGAGCGCGGCGGTCCGCATGATCGTCGAACGGGAGCGCGAACGAATCGCGTTCCGAAGCGCCGAATACTGGTCGCTCCAGGGAAGGTTCCATCCGCAGTCGGGTCAGGGTCTGACCGCGTCGCTCATTTCGGTCGGCGATCGGAGCATTCCCGGCGGAAAAGACTTCAATCCGGATACCGGAACCCTCATCAAGCCGGAAAAGTTCATCCAGATGAGCGAGGCCGAGGTGAACAGCCTCATCGCCCGTCTGGCGGAGAAAGAAGCTCAGGTCACCCAGGTCACCGAATCCCCCTACTCGCCGAAACCGGCGCCGCCGTTTACGACGAGCACCCTGCAGCAGGAAGCGGGACGCAAATTCGGTTTCTCGTCGAAGATGACGATGAGCACCGCCCAGAGTCTTTACGAAAACGGGTATATCACCTATATGCGTACCGACTCGACCAACCTTTCCCACGAGGCGATCGCCGCCTCGCGCCGGATCATCGCCACGCATTACGGAGCGGACTACCTTCCCGACTCCCCCCGCTTCTATCAGACCCGGGTCAAGAACGCGCAGGAGGCGCACGAAGCGATCCGTCCGGCGGGGAGCAATTTCGCCGATCCCGCCCAGCTGCGCGGCCGGCTCCGGCCCGACGAATATCTCCTCTACGACCTGATCTGGAAACGGACGATCGCCTGCCAGATGAAAAACGCGCAGGGATTCACCAAAGAGATCACCGTCGACGTCGACGACGCGCGCTTCTTTACCAGCGGCAAGACAATTACCTTCCCCGGTTTTCTGCGCGCCTACGTCGAAGGAAGCGACGACCCGAACCTCGAACTCGACGACCAGGAGAAGACCCTTCCCGACCTCGCCGTCGGCCAAACGCTCGCCGTCGACGAACTCCTCCCCCAGCAACACACGACGATGCCGAAACCCCGCTATACAGAAGCCGCGCTCATCAAGGAGCTCGACCGAATGGGGATCGGCCGCCCGTCGACCTTTACCGCCATTATCGACACGATCATGAACCGGCAGTACGTCTTTAAGAAAAAGGGGGCCGGCAAGACCCCGCCCCTCATTCCGACGTGGACCGCGTTCGTCGTCTGTCAGCTCCTCGAATCCCACTTCCCGGAACTGGTCGACTACGATTTCACCGCCGAGATGGAAAGCCAGCTCGACGAGATCAGCCGGGGCGAACTCAACTGCATCGAATACTTAAAGACGTTCTACTTCGGCGGAACCGGCGCCGGGGCTCACCCCGGACTGAAGACGCTGACCGAAAGCAAGGTCAGCGAAATCAACGCCCGCGATATCAGTCAGATCCTAATCGGCACGCCGGTCAATCCCGACGGAACGCCGGGCGAGCCGGTCTACGTCCGCGTCGGCCGATACGGTCCCTTCCTCCAGCAGGGGGAAAACCAAACGGGGATTCCCGACATGCTCCCTCCCGACGAGCTGACGCTCGAAAAGGCTGAAGAGCTCTTCCGCAATGCCTCGCAAAAAGAGGAACCGCTCGGAATCGACCCCGAATCGGGGAAGAAGATTTACGTCAAAGTCGGCCGGTTCGGACCGTACGTTCAGCGCGGCGACGCCGAAGACGGCGAAAAGCCGCAGAACGCCTCCCTCCTGAAAGGGATGAATCCGGCGACCCTCACCCTCGGCGAGGCGCTCGGTCTTCTTTCGCTCCCGCGGACGCTCGGCGTTCATCCCGAAAGCGGCGAAGATATCGTCGCCAACAACGGCCGATTCGGACCGTACGTCAAGTGCGGAAGCGAAACCCGTTCGCTCGGCATCGAATTCTCGCCCATTACGATCTCCCTGGCCGAGGCGCTCGACCTCCTGGCGAAACCGAAGTTCGCCCGCCGAAGCGAGACCGCCAAGAAATCGGCGCCCCTCAAGACGTTCGGCGACTCGCCGGTCACCGGCAATCCGGTCCAGCTCATGGACGGGCGGTACGGCCCCTACGTCACCGACGGCGCGACAAACGCCTCGCTTCCGCGCGACATGGCTCAGGAAGAGCTGACCTTTGAAATCGCGCTCGACCTCCTGGAAAAGCGCGCCGCCAAAGGGAAAGTGACCCGAACCCGGCGAACGACGGTGAAAAAGTCGGCCGCGGCGAAGAAGACGGCGGCTAAAAAGACAACGAAAAAGACCGCCGCCGCCAAGAAAACGACCGCCAAACAAACGACCAAAAAGAAGGCGGCTGAGTAACGACCCTGATTTTCCCGGGAATCTCCCCGGGAACGCTCCCCAAACGGAAAGAGCCCCCCTTGTCGATGGGCGAAATTCCATTAAAATGGGGACGTAACCTTTGGATCGGGCGTATAGCTCAGTTTGGTTAGAGCGCGTCCCTGATAAGGACGAGGTCCATGGTTCGAGTCCATGTACGCCCATCATCAGCGGTTTTCGGCAAACTGCCGGAAGCCGCTTTTTTTATGCGATATGCCCTGTTTTTAAGGCTCAAACCGCTCTGGGGGGATGTTGCGGCTCCCTGCCGATACTCATAGATTTATCCTATTTTATCCCCCCTGCAGCAGCTGTATTTGCAGCTGTCTTGAAAACGACCGCAATTATTCCCTCCGATTCCCGAAAGGACAAAAAGAGAGCCGACATCCGCCGGCTCTCTTTTTGATTCGTCACGTCTCCCGGGCCCGGCTCAGAAGAAATCGGGCCAGTCGGGGTCGAAGTCGAACGCCGCGATTTCGTCGGCGGGCCGGAAAACGACCGCACCGGCTTCGATCGGGGCGATTTCGGGAAGGAACCAGTCTTCGTCCATCGGCTTCTCCCAGACGCTCGCCGCCGCCTCGGGAAGGGGCGCAGCGGCAAAGGGCCGGGCGGGCGCGATCGGAAACTCGGGCGCCTTGACGGAGATCGCCGCGGTGGGAAGTGGCGCGAGACTCGGTTCGAAGAACAGGTCGTCCGAAACCGCCGAGTCTTCCGGAATCAGTTCGTCGGCAGTCGGAAGGGGCGCGCTTTCGATCACGCGCGCGGTAGGAAGCGCCGCGGCAGCGATCGTCGGGTCGGTTCGCTGATCTTCCGGAATGAGCCGCTTAATGTACGCCGCAAGTTCGTCGCCGGTCTTCCGGACGGCTTTCTTCGACGGATTGGCGATCTGAAGCGATTTCCCCCGATACCCGGCGAAGAACTTCATGAAATAGTTCACGTCGGTGTCGAGTTTGACGACCCCGTCCCCGTCGATATCGAACGCAGTGAGGTAACTGTTCAGGTATTCGAGAATCTCTTTCTGATCGCGGGTCGAAACGCCGCTGATCAAAAGACCGTCGGCGCTCATGATGTCCCCGAAGATGAGGTAGCGCATCAACAGGTTCCCGTCGGTGGCGATGTCGACCGAACCGCTCCCGTCGATGTCGAAGAGCCACAGCGCATCGGAGCCGGAACCGGTAAAATGACTCGGAATGATCGTGATCGGAATATCGGCATTGTCCATTATCCAATCGGGGGTCCGGTCGAGTGAGGTCACGTGGATGGTCGAGACCAGCGCTTCGGTATCGGAATCGGCGGGAACATCGGGAACCGTAATCGAGGCTTCCAGCAGAGAGGCGATCTGAGTACTGTTCCACGTCCAGCCCGACTCGCGGTTCCAGGTGATCTGAATCCAGGAATCGGTCGCCGGATCGCCGTCTTCATTCGTGGTGTCCGAACCCGTGACAAACGGGCTGAGAGCCGGCCCCACCAGACCGATCGTGTAGTACGATATCCGAGAAGTGTCAATAGTGAAATAGGCCGAATTATAATACAGGCGCAACGAGAGAGTCGTTGCGGTCAGCAGCACATCGGTCGGGATAATGGAGTGTGCCAGGTTCAGCATGACCGACTCGCCTGAGACCGCTTCGGTGTCAACGGCCGCGGTAATCACGTGGGCACGGTCGGTGGCAGGGACAGTCTGAGAGATGCCGGTCAGATACGTTTTGATATACTCAGCGATCGAATCGGCATCGGTCCGTACCGCTCCTGTGGTAAACGAAATGTTCTGGATCAGCTCATCACCGGCAAATCCCGCCAGATAACGGGTCAGAAGTTCACCGTCAACCGCCGCATTGAAAATCCCGTCGCCGTCGATGTCGAAAAGGTCGCTGTAGGTGTCAAGATACGCCTCTACGGCATTGGCATCGCGAGTTGAACCGCTGTAAACCAGATTATCAATCAGGGCAGAATCCCGCTTCCCCGCCATATAGCGGAGAAGAAGGTTGACATCGGTCGAAATGTTGACCACTCCGTCCCCGTCAATATCGAAGGTTTCACGGGCAATATCGATCTCGATCGGCGCCGAAAGGAACTGGAAGTTTGCGGTAATGTTCGCGGGACTGAACCGGATGTAGGTCGTATGATCCGCCGTTGTATCAAAATCACTGTTGACCGTAAAGTTAAGTGCCGTGAAGATTTCCATGATTTTGGCGCCGTTCCAGAGTCCATTCTGGTTATTCCAGGTCACCAGGATGTATCTGTCGGTCGCGGCATCGCCGTCATAGTTTTGGGTATCGGAATAAACCTGGAAGTTCCCCTGTCCAGTCAAATCGACCTTCTCGTAGATACCCGGATTCGATGAATCGAAAGTGAGGTAGGTTGAATCGAAATGAACCCGCAGCGAAAGAGTCGTCGCACCATAGCGGCTGTAGAGCTTTATGACCTCATGCTCGACCGTCGGCGCGAACGCTTCGCCGGGGAGGAGGGTCAGAACCGGGGGATCATCAACGCTCCGTACAATCCGTACAAGCTGAATGTTGTCCTTCCCAGGCTGCTGGATTTCAAATACACCCAAATCGATAATCGGTTCAGAAGCTTCCCACGTCGCCTTAACAAGGCGTTGCTGACCGAGAAGATCTTCGGTCAGCAGATCGCCGTTTTCGTCAACGGCATAGGCGTTAACACCCTTATCAATCGCCAGGAAGGCCGCCTGGTTCAGCGTATAGACACCATCGGTTCTGGTTTCGTTAAAGAGCTGGAAATTCGGGCTGTATTGAATCCATTCCTCTTCGGAACGGTTCGACCAGTTGGTAAAGCTCGAAAGAACCGCGTAGGCGTTGAGTACTGCGCCGGACCCGGCCGCCGCGTCTCTGTCGGCATTAGCGGCAATGATCGTATTATACAGATCGGCCCAGGCACCGGCCTCGGCATAGAGGCCATACCCGGTATTGGCGGTAATCGTGGCGTTGCGCAAGACCGCCCGGGCTCCGTCGGCAAGGAAAAGCCCGCCGCCGCTGTCGGCTTGATTGTTGTCAAATTGCGTATTAATCGCGGTCAGCGAACCGGCCGTCTGCCAAACGGCGCCGCCTTGGGATGCCGCAGTGTTTTCGGAAAGGATCGAATACTTTAAGACCGCATCGGCGAGAGTCGCAAGAGCCCCGCCGGAATTCGAAGCCGTATTGCCGATCAATTTCGAATCTGCGACCGAAAGAGTTCCAATGGCATAAACCGCGCCGCCGCTTTCGGCACTGTTCCCTGTAAAGGTCGAATGACTCGCGGTAACTGTATCGCCGGAATAAACTGCGCCGCCAGACAAAGATGCGTTGCTCGTAGTAAATTCCACGTTCGTAAGTTCGACTGAGGAAGACGAGTAAATAGCACCGCCGAAACCATCAACAACCGTTTGAGTGACGGTCGTGTTCTTCGTAAATTTGGGCAAACTTTCGATCAACAGATAATTGTCTAGGGAATAATTATAAACATAATCACCCGATTCGTCGTCTCGAACGTACTGTTCCGAGTCGGCATCATATCGGTATTTAGGCAAATCGGTAATAAGGAAGTAATTCTCCTCCCCGGAATCGTCGTAAACGCCAAGAATATATTCACCTAAGGAGTCATGGACATAATCGTTTTCCGTAATCGTTTCAATGCCGCCATATACCTTACTATCCGTAAACGTCGCGTCGCTTACTGTCACCGCGCCGCCGGAATAAACCGCACCGCCAGATAAAGACGAGCTACTCGAGGTGAACTCCACATTCGTAAGATCAACCGAAGAAGCTGCGTAAACCGCACCGCCGAAACCGTCAATTACCGTTTGGATAATGATCGTTTTCTTCGTAAATTTGGGCAAACTTTCGATCAACAGATATTTGTCCAGGGAATAATCATAGACACAATCACCCGATTCGTCGTCTCGAACGTACTGTTCCGAGTCGGCATCATATCTATACTTGGGCAAATCGGCAATAAGGAAGTAATTCTCCTCCCCGGAATCGTCGTAAACGCCAAGAATATATTCACCTAAGGAGTCACGGACATAATCGTTTTCCGTAATCGTTTCAACGCCGCCATATACCTTACTATCCGTAAACGTCGCGTCGCTCACAGTCACTGCACCGCCGGAATAAACCGCACCGCCAGATAAAGACGAGCTACTCGAGGTGAACTCCACATTCGTAAGTTCGACCGAGGAAACCGCATAGATCGCGCCGCCGCTGCCGCTCTCGGAG
>JAGCAH010000247.1 GCA_017652805.1 Thermoguttaceae bacterium | reverse complement strand
CGTTACGCCCCCGGGGGCCTTCAGGATATCCTCGACGATATCTGGGGGAAAGAGGGAGCCGAGCCCGCAAAAGCCGAAACGCCCAAATCGTTTGTGCCGCTGACAGCTCTTTCCGAACCCTCCGCAAAAGACTCCGCGCCCGCACCGAAATCGGAAGAAAAAGACGTTTCTCCCTACCGGCGGGCGAAGCAGATCGAAAAAATCATCGAAGAAACGATCCGTCCGCTCCTCAAGAGCGACGGCGGGGATATTGAAATCGTCGACATTAAGGGAGATCTCGTCCTCGTTTCGCTGCGCGGGGCGTGCGCCGACTGCTCGTCGGCGACCCAGACGATCCAATTTGTCGTCGAAGATATGCTCAAGAACAAGGTCAGCGATAAAATTCGAGTGGTTCAGGTATGATACGCGGAAAATCGGCTCTCGTAAACGTTTCTCTTTTTCTCATGACGCTCGTTCCGCTGACGATCTCCTTTCCCGCGACCGCGGCGCCGGGCGCGAAGGGCGGTTCTCAAGAGGGCAGGTACACGATCTCCCTTCCGATTTTCAGCAATCCCGCCGCCCACTCGCCCGAACGGCTCCGCGAGGGGGACGAGGCGGGCTGTCTCTTTAAGACCGAAACTCCCCTGGTCGGCATCTCGGTTCAGGCGCCGAGTTATTCGAACAACATCGGAAATATGACCCTCTCTGTTTTCCGCTGGAAAGGGGATCCGGCCTCGACATTCGCCGAAAAACCGCTGGCGAGCGAAACGTTCGTCAATTTCGCCGACAATTCCAAACTGACCCTTTACGTAAACCTCAAGCCTGGTCGTTACGTCTGGCTTGCCAATGGCGCGAGCGAAAAGGTCGGACTCTGGAAATCCCCCGAGATTCCCGACACCGCCCGTTCGTTCTTCAACGACACAAAACTCGAAGACGGCTGCTGGCAGTTCGACCTACTGGCGCCGGCCGATTTCCCTTTCGTCGGTTCGCCCGACGAGTATAACCGTATCGCGGCGCTCGAAAATACCGCTCCGCCCGAACCGGACGACGATCCGGCTCTCGCCCAAAAGGACGTCATGCCCGACACGTGGGACGCGATCGACGACCTGGGACGCGAACTGCCGGACTCCTCCGAAACCGGTCCGGTTCGT
Organism: Thermoguttaceae bacterium; assembly: GCA_017652805.1. GTDB lineage: Bacteria > Planctomycetota > Planctomycetia > Pirellulales > Thermoguttaceae > RUG695. The sequence continues at coordinate 11,123 of JAGCAH010000247.1, read as the reverse complement.
CCCGGCAAACAGGTCGGCATCTTCTACTGGACCTGGCACGAGATGAAGCGGACACAGGATCCCCATTTCGGTCCGTATAACGTCACCAAGATCATCACCGAGCATCCCGACGCGGTCGGCAACATCGACCATCCCGCCTGGGGCCCCCTCTTCGTACCGCATCATTGGGGCGAGCCGCTTTTCGGCTACTACACCACCTGCGACCCGTGGATTCTTCGCAAACACGCCGAACTCCTAGCCGACGCGGGAGTCGACGCCGCCATTTTCGACGCCACCAACGGCACGCTGACCTGGATGGATTCGGTCATTCCCCTTCTCGACACATGGGCAAAGGCCCGCGCCGACGGCGTCCGAACGCCGAAAACCGCGTTCATGCTCCCCTTCTTCAGTCTCGACAACGTCGAAACGTCGCTGCGCCAGCTCTACCGCGACATCTACAAGAAGGGGCTTCATCCGGAGCTCTGGTATTACTGGAATGGCAAGCCGCTCATCTACGCCAATCCCGACGCGATCAGCCGCCGCCTTGCGAGTCACACGGGCGAAGAGCTCGAAGAAGATAAAGAAATTCTCGGCTTTTTCACCTTCCGACCCGGTCAGCCCGCCTACGTCGGCGGACCGAAGCGTACCGACGAGTGGGGCTGGCTCGAAGTCTATCCGCAGAACGGCTACGTTCGGCGAACCGACGGTTCGTATGAAATGATCTGTGTCGGTGTGGCACAAAACCATACGCGCAACCCCTTTAAGGGCGCGCCCGGTCTCCACGCGATGAACGACCGCGACGTCTTCGGCCGCGCCCACCGCGTCGGGGAAGAACCCTCGACCGATCCCGACGCGTTCCTGTGGGGGGGCAACTTCTCGCAGCAGTGGAGCCGCGCCTTCGAGATTGATCCGGACTTCGTCTTCGTGACCGGCTGGAACGAGTGGGTCGCGGGTCGGCACGATCAGTGGCAGGAACTTCCGAACGCGTTTCCCGACCAATACAACGAGGAGTTCAGCCGGGACTGCGAGCCGGAACGGGGAAAGCTGAAAGACACGTTCTACATGCAGCTGACCGCCAATATCCGCAAGTTTAAGGGAACGCGCAAGCTTCCTGCCCCTTCCTCCCCCAAAACGATCGACCTTGCGGGGGACTGGTCGCAGTGGGCCAAAGTCCTGCCGGAATACCGCGACTATCCCGGCGACGTCATGCACCGCGATTTCGTCGGATACGGCACGTCGCATTACACCAACGAAACGGGACGGAACGACATTATCAGCTGCCGGGTTGCCCGCGACGAGGCCTCGCTCTTCTTCTACGTCGAGACAGCCGAAAAACTTTCGAGTTACTCTTCGCCGAACTGGATGCGCCTTTTCATCGGCATGCCGGGGAAAGCCAAAGAGAATTCGTGGAACGGGTTCTCGTATATGGTCGAACAGACCAAAGAGAAGGCGGTTCTCAAAGAATACGCCGGAAAAGACGGCAAATGGGAATGGACCGAACTCGGCGAGGTTCCCCGCCGCGCCCGCGGCGCGCGTCTGGCGGTCGCCGTCCCGCGCGAAAAGATCCGGGGGCTGGACAAGAAAGTTGACATCCGCTTTAAATGGTCCGACAACATGCAGGCCGACGGCGACATTCTCGACTTCTACGAAAACGGCGACGCCGCCCCCGACGGCCGGTTTGCCTATCGCTACAGGGAATAAGTTCCGTGAAAAAAGCCGGGGTCTTTGCTCCGGCTTTTTTCGTCATTCTCCGCGGCCACATCGGCCTCTCATCTAAAAATCGGCTCCTCGGCGCCACGGCGAACGATCGCCTCGAAATGAAGGCGCCCGACCGAAAGGTTCTCGGAATCGCTGATCCCCATCGGGCCGAGCCGGGAAGGCTCATGCCGGAAAATGAGAAAGTCGGCGGGTTTGCCGACCGCCAGAAAATCGGTATCATCGCCGTTCGAGAACGCCGGCTCACCCAGCAGCGCGGCGGGACGCGTGGTGCAGAGCGGAAAAACTTCGGCGAGGCTCAGACCCGCGACCGCCATCACGTTACACAGGTCGCGCGCGAGCGGATACGACGCGCCCGCCAGGAGGTAGTTGTTCGCCGCCAGGGTAATTTTGCCGTTTTCCAGAATCTCGAGCGCGCAGGGACCCGACTTGTATTTCCCGGGAGGAAGCCCCGCCACATCGGCCTGATCGCTGATCAGAACCAGCCGCTCGAGCCCTTTGGTACGCAGAATCGTCCGCATCATCATCGGAGAAAGGTGAAACCCGTCGGCGATCATGCTCGCCGTCAGCCGGTCGTCGGTCAGCTGCGAAAAGAAGTAGTTCCCCCATTTCGGAATCTCGTGATGGGTGGCGTTGCCCAGATGGGTCGCCAGGCGCGCGCCGGCCGCCGCCGCTTCGGAAATTTGGTTCGGCGTGGCGTTGGTATGTCCCGTGGCGACCAGAATCCCCAGGGCGGTAAGCTGGCCGATAAACTCGGCGGCGCCGTCGTAGGTCGGCGAAAGGGTGACGATCCGAATCCGCCCGCACGAAATCCGCTGGAGCTCCTCGATCAGTTCCAGGTTGTAAGGAACGCAGTACTTCGGCGGGTGCGAGCCGCGCGGACCGGTCTCGTTGGCGATAAACGGCCCTTCCAGATGAATTCCCGCCATCGCCGGCTGAAATTCCGGATAGGTCTCGAGAAGTTCCATCAGGGTCAGAACACCATGCCGATACGCTTCGGCGGAATTGGTAATAAAGGTCGGACAGAGGCGGAAAACGCCGGTGCCGATCACCTGGCGGAAGACCTCCGCCGCCTGCTCAACGGTGATCGCCTCCGACGAAAAGTCATAGCCGAGCCCGCCGTTGATCTGTATATCGAAAAGACCGGGAGCGACGATCGGCAGATCGTCCCCCGCCGGAACGGGCTCGACCTTCTGAACTTTTTTACCTCGAACGGTAATCCTGACCGGCTGACCGGTATCGTAGCGTTTCGCGAGATACTCCATCTTATTCCCTTCGCAATACACAAATTCAAGAACGGAACCGCTTCGGAGCGGTCTAAACGCGGGGACCGAACTTTTCGTCCCGCCGGGCGATGATCTCCTCGGCCGTATAGAGGCGCCCTTTCGGGTTATCGCACCCTTTGCAGAACTTGGCGGTCTTTTTCCACGAGTTCGGCAGATCGATGTTGTTGTCCCAGAAAGGCCAGGTTCGGCACTGAACCGGCCGCGCCCGGTAGACGCGGCATCCGCGCGTTTCGGGATCGTAGAGGACGCAGTCGCCGTTGGCGAACTCGATCAGGCTCTTTCGCCCGTGAACGCGGCGAACGAACTGATTTTCAAAGACGATTTTCGGCAGACCGACCGCTTGGGCAATTTGGGTAATTTCATCTTCGGTCACCCAGACGTAACCCGGTTCCCCGGTACAACAGCGCCCGCACTGCCGACAGCCGAAACGGAGCCCGTCCCGGAACCAGACATCTTCTTTTTCTGACATAATACCCCTGTCCTTTTTGGCGTTCGCCCCACGCTCGGCGGAGTTCTCTATTTTACTCCAAATCGGTTTTGGTGTATACTGGTACTCTGACCGTGGGCGGCCGACGGACGCGATTCCGTCCCGCTCGATTCGCGCGCCGCTTTCGCAATCCGTTTGATTCGATGCTCGACGTCCTTTACGAAGACAATCACCTTTTGGTGGTCAATAAACCGATTCGCCTGGCGACGATGGGACTCCCCGCCGGTGAAGAGACGCTCCTTTCCCGAGCCAAGGCCTATATCGCCGCCAAGTACCATAAGCCGGGAAACGTCTATCTGGGGGTGGTGAGCCGGCTCGACGTTCCCGTCTCGGGTGTCGTCGTCTTCGCCCGGACCTCCAAGGCGGCCGATCGACTCAACGAGCAGTTTCGCGCGCACACGGTCGAAAAGATCTATCTGGCGGCCGTCGACGGAACCCCGCCCCCCGAGGGAACCTGCCGCGACTGGATCAAAGAGGATGAGCGCCACCGCAAGTGCTACATCACCCGGCAAGGGGATGAAAAAAACAACCAAAGCGGCGCGGCAAAGGAAGCTGTTCTCCACTATCGGAGGCTTTCGCACACGTCGAAGGGCGCCCTTCTGGAAATCCGGCTCGAAACGGGACGAAAACACCAGATCCGTCTCCAGCTCTCCCACATGGGATACCCGATCAAGGGGGACCGCAAATACGGCAGCCGCACATTCCTCGACGCGGGAATTGCGCTCCACGCGCGATCCCTTTCGCTCGACCATCCGACCACCAAACAACGACTCACCTTTACGGCGGACACGCCGAAATTCTGGAAAGAGCTCGGCGTTCAATGAATTCTCCCCCTCCCGTTTACGAAATGGTCCGAAAGAGCCGGCTGATCCCCGAAGGGGATCTTCAGACGGCGCTGGCCGAATTTCTTTCGGCCGACGCGCTCGAAAACCATTCTTCGGCCGAAGAATTCGACGATGCCTTTCTGTCGTTTCTCAAGCGGGATCTCCTGTTGAACCGTTGGCAGATTTCCCAGCTGAAAAAGGGGCGGAGCCGATTCCGGCTCGGAAAATACCGCGTGATCGACTCGCTCGGTTCCGGCGGGTACGGCTATGTCTTTTTGGCACGAACCGACGACGACACGTCGAACTTCAGCGTCGCCGATTCGGACGGACACCGCCCTTATGACCGCGCGATTAAGACCCTGATCCACTCCGAACGGCACGGCGAGCGGGCGGTCGAACGGTTCCGCCGCGAGAACGAGATCAACCGCCTTTTCCTCCACCCGAATCTCGTCCGCCTCCTCGACTCGGGGGAAGACGGAAAGGTCGATTATGCCGTCTACGAGTACATGGACGGCAAATCGGCGTTTCAGCTGGTCGCCAAAGCCGAGCGTCTGCCGGGGAACGTGGCCTCGTATATCATCAGCGAGACCGCCAAAGGGCTTTTCCACCTCCATCAGCACGGGTTCATTCATCGCGACATCAAGCCGGGGAACATTCTCTTTTCCCTGCGCGGTGAAGTCAAACTCGGCGACCTGGGGCTGGCGGTTCCAATGGACTTCGAAAAGTTCCGACCCCTTCTCGGCGGAAACTTAGACGACTACCGCAGCGAAAACGGCGGCCGGTCGCGTCTCGCCGGAACGAGCGACTACCTCTCTCCCGATCAGATTCGTTCCCCCGGAACCCCGAACGTCCGGTGGGATATCTACTCCCTCGGATGCACTTTCTTTTTCCTGGTCGCCGGTTTCGTCCCCTTTCCGTCCGGCACCTCGCACCAGAAACTCCACGCGCACCTTCTGGCCGAGGCGCCCGATCCGAAGATGTACTCCCCCGAGCTCCCCTGGGAGGTGGCGCGGCTGATCTCGGCGATGATGGATAAAGATCCCTCGAAACGTCCCGCGTCGGCCGAGGAGATCATCAAGTCGCTCGCTTCCCATACCGTCGGCGGACAAGCCGATCTGAAACGCCTGTTGAAAGAGTCGTTCGCCCCCGACCCGAAACCGCATTACAAACCGGTTCCCGTCGCGCACGACATCGATGACGGTTCGGAAAGCGTCCTTCTCGAAGCGCTTTCGAGCGAAATCTCCGAATCCCTCTCTTCAAACCGGCTTTTCGTCGACGACGCGGATCTCGACGAGATTCTTCCGCCGGTCATCGACCGGGCAGAGGACGATGCCGACGACGGTCCCTTCGATGAGGCCACTTCCGGTCCCGATCTCGCCGCCACGCTCGGTCCCCTCCTCTGGTTTATCGCCGCGCTCGTTCTGGCGCTTTTCGCGGTACTCCTCTTCCGCTGACCTTTTCGTTCGAAAGGCGTTCTTTCCGCTCTTTTTAAAACGCCAAAAAGAATTAAAATAGTAGGTATGTCCGAATTAACACGCAGTGAAAAGGTCGCCCGATGCCAAGAGGCCGTCGGGTACAGATTTCGGGAATCGAAGCTTCTCGAGACCGCGCTCACGCACACTTCCGCCGCGGCAACCTCGCGCGACTCGAACGAGCGGATGGAATTTCTCGGCGACGCGGTTCTGGGACTGGTCATCACCGAAAAGCTCTACCACGCCTTTCCCGACCTGCGCGAAGGTCCCCTTTCGATTATCAAGGGAAGCGTCGTCAGCCGCCGCACCTGCGCTCGGATCGCCCACACACTCGGTCTGTCCGAATTCCTCTTTCTCGGGAAAGGGATGAACGCGATTCCCGAATCGATCCTCGCCAACGCGATCGAATCGGTGATCGCCGCCATCTATCTCGACGGGGGTTACGATCCGGCCCGGCGGTTCATCGAATCGGTCTTTCACGACGAGTTCGAAGAAGCGAGCCGGACGATGGACGGCGACAACCACAAGTCGGAGCTGCAGACGCTCACTCAGCACGAGGGGAGCGCCCCGAAACCGGTTTATCATCTCCTCGACGAGCAGGGACCGGAACACCGGAAATGCTTTAAAGTTCAGGCGCAGATCGGCCAGCGTTACTTCCAGGCGGCTTGGGGGAACACCAAAAAGACCGCCGAACAGAAGGCCGCCGAGAACGCGGTCGCCCAGCTCGCCGGAGAACTCCCCCCCTGGCCCGACGGTGACTGAACCGCGAACCGTTAACGTCCCACCAAAACAGGTTTTGAAATGACCAAAGCGATCGTTCTTTTTTCAGGCGGACTCGATTCGCTCCTGACGACCCGCATCCTTCAGTCTCAGGGAATCGAGGTGATCGGTCTGCATTTGGGCACCCCGTTTCAGGACATTTCCCCCGAAGCGGCCGTCTGGGCCGAAAAGTTCGGGATCGAAATGGTAACCCGTCGTTTCGGGGCGGAATACCTCAAAATGCTGGCCAACCCGCACTGGGGATACGGCAAGGCGGTCAATCCCTGTATTGACTGTCGGATCATGATGATCCAGGCCGCCGCCGAACTAATGCGCGAACGGGGCGCCGACTTCGTCGCGACCGGCGAAGTCGCCGGACAGCGGCCGAACAGTCAGAAACTCCACCAGCTGGAACTGATCTCACGCAAATCCGGGATCGGCGGAAAGCTCCTCCGTCCCCTTACGGCAAAGACGCTCCCTCCGACCGAAATGGAAGAGGCGGGTCTGGTCGACCGCGAGAAGCTCTTTTCGTATACCGGGCGGAGCCGAAGCCAGTTGATCCGCCGCGCGAAGACCCAGTTCGACATTCACCCGATTCCGCAGCCGTCGACCGGCTGTCTTCTCGCCGAAAAGTCGTTCGCTCCCCGTATCCGCGACCTGTTGAAACGGAATCCCGAGCCGAGCCTCTGGGACGCCGAGGCGCTTCTTTTCGGTCGGCATCTCTGGCTCGACGAACGGATCAAGGCGATTGTCTCGCGGCGCGAGTCCGACGGCAAAAAGACGGTGGCCCACTTTAAGCGGCCCGACCGTTCCCCGTCGTTCCTCATGACCCCCGAAAACTTCATGGGGCCGAGCGTCCTCATCGTCGCCTCTCCCGGCAGCGCCCCGTTTACCGACGACGACTACGCCCTGGCCGGAAGTCTGATGCTCCGCTATACGAATCCCGAAAAGGTCGCCAAGATCGGCGCTCCCGCCGAAGCGAACCTCTTCCGCACTCCCGGCGAACGCGAGATTATTCAAATCTCTCCCGACGAAAGGAGCGCGGCGTTCCACCTGATCGAAGAGTAACGCGGAAGGGAACCTGCCGAAAAGCCGAGAGGCGCGCCGAAACAACTTCGGCGCGCCTCTTCTTTTTTACTACCGGAGCGGTTTGGAAATTTACGTTTCGACTCCCCGACGCGAAATCTCCGAACCGGAGCCCAAGAGGGTCAATCTCACATGTTGGCCATCTTTTCGATCAGATCGACGGCGCGGCAGCTGTAGCCCCATTCGTTGTCATACCAGCTGAGGACCTTGATCATGTTGTCGCCGATAACGTCGGTCCATTCCGGAACGAAGATCGAGCTGTGCGAATCGCCTTTGATATCCGAGAGGACGATCGGGTCTTCGTTGTAGTCGAGAATACCCTTCATCGGGCCTTCGGCGGCGCGCTTCATCGCGGCGTTGATGGCGTCTTTGGTGACCGGCTTGCTCGTGTTGCAGGTCAGGTCGACGATCGAACCGGTCGGGGTCGGGACGCGGAGCGAAATACCGGTCAGTTTGCCGTTCACTTCGGGAATGACCTTACCGACGGCTTTGGCGGCGCCGGTGGTGGTCGGGATGATGTTCAGACCGGCGGCGCGGCCGCGGTAGATGTTTTTGTAGGGGATGTCGAGAACGACCTGGTCGTTCGTGTAGGAGTGAACCGTGGTCATGAGGCCTTTGTCAATCCCGAATTCATCGACCAGAACCTTCACGATCGGGGCGAGGCAGTTGGTCGTGCAGGAGGCGTTCGAAACGCACTTGTGTTCCGGCTTGAGTTCGCCGTCGTTGACGCCCAGAACGCAGGTCAGGTCGATATCGTCTTTCGCCGGGGCGGAAAGGACGACCTTGCGGGCGCCGGCCTGAAGGTGGCTGTCATAACCGGCGGCGCCGTCTTTGGCGCGGCTGGTGAAACGGCCGGTCGATTCGAGAACGACGTCGGCGCCGAGCTTGGCCCACGGAATATCGGCGGGGTTCTTTTCGGCGGTGATCGGGATCTTCTTTCCGTTGACGATGAGGTTGGCGTCGTCATTGGTGACTTCGCCCCCCTTGAAACGGCCGTGGGTACTGTCGTACTTCAGAAGGATGGCAAGATCCTTCGGGTTCGACAGATCGTTGATCCCGACGACGTTGAACTTTTCGGGGGTTTCCATCATACGACGGAAAACGAGACGACCGATACGACCGAAACCGTTGATACCAACATTAATAGCCACTGTTAAAACTCCTTATAACGTTTACCGGTTCCCGCCCGAAGACTCTGCTACGCGAAAGCTCGGGCGGAAACAAAATGAAAAAATCACAGACTCAAATTCGGAACTCCCGCTCCCTCGGGCGGAACACTGATAGGGAAACCCCGCCTCGGAGAGCTCAAAGCGACTCCATTATAAACGAAATTTCCGATCGGGCAAGGGAGAAGCTGTTTCCCCGGAGCGCCCGACACGCCTCTTGAAACGAGGTCGGAGGGCATTTATAATCGGTGAGATTCGCCGCCCGTTCGGCAAGACGTCCGTTTAGCCTATCCGACGAAAGGAACAATGATGACCAACGACATTTTAGAAGCGATGAAACAACGGCGGAGCATTCGCGCCTATAAACCTGAGCAGATCAAAGACGGGGAACTCGACGCCGTTCTCGAAGCGGGCACTTTCGCCGCTTCCGGCATGAATATGCAGCCTGTTCGCCTGGTCGCAATTCAGGACGAGCCGACCCGCGCCCTACTCTCCCGCCTGAACGCTCAGGTTCTGGGGGCCGATACCGACCCGTTCTACGGTGCTCCGACCTTCGTCGTCGTCTTCGCCGATACCGCGCGGCGCACCTACGTCGAAGACGGCGCCCTGGCGATCGGCAACATGATGCTCGCCGCCTACTCGATCGGGCTCGGTTCCTGCTGGATCCACCGCGCGCGGGAAGTCTTCTCGTCCCCGGAAGGAAAAGAGCTGATGAAAAAATGGGGAATTCCCGAAAACTTTGCGGGGATCGGGCATTGCGCGCTCGGCTACAGTGCCGAAGGGCTTCCCGCGGTCAAACCGCGCAAGCCGGGTCTGATCATCAAGCCGGGTAAATAACCGTATTGACCCATTTCCCATCGTTCCGCCAAATCAAGAGGAACCCTTTCCGATGAAACGCCGCGTTTTTTTCCTAACGGCCCTGTTGTTCTCTTTCGTTCTCCTTCCCGCCTTCGCCGATGCCGAGGATCTCCCGACGCGAGGGATCTGCTCGCACCGCGGCTGGCAGTCGGAGTTCCCCGAAAACACCGTTCCCGCCTTCCGGGCGGCGGTTCTGATGAAAGCGCAGATGATCGAGTTCGACGTCCGGTTCACCAAAGATCGCCAGATGGTCATCATGCACGACTGGACGGTCGATCGAACGAGCAACGGCACCGGTCATATCCTTGACCTGACCTTCGACGAGGTCCGCGCGCTCGATTTCGGCGGCTGGAAATCCCCCCGATTCGCCGGAACGCAAATTCCGACCCTCGACGAAGCGCTGGCGGTGATGCCGCGCGACATCTGGCTCAACGTCCACCTGGGCGGGGCGCCTCAGGAAATCGCCGCCGAACTGGCGCTGGCGGTTGCCGAAAAGATTGTCGCCGACGGCCGGGTGGACCAGGCGTTCGTCGCCGCCGACCACGTCGAGGCCGACGCCATCAAGGCGAAATTTCCGCAGGTCAAAATCTGCAACATGTTTCGTCAGGGGGGAAGCGACGCCTATGTCAGCGACACCATCGACCGTCATTGTGAGTTCATCCAGCTGGCTTACGATATGCCGACCCCCGAACAGATCGCCCGGCTGAAAGAGGCGGGTATCAGGATCAACTACTTCGGCACGAACGACCCGGAGGTCATGAAACAGCTCTTCGACCTGGGAGTCGATTTTCCGCTGGTCGACCGGCTCGAAACCGGAATGAATTTCTTCGATCGGTATTCCAAAGAGAACTAGCTAATTCCGCCGCCCCGAAACCAAAACCGGCGCCGTGCTCTCGGAAAAAGAGACGCGGCGCCGGTTTGATCAGAAACAGGGGATCCGTTAATCTTGCTTCGGCGTATGGCAGCAGAGCCCCAGAAGGTCGTCGGCGGCCTCCCACATCACCTCGCTGAGCGTCGGGTGGGGGTGAATGGTGCCGGCAAGGTCGGCGGCGGTCGCGCCGACAGAAATGAGCGCCGCGATTTCGGCAATCATGTCGGTGGCACGCGGCGAAATGATCGCCGCGCCCAGGAGCCTGCCGGTCTTTTCGTCCGAAACGACTTTCACCAGACCGGTGTCGACCCCCATCACCAGCGCTTTCCCCGCCGCCGGAATGTGATAACGGCCGACCCGAACGGTGTACCCCCGCGCTTCGGCCTGCGTCTGACTCAGACCGACCCAGGCCGCTTCGGGAGACGTGTAGACGCACGAGGGAACCGCGCCGTCGTTGTAGACATACGGCTTTGAGGCAATTTCGGCGGCAACCGCTTTCCCCTGCGCCGTTGCGGCGTGGGCCAGAGCGTGGCGGCCGTTCACGTCGCCGATCGCGTAGATACTGACGATGTTCGTGCGCAGACGGTCGTCGACCGGAATGTAGCCGCGGACCGTCTCG
>JAGCAH010000246.1 GCA_017652805.1 Thermoguttaceae bacterium | reverse complement strand
GACGTTTTGAGCAAACCGGGAGCAACGGCATTGAACCGAATTTCGGAGAATTCCGAGAACGATTTCGTCAGAAACGCCAGCGACGAGTCGAGCGCCGCCTTGATCGGCGCCATGTAGCCGTAGTTCTCACTCGCCATCCGGGTCGTCGAAATCGAGACGGTCACCACCGAAGCGGTGCGGCTCAAAAGGGGTTCCAGCGCCCGGCAGAGGGAGACCAGCGAAAAGCAGGAGATATCCAACGCCTGGAAGAACGCCTTTTTCGGCGTCTCGTGGAACGGCTTGAGTCCTTCCGAAAAGTCGGCGAACGCGATTGAGTGGAGAAGCCCGTCGAACGTTTTTCCTTCGGCTTCAAGCTCGCCGCGCAGGCGGGCGATCTCGTCGTCCGACTCGACATTGCAGCAAAAGATCTTCTGTTCGGGAAAGAGTTTCGACGCGCGTTCGCGGACCGACTCGTCCCGAACGACCAAAAAGAGTTCCGCCCCCTCGCCGAGAAGAATCTTCGCGACGGCGGCGGCAACGCTCTTTTTGTTCGCCACGCCAAAGATCAGAAACCGTTTCCCCGCCAGCTGTAAAAAACTCATGTCGCGCTTTCCGATGATCCGAGGCGGACTAGCCGCGCAGGCTCATATTGTTTGCTTTCAGGAACTCGAGGAACGCCAGATGGAACTCTTCGAGCTCCTCTCCCGAAAGGGTGTGGTCGTCCGAACCGATCACGAAACGGAACGAATAGCTCCCCTTTCCCTTATCGAGCCCTTTCCCCTTATAGACGGTCAGGAACGAACGCTCGCGCAGGAGCGGATGGGTGAACTCGTCGAGTTTGGCGGCGAGCTTCTGATATCCCTGTTCGGTATCCCAGACAATCGAAAAATCCTGCCACGACGACGGGAACTTCGGCGGTTCCTTAAAGTGAAGAGTCGGGAACATCGCTCCGCGGATCTTCTGGAACGTGTACTCAAACCAGACCAGGTGTCCCTTGTCCTTTTCGGTCAGCAGGGTCGTCATCAGCTCTCTTCCGGCCAGCCCCATCGTGCCGATCAGGGTATCCCCCTGCCGAACCTCGACCCAAAGTCCTTCGGTCTGCCACGGAGTCGGCGAGCCGACTCCCGGCGTGATCGTGAACGCCGAGCTGTCGAACGAGAAGATTCTCCCCAGGTCGTTGAGGATGCCTCGGATCTCAAGGTAATGCTCCTCGGGCGTTTTCCCGGCAGCCATGTAGCTGATCCCGGCGAACGTGCTGAGCTCCTCACACTTTTTGACGCTGTCTTTGACCGGCGTCGGGTCGAGGGGATCCCCTTTCGGCAGATAGACTTTCCCCGTCTCAAAAACGCGGAAATCGTCCTTGAACGGGCGGTTTTTCGGAACCAGCGCCAGAAGGTTCGGAATGAGCGTGGTACGCAGGCGGCTGTTAAACGCGGTCGGCGGGTTCCTCAGAAGGAGGGTCGTTCCCGGATCGTAGCCGATCTTCGAGAGGAAATTGTCATCGAACCAGCCGTAATTGTGGACTTCCATAAATCCCGCGGAGACTGACATGAAGACCTGTACGCGGTGCTGGAGCTTGATCCGCTCGTCGGTCCGAAGCGGCGCGAGCGACATCTGAGGCATGACCGGCGGAATGTTGTCGAACCCGTAAAGGCGCATCACCTCTTCGACGATATCGACCGGAATCGAAATATCTTTCCGGCTCCGGAACGGAGGAACCTCGACGCGAAGCGTGCCGTCTTCAAGATACTCGGCGCCGAACTGAATCGAATGGAGAATCGAAAGAACCGTCTCTTTCGGGAACTCGATCCCCGCCAGGGCGTTGAGTCGGCCGGGAGGAATGACGATTTCCCGCTTTTGGTCGTCGAGATTTCCCTTGACCGAAAAACGGGACTCAATTTCGAACGGCGTTCCCGAATCGGCGATCAGCTGCAGAATCCGCCTGGTCGCCACTTTCACGTTCGCCGGCGGCTGGCTCTTTTCGTACCGCTGGCTGGCGTCGGTCCGCAGGTCAAGCCGGACGGCCGTCTTGCGGATCCGCGCCGACTTGAAGTTCGCCGACTCGAGCATCATCCGCGTCGTCTGCGGAGTGACCTCGGTCTCGAGCCCCCCCATAATTCCGGCAATCGCGACCGGCTTGTCGCCGTCGCAGATCATCATGTCCTCGGGGACCATCTTCCGCTCCTGACCGTCGAGGGTCACGAACGTTCCCTCTTTCCCCATCGGCGCGACACGGATATTGCTAACCGTGTCGGCGTCGAACGCGTGGGTCGGCTGACCGATTTCAAGACTCACATAGTTCGTCAAGTCGATCAGCAGGTTGTACGTGCGATGATCCAGCGCGTGCAGGCGGCGCTGCATCTTAACGGGGGAAGGAATATTGACGCTCCCCGCCTTAATTCCGACCACAAGGCCGCTGTAACACGGGCAGTTCTCATCGACGATTTCGATCGGAAACTCGGGCAGATTGTCGTACGGCGAAATATCGTAACACGGAAGCGGCGCGAGCGGGCGATGAAAGATCGCGGCGAACTCACGGGCGAATCCGTAATGTCCCCAAAGGTCGGGACGGTGCGTCAGCGACTTATTGTCGATCTCGATCAGGACATCCCGTTCGGGAATCAGATCCGAAACCTTCGTTCCGACCGGCGTCTCGGCGGGAAACTCGAAAAGAATTTCGTGCCAGCTGCTCATTCCCATCTCGAACGCGCTGCAGAGGATCCCCTCGCTGATCTTTCCGGCGACTTCGCCGACGGCGATCCCAATCTCGATATCGGAACTTTCGGCCCCGCCGGTTTTGGCGCGGACCTTCGCCCCGACCGGGGCAAAGGCGGCTTTCAGACCGACGCGGACGTTCGGAGCGCCGCAGACCGTCTGACAGACGCGGCCGCCGCCGAGATCGACTTTGCAGAGCGAGAGTTTTTTCCCTTCCTTTTCCGAAACCGTCTCGGCCGAGATGATCTCGCCGACCACCTTATCGGCGGTGAGCCGGTTGAGAATCGTGACCCCTTCGACCTCGGCGGTCGACATGGTGAGCCTGTCGGCGATCACCTCGGGCGCCAGGTTGGAAAGGTCAACGAAATCGGAAATCCAATCGAGTGAAATGAACACGAAAAACCTCCTCGGAGAGTTTATAAAAAACGTTCGGATGAACTACTTGGTTTTGTAATACTGACGGCTGAAAACCGTCGGAAAAAATCAATGGGGACCGCCGCCATGACCACCGCCGCCGGGACCGCCGCCATGACCGCCACCGCCCTTGCCACCGCGCGCGGAAAGTACTTTGCCTTCCTAGACGAGGACGACCTATACCATTCGCGCTACCTCGAGACGCTTTTCAACCTCGCGGAGAAACACCAGTCGGACATAACCGGCTGCAAGAAGCTTATGTTCGACGAGGACACCGAACCAGAATTCCCGGACGACGGCCCTGCGGCGGATGCCGAAATCAAGGTCGCCGACAGGTCGGGCATCTGCGACTGGCTCTCGGG
>JAGCAH010000245.1 GCA_017652805.1 Thermoguttaceae bacterium | reverse complement strand
ATCTGTCCGTAAAAAAACATTCACTTCTTTCGATTTGCTCCAAGCCGATTTTTCCGGAAAAAACCCCTTGAACTGTTCCTGATTATTCTCTACAATCCCGCCGCATTTCCCCGGTGTTGAGCCGGGGGGTCTGGGATATTGACTCGCTGGAATGAAATTGCTCCGATGAAGATTCTGTCACGAACGATATACTGCAGAGACCGCCGAAAAGGGAGACCGGAAGGGGATCGGCATCGCTTGGGCCTCGCCGCATTTCTGTGGGGAGGTGTGTTGATCGCATCCCTCCTCTTCGTCTGTTCGTACGCCCCTGCCGACGACAGCGCGGCGCGGCCGTCTGACGGAACCGTCTCGGAGTCGTCCCCGTCTTCACCCCTTCCCGTCTCCGATGACGAGAGCGAATTCCCCGCCGAGTTACCCCGTCCGAGCATCTATTCCGACGCGAGAGATACACGAATTTACCACCCCGCCGAATCGCTTCCGAGTCGGCTGGGCGAACGATTTATGGCGCTGATCCCGCCGGCCGACCGCGCCTCGGTCGACTGGCATGCCGACGACAGCGAGCGCACTCTCACCCTGACCGCGCCGGCGCAGATCATCGCGACCGCCGACCAGCTGATCCCGAGGATGGACGCCAATATCCAGCTTTCGGGCGAGGGGGTCGAATACGGCGTCGCCGAACCGACACTCCCCAGCGCGGTCGAAGAGGCGGCTTCCACTCCTTCGACGGGCGCGTATTACGATCCGAACGAGAACCGGATGGTTGAAACACGCTGGGAGAACGAAAACGCTATCTTTCCCGTCACCGAAGAAGAAATGGGAACGCACGTCTTCGGCGGCGACGACGCCCGCACCCCGGGCGAAGCCTCGCCGCAGACCGCCGACGTCACCGTCTATTCCTGCCCGCGCGAGAAGATCAGCCTGGTCACCGCCGGTCTGAAAGCGAAATACAAAGAGTCGCCCGGCGTGATGATCACCTCCGACGCAGACGACGGGATTATCCTGGTCTACGCGCCGCAGGCTCTTCAGGGGCAGATCTGTCAGGAGCTGGCCTCGGTCAACGTCGAGCCGGCCGCCCCCGAACGCCGTGGAACGGTACAGAACATTACCGCTCCGAGCCGCGTGTCGCCTCCGACCGACGGCGGCGCGCCGTTCCGCATCGGCTACTCCCCCGTCTATAAGAGCCTCGACGCGCTCGAGTCGCAGCTGGCCGGCCTTTTCAAAGAGCGGATGACGCAGACCTTCCCGGCTCCGGGTCAGGAGAACCTGACCCCTGCCGAAAAAGAACGGCGCGTCTGGCGTTTTGAAAAGAAGGTGAAAGATCCCGCCGCACCCGCCCCCGCGTGCGACATTTACTTCGAGCCAAGCATGCAGACGATCCTGATGGTCGGCAGCCGCTCCCTCTGCGAGCAGATGCGCAAGCTGATCGAAACGATGGATCGGGAGGGTCATTCGCGCCAGGTACCGTATTACATTCAGATCCGCAACGCCGATTCGGAAAAGATCGAGTCGATTTTCCGAATGCAGAACGAGGCGATTCGAAGCCAAAACGGCTCGACACCCCTTTCGCAAGCCTCGCCGAAGAGTGAAATCTCTACCGCCGAATACACCATGAGCGAATCGGACGAAGCGCCAATCCGCACGACCGCCCTGCAGGACGAATCGGGAGAAGGCGGCTCTTCCGGCGGCGACGACCTGAACATGGTCTCCGATTTTGTCCCGACCGTCCTCCCCGATCTGGACATCGTCATCGTCGACGCCCCTCCGGCCGAAGCAAAACGGATTACCGACATGATCGCCAAAATCGAGGAACTTGCCGCAAAGGCGAACCCCTCGATCGAGATGTATCCGCTCAAATATGTCAACTCTCTGACGCTCGGAGGGATCTTACAGCGGCTCTACACCGAGATGTTCCTCACCAAGCAGGGACGCGTCCTCGCCTATCCGATGCAGACGCCCAACGCGATTCTTCTGGTCGGCTGGGGAAAGGCGCTCGAGTCGATGAAAGATCTGATCCGCACATTCGACCAGCCGATCGAATCGGAAGGGAGCGACCTTCACGTTGTCTTTCTGAAACATCAGGCCGCCCGCTCGATGGTGACTCTCCTGACCGAATCGTTCCCACCCGCGGCGGCGGCGACCGGCGGGATGGCTCCCCGAATCCGCGTCATTGCCGACGAGCCGACCAATTCGCTCGTCATTCAAGCGTCGGCGAACGACTTCGAAGAGATTCAGCGGATCCTGATGGAACTCGACGTCAACCGCTCGAATGTCAAACTCGAAGTCCGCACCTTCCCGTTGAAAAACACCCTCGCCGAAGATCTCCGCCAGACGATCGTCGCCGCCATCACGCCGGCATCGGCCGGAACGGCGGGGGCCGGGTCGACATATCCGGCCCTGGAAATCCTCACGGTTGACGCCGAGAGCAAAAAGCTGATCTCTTCGGGGATCATGAAGGACGTTCAGATCACCGCCAATCCGTACAAACAGCAGCTGATCGTTTCGGCGCCGGCCGACTGCATGGATCTGATCGAGGCGCTGATCAAAGAGCTCGACGTACCGGCGCCGTCCGGACAGCTGAAGATCTTCTCGATCCGCAACGGCGATGCCACCCAAATGCAGAAGACCCTCACGTCGATTCTGGCGACGAATCCGGGCGGAACGCCGTCAATCCCGAACTCCAAGGGAGAAACGTCGTTCGTGCCGGTCCGTCTCACCGTCGACACACGGACAAACTCGATTCTCGCCGCCGGATCGCCGGGCGACCTGCGTCTGATCGACGCGTTGATCACCGCACTGGACCGACACGATTCCGACGAACAGCAGCGGGAAGTGATTCCGCTTCGAACCGTCCGTGCCGCGTCGGTCGCCACGGCCATCAATCAGTACCTCAACGAAAAGCGGAGTCTGGAGCTGACGAGCGACACAATTTCGGATCATCAGCTCTTTGAGTCGCAGGTGATCGTCATTCCGGAAGCGAACACCAACTCGATCATTTTAAGCGCGACCCCGAAATATCTGGACGACATCAAAAAAATGATTAATGAGCTCGACAAAGAGCCGCAACAGGTCGTCATTCAGGTTCTGATCGCCGAAGTGACCCTCACCGACCAGGAACAGTTCGGAATCCAGGCGGGTCTGCAGGACAAAGTCGCGTTCGACCGGAGTATCGTCACGAACGTCGTCAACTCCTCCTCGACCATCGGAAACCCCGGATACGACTTCATTACGAACAACACGCAGGGGAACGCGTATAATTCGGGAACCGATCCCGAATATCTGGCCGGACAGGTGCTGAGTAACTTCGGAATGGGACGAAGCGACGCCGACCTGGGATACGGCGGGCTGATTCTTTCGGCGAGCAGCCGGTCGGTTCAGGTGATTCTTCGCGCGCTGCGCGACAAGAACCGCCTGCAGGTTCTGAGCCGTCCGCAGATTCAGGCGATGGACAACCAGCAGGCATTCATCCTGGTCGGCCAGCGCGTCCCGCGCGTCAGCGGCGCGAGCACCACCACCTACGGGGTCACCTCGAATGTGGTCGACGCCAACGTCGGACTGATCCTCCTTGTCACGCCGCGTATCAGTAAAGACGGGCGTGTGATCATGGAAATCGGCGCCGAAAAGTCGAGCCTGGGAAGCAGCAGCGACGCGATACCGGTCTTCTCGTCCGAAGGACAGGTCATCACCTCGCCGACCATCGAAACAACCCAGATCATGACTGCCGTAAGCGCCCAGGACGGCGAGACGGTCATGCTCGGCGGGATGATCTCATCAACGAAAGAAAAGATCTCGCGCGGGGTTCCGTACATTTCGGATATTCCGATCGTCGGTTGGCTCTTCCGGTTCGACAGCGATACCGAAACGCGCAAAGAGCTCCTGATCGTCATGACCCCGCGGGTCGTTGCCAATTCCGAAGACGCCGACGCGATCAAACGCGCCGAAGCGAGGAAGATGAGCTGGTGTTTGGCCGACGCCATGGCAATCCACGGCGACATGGGACTGAACGATCCGCTCAACACGCGGGGGACCTCGCGGGGAACCGAGCTCCTTCCTTTCCGCGATATGGACGGGATGGAAGAGCTTCCCTCCTCGACAATCCGCCCGAAGACTTCCGACTCGCAGAAACCCGAAAACCCGAGCCTGAAAACCGCCCGGGTCTCGACAGACAGTTCGTGGTTTAAGAAGTAGAAAGAAGAACGATGCAGAGCGCGCCTTTCGGCCTGAGCCGACGTCTCCTCCGCCTTGTCTGTGCCGTCGTGGCGGCGCTTGGGCTCTTTCCGCTTCTGCCCGGCTGCTCTTCGTTTGAGCATCATCAGTATATCTTCTGGGGCGAGATCGTCCCGCAGCACCCGGAGGAGCTCGAAGACCACTGGTCCGACTACGGTCCCTTTCTCCCCGACGACCACACCAAGAAAATGCGCCGCGGCAAGGCGGGAGTGCTCCGCTTCTATAAAAAGGGAGACTTCGAACGCTCAATCCCGGTCGACGGCGAGCTGGTCGTCTACGTCTTTGAGGGACATGACGACGGTATCGAACTGACCCGACCGAAATACAAACTCATCGTCGATTCCGAGCGGCTTAACCGCCAGCGGAAATTCGACAAGGAGAACGGTTACAGTTACCACATTTGGCTCGATCTGGGGGAAGTCGATCAGCCGGAAGAGGCGATCTCGATCCTGGCGGTCTTTACCGAATCGAAAACGCGCGATCAGGTCGCCTCCGGGATCACCTACACGCAGATCGGCGGGGAACCGACCCACGACACCGACCTGAAAGGGAGCCGAAAAGGGGATCTTCTGAAAAAAACGCTCGACGAAAAGTCCAAAGATCCGAAACGCCAGACCACCTCGTCTGACGGGAATACCGAGACGAAAGACTCCGACGCCGAACGCGGTAAAGAGAACAAAGAGTCGAACGAACTCCTTTCGATCAACCTTTCCGATTCGCTCGCCGAGCATATCGCCTCGGCCCCGGCGCCGGTCATCGACGAAAGCGCGCCCAGAGCGCCGGTCAGGACCGCGATGGCCGCTCCCGAATCGTCAAGCGAATCGGCACAGGCCGAAGAGCCTCTGATCGGATCGCAAAAACTGACCTTCGACCAGCTCCACTCCGTCGGCAGCCCCACCTTCGGGAAAGGCGGCTACTTTTCACAGGGCGTGGTCGGCGAAAACGGCGCCGAACCGGCAACAACTCCGACCGCCGAACCGAACCTTCTCGACGGAAAGCAGGCGGGAGGCGCCAAGGTTCTCTATCAGTAAAACGGGCACGCTGCAGGCGGGCTTTTCCTTTTTAACCGATCTTTTCGAACGTGAAAAAAGTCTCTTTTCCCGGGAAGTGAATCTCTATTAAAAACCTGAAAGCGCGGTATAATGGGGAATCATTTCTGCGGGCGCGTCCCCATCGGCAGTCCTTTTTCGGACCGAAAAGGGGACGTCCGTTTTTTCCAACGACTCAAATTATCAGAGGAAAGGCGACGTTATGACGGCTTTTCAGCATTGTATCAACCCTGACTGCGGACACACCTTCGACCTTCTGGAAGTCCATCACCGTTGCCCCGACTGCGGCGCCCTCTTAGACGTCGAATACGAATGGGACAAACTCCCCGTTCCGAAATCTCTTTCCCACTTCGAACAGTACTGGGGGCAGCGCCGAATCCCGCAGCGGCACAGCGGCGTCTGGCGGTTCCACGAACT
>JAGCAH010000244.1 GCA_017652805.1 Thermoguttaceae bacterium | reverse complement strand
GGACGCGGCGGCCGTCCCGCGCCATTTCGGCGAGCTTGATCAGGCGGGGAAGGAGGGTCTCGCGCCGCGTGCGGAGCGCGTCGAGCGCGGCCTCGTGTTCGGCCTTTTCCTTTTCCGGGCCGGAGGCGATCTTTTCGATCAGGTCGGCTTCGATCCGATCGAACTCTTTCGAGGGATCGGGATGGACCGCGACGGCGGTGTCGCCCAGCATCGTTTCGGGCCGGGTCGTGGCGATCGTGACGAATTCCGGCTCGCCCGGTTTCGGGTCGATCACCGGATAGTTGAAATACCAGAAATTTCCGTCGAGCGATTCGTGAAAGACCTCGTCATCGCTGACGGCGGTCTGCAGGTGCGTGTCCCAGTTGACCAGGCGTTTGCCGCGATAGATCAGGCCGTCCGAAAAGAGCTTGAAGAAGAAGCGGCGCACCGCCTTGGCGCAGACCGGATCGAGCGTGAACCGCGTGCGGCTCCAGTCGCAGCTGCATCCCATCGCCTTGAGCTGGCTGAGGATCCGCTCCTGGTACTGGTCTTTCCACGCCCAGATCATGTCGATGAGCGCCTTCCGGCCGATGTCGTGCCGGGTTTTCTTTTCCCGTTCGAACAGGCGCTTTTCGACCATCGCCTGCGTGGCGATTCCCGCGTGGTCGACGCCGGGAACCCAGAGGGTCTCGTAGCCCTGCATCCGCCGCATGCGGACGATCGCGTCCTGAAGGGTGTCGTTGAGCGCGTGGCCCAGATGGAGCGCGCCGGTCACGTTCGGCGGCGGGATGACGATCGCGTACGGCTTCTTGTTCGGGTTGGGGGAGCTGTGGAAGAAACCTTTCTCTTCCCAGTATTTCGACCAGCGTTCCTGGGCGGCGAGGTGGTCGTACTGTTTCGGCAGTTCGTCAAAGAGGTCTTGGGGTGTCGTCATTTTTCTATCTCGTTCGCGGTCGCGATGATACGTTTACGGCGGCGGGAACCCCGCCGCCGAACCGGCCGCCGACCCCCTGGCGGGAAGGCGGTACGGGTGAAAAAACTTCTCTTTCTATTCTAGTCTGCAATCGGGGAAAAGGAAGGGGTCCGCGGGGCGCGGGTTTTCACCCCCGCCTATGGAGCGGGGGGGCTTTCTGCCCGCCGGAGCGGTGCGCCGCAGGGTCAGGAGAAGCGCTTTTCGATCAGACGGAAGAGTTCGGTCGCCATCGACTCCTTCGTGCCCGAAAGGGAAGCGAGGATTTCGCCGTCGGGGGCGAGGATCTCCAGGCGCGAGGCGCTGGCGCCGATTGCCGACTGGTTGTTGACCAGGATCAGGTCGCCGTTTTTGCGCCGGAGCTTTTCGAGCGCGTGTGCGCGGGCGTTTTCCGTTTCCAGGGCAAAGGGGATCAGCCACTGGCCGGGACGTTTGATCGCGCCGAGCGAGGCGATGATATCGGGGGTCTCGCGCAGTTCGAGTGAAAAGACCCCGACCCCGCCGCCGCGGGTGAGCGACTCTTTCGACAGTTTCGACGCGGCGCGGACCGCCGGCTGGTAGTCGCACGGCGCCGCCGCGCCGATCGCGCCGATCATTTTCGGAAAGATTTCGCGCGAGGCGCGGTACATATCTTCGGTCGTTACGACGGGAATCACGCGCGCGGCCTTCGGGTACTCGACTTCGACCGGGCCGGAGACGACGGTGACCTCGTAGCCCGCCGCCAGGGCGGCTTCGGCCAGCGCCCGGCCCATTCGG
>JAGCAH010000243.1 GCA_017652805.1 Thermoguttaceae bacterium | reverse complement strand
CCCAGAACGTGAACGTTGTTCTTTTTCAGCGCCTCTACCAGATCGGCGAGCAAAAAGCCGCGATCCCGGAAGTACCCTTGGTCGTGATTGCCGTAGGCGAACCAGACCCCGTATTTCGGTTTGATTTTTCCCAACGCCTCGCAGGCGATCAGCATATCGCGGCGCGTGGTGCCGTCGTCGACGAAATCCCCCGCGATGACGACCAGATCGGGGGTCTGACGCATGATCGATTCCAGATGCCGAGCGAATCCCTCTCCGTCAAAGGTGGTTCCGATGTGCGAGTCGGCAAAGAGGGCGATTCGGACGCTTTCGATCGGTTTTGTTGTGGAAAGGGAGTAGCCGGTCCGCCAGACGTGATGACAGAGGAACCAGCCGATCGCGAGATAAACGATCGTCGAAAGGACGGCAAACCATCCCTGAGCGTAGAAGGAGAACTCCTTTTTACGGCATTTGGCGACGATTCGGAACAGAACCCCGAAAAGGAAAAACGCGACGAAAAGGTGCAGAAAGACGATGACGGCGTTAAGCGTTCCGATTGTCAGAACCGCCGCGGCGAAGATCGCAAGGAGGATACCGAACGAAGCGGCGCAGCGATATAGGCGGTTCTCCCCCCCGATTTTGCGAAACAGACCGAACCGGGCAGATGCCACGGTCAGGTAGACCGCGCTGAGCACCATCGAGACGATCAAAAAGACCAAAAGGGCAATCCAGATCCACATATTCCGTCTGAAAGTTCGCCGCCGTGCGGGAGAGGGCTGGGGGAATCCCCCTCCGGTTCAAACAGAGAGGGGAACGGAGCGAATTCCGCTTTTCGCAATCCATCCTACCATCTTCCGCCCGAAAAAGATAGATTTATTCCCTTGAGCGGAATAGGTTTATCTCAAAACTGCATGCCTAAGAAATCTTGCCTATTTTTCCTCGTTTTAGTATTTTGTTAAAATCGCTCCCTTTTCATTTTTTCCGGTTATAATATATTATAGTACCTTTCGGGGGTATATTTCTCCGGAACAATCGGAGCGGTCGATTTTCCAATTTAAGGTGTTTTCGATGGGAAAGTTCATCTTGATCCTGTGGACGGCGGTATGTTTGATGACGGTCTTTTCTCAGACAGAAGGGGGTGATGATATGAAGAAGCCGATTTTTTTCATGAAGTTGGCCGATCTGACGCCTGAGTCGCCGGAACTGGCGGAGTATCCCGATTCGGTTCGCGAGGGGATTAAATTTTTGAAGGACGCCGATTTGGACAACCTTCCTCTCGGGAGAACCGAAATCGACGGCGACCGTGTTTTTGCCAACGTGATGGAATATGAAACGCACGTCGCCGGGGAAGAGGTTTCCGAATCGCATAAACGTTACTACGACGTTCAGTGCGTGATTCGCGGTCAGGAGATGCAGGCGTGTATCCCGTATAGCGCCGGGCTTCCGGTGAAGACGCCTTACAATAAAGAGGAAGATTACGCGCTCTACACACCGGCGGCGATGCCTTTCTGGGCCGACGGGAGCGATTTTCCCACTAAGATCACGGTTCATTCGAAAGAGCTGACGATCTTCGCTCCCGGCGACGTGCATACTTCCGCGATCTGTCCCGAAACGCCGGAAAAGATTTTCAAAGTTGTCGTAAAATGCCGCGCGGCCGAATAAACCGCGCCTGATCCGCTATGGACGAGAGTACCTCTGCCGATAACGGCGAAGTGGACCTTTCCTCGACGAATCAGTTGTCGGAGGAAGCCGGTTCGACGGCGGGAAATCCCGCCGAGCCCGCCGAGATTCCTGAAACGAAAAGCGCGTCTCCCGCGGAACTGGTCGTTGCCGCGGAGACCGACCAGGATCTTTTTGTCGTGAACAGCACCGAGGTCGGCACGTCACTTCCCGCGACCGAAATCGCCGATCCAGACGCTGCGGTTGACGGCGTCATCTCTCCTCTGAATATTACGCTGAACGAGTCGGCGGAACTCCCCGAGACGAACCGCGTTCCCCCGTCCCGCCCTCCTATTCCTGTCGAGACGTTTCAGGTCGGCGATAAGCTGGGGCATTTCGAGATCACACGTTTTCTCGGCCAGGGGGGGATGGGGCGCGTCTATGAGGCGAAAGATACCGCGCTCGACCGCACGGTCGCGATCAAGGTGCTCCATCGTCATCAGGCCCGGGACGAGGCGACCGTCGCCCGATTCCTGAATGAGGCGCGTCTGGCGGCGCGGCTGAACCACGAGCATATCGCCCAGGTCTACTTCTACGGGCAGGAAAAGGGGATCCCCTACATCGCGTTCGAGTTTGTGCAGGGGGAGAACCTGCGCAAATATGTTGACGAACACGGCGTCCTTTCGGTCGAAGCTGCGGTGACGTTTCTGCTGCAGATCGCCGACGCCCTGGCGCACGCGGCCAATAACGGGGTCACCCACCGCGACGTGAAGCCGTCGAATATCATCATCACCCCCCAGCAGAAGGCGAAACTGATCGATATGGGGCTGGCGCGGACCCTCCATTCGGATAATCCCGAAGAGGATCTGACGGTCAGCGGTATTACGCTCGGAACGTTCGATTATATGTCTCCCGAGCAGGCGTTTAATCCGCGCGATGCCGATGTCCGAAGCGATATCTATTCGCTCGGGTGTACTTTTTACTTTATGCTTTCGGGACGACCCCCGTATTCGGACGGGAAGGGGGTTCAGAAGCTGATTTTGCATCAGCGGCAAGAGGTTCCCGATATACGGCAGGAGGTTCCGGAAGTTCCGGAAAGCGTATCGGCGATTCTCCGAAAGATGATGGAGAAAGACCCGAACGACCGGTATCAGACTCCCGAAGAGCTTATCAGCGACCTGCGGAGCGTCGGCGAGCAGCTGGGGCTTTTTCTTCCCGACGGAGGACTTGTCGCGGTCGAGCCGGTTCCCGCCGAACCGGTCCTCGCCGACGAGGGCCGGTGGAGCCTCCGACGGGCTCTGGCGTATAATTTCCCCTGGATCTTCGCCCTTTTCCTTCTGATCGCGGCCGGCGGGGCGGTCTGGTATGTCGGGGAACGTCAGAATAACAGTTTCAACACCGACCTGCAAAACCTTATCAAGGATGATCCCTTCCTCGCCCGAGAGGCAAATAGCCCGTCCAAAGAGATCGTTCCGCCCGAAGAGGTCCGCGTCGGCACTCTCGCTCCCTTCTCTTTGGGGGCGAGACGGAGAGCGTCTTATCAGACGCTCGGCGATATGAACCGTTCCGAAGATATTTCCGCCGCGTCGACTCTTCCTTCCCGCGAATCCGGCGGGATCGGGATCGCGCCGGTCGCCTCGAGCGATGTTCTGAACGTTACCGAGACGGCTGGCCTTTCGCCGGAAGGGGTCAGGCTTCTTGAGAAGACCGTCGATCCCCTTTCGGACGCCGACAGCGGCGGCTGGACGTCGATCCTGCCAACCGGCGAGACGGGCGAAAAGAAATACGCCGAAAGCGGCTTTTCGTTTCGCGAGACGATCGACCCTCTCGTCGATCGGAAAGGGAAGAAAGACGGCTGTTTCGCGACGCTCGACGAGGCGGTCGCGAGTTTCAGCGCGTGGAATAAGTCGGTTCCGCCGTCGCAGCGGCGCGAGGTGGTGCTCCGTCTGGCATTCGACGGCGATATGGATGTTACACGCCTGGCTCTTTCGGACTGCGCGCTTCGCCTCGTTTCGGCGCCCGGGTATTCTCCCCGTCTCATCTTCCGGCCGGGGGACGCTTCGGAAGATGAGGGCATGCCGGAAGAAGACGGAGATTCGCTCTTTCTGCTTCGCAACGCGCGCCTGACGATGACCGGCCTTTCGATTTTCCTCGACGTGACCGACCAGAACTTTATCGCCGATTCCTGGACGTTGTTCCGGTTCGATACCCGATCGTCTCTCCGTCTTGAAAATGTTCGGATGGTGATCAAAAACTCCGATGACGAGGGGAATCCGTTCCATCCGAACGCCGCCTTTTTCCGATTGATTCCCGCGCCCGCCGACGCGTCCGTCCCGGCGGTTATCGCCGACGGGGAAGGGGACGAGACGCCTTCCCAAGCCAGGGGGGAACTTCTCATTTCAGGCGGTGTGTATCAGGGAGAAGCCGCGCTTTTGACGACGCCGGCGTTTCAGCCCCTGACTCTCGGCGCGCGTCGGGGAGTCTTTTTAATCGACGGACCTTTCGTCCGATGTGAGAAAAACCGTCTGGGAAGCGCGGTTCCGGCACGGCGGTGTAACCTGACGATCCAGGATTCTTTCGTTTGGTCCCGTTCTCCGCTTTTGCGGGTGGCCTCTTCCTCGGCGATTCCTCTGTCGAGAGGTTTGGGGAAAGAGATTTTCGCCACGATCAATAAGTCGTTCGTCGCGGCGGAGGGGAATCCGATCGGGGAATTCGTCCTTTCGACTTCCGAGTCGGTGAGAGAGATCGCTCCGGTCTGGAAAATCTCGGAAAACCTTTTTGCCGATCTTGACGGCGCGGTCAAAGTGACCTGCCCGCTCAACCGTTCGGACGGCCAGACCGATTTGTCGGTTGAGACGCCCTCCCTTTTGGGAAACGACAATGTTCTTTTTGAGATTTCCCCGCCGAAATTCCCGTTCTGGAAGGTCACGCGCGAAGAGGCCGAAGGGGCGGTCTTTAATGCGGCTCGGAAAAACCTCGAGTCGGAAATTGCCAAACAGATGCTCGAAAATCTTGTGACGGGGCTCGCTTCCAACGAATGAAACGGATTTAAGAAAGAACCGCGTCTTTTTCTCCGGTGAGAAAGAGACGCGGTTCTTTCGTCGTGCGGCGGCTCTCGGTTACGGCTTTTTGACGAAGACGGCCCCTTTCTGCGTGGCGAGGTAAGACGGAATTCCCAGGAAGTTGAAACAGATGTCGTCGAGCGCGTTTTTTTCGGTGTCCTCGATGACCAGAGTCCAGATTCCCGACTCGGTCGCCGCGTCGGGCGACCAGACGGCGGTCGAATCGAAGTAGTCGATGCCGCCGACTCTGTTTCCTTTCGGGTCGTAGACGCTGAACGCGAACGGTTCGGCCGGGCACGTATCGAATTTGATTCCGAAAGTCGGCGTGTTTTCGGGAACGTAGAAGTAGAACGTACCCGGGTTTTTGATCGTCATTGCGTACGGTTCGGCCCAGTAGACGAAGGGAACGCTGCAGTCCGAAAAGACGGCGTTGTGCGGGTTCACCAGGATGTAGAGTTTGTAGACTCCCGACTCGTCGGCGGTGATCTCGTAATCTTTTTCACCGAGAAAATCACACGGTTCGAGTTCGGTCTCTTTTCCGCTCGGCGAGGTCAGTTTCGGAACGATCGGATCGCGCGCGCAGTCGGCGTAAGGGTATTCCTTGAGGTGGAACTTGATCGTCTGGCCCTTTTCGACGAAGAAGCGGAAATCCCCCTGGTTCCGCAGGCGGATTCCGGGCGCGTCGGCGACGTAGGGGAACTCGTCGTTGTGAAGTGAGTTATACGTGACGAAGTCGGTTTGGTTAGTTTCGACCGGCTTGATCTGTTTCGGGTTGATCGCCGGGAAGCGTTCTTTAAGATATTCGCCGTTCAGGACGATCTTCTTTTCGACCGGTCCGTTTTCGCTCCGGCGGACGGTGATCTCTCCGGTGAGATTGGCAATACCGGCTCCCATCCTCGAACCGTCCAGGTAGACGAAACTCTCGCGGTCGATCGGATCGACGATTTCAAAGTTGTTAAACGCGATCTTTCCGGTCGGGATGGTGTCGCCGACGCTCGAGTAGATCTGAATCGGCGCCGGGTGCGGCCGCCCCTCTCCGACCTCAAAATTGGACGGGTTGACCAATTTGACGTTGTCAAAAACAAGGTCGCAGCCGTGGATCGATTTCGCCTGAATGAGCATTCCGATGTTGTCTCCTTCAAAGCGGCAGTTCTTCACGGCGACTTTCCCCTTGACCTGAGTCTCTTCGCCCCCCGTCTTGGTGGTGAACGCGAATCCGTTCGCGCCATTGTTGCGCGTTACGCAGTTTTCGATCAGCACGTCGAGCGGCTCGGTGGTCGCGTCGAGCTGAACCAGGTAGAAGCAGATCCCGTCGGACTTGTTGCTGTCGAAAAACGAGTTGCGCAGAACGACCCGTTTGAGCATCTCCTTCGGAGAGTTCGGCTCAAAGTCGATCCCCGCCATCGGCATCGTGCCGGCGGTGTTTTTGAAGACGCAGTCCTCGACCAACAGACCGTCGACGCTGATCACGCTGATCCCCTGGCGGTTGTTTCCGTCGGAGATCACGCGGCGCAGAGTGATGTCCCGGCAGGGACCCAGGTAGCTGGCGCCGACGTAAACGCCGTCCCCCCCCGACTCAATGAGCGAAAGGTCTTCAATCAAAATGTTTTTCGCATGAGCGAGCGAGATGGCATGCCGCCATTCGGCCAGTCTGTATTTCGTCGGGTCGAGGTAATCCTCTTTCCACATTTTCAGCGCCCCGCCGTTGCCGTGAATCGCGACGTTCTCAACGTCGCTCAGAGACCAGAGGCACGCTCCCGAAGGATGGAATTCGCCCCGTTTGGCGACGACGCGAACCCCTTCGTCAAAGAAAATCTCCATATTGCTGCGAAGGTGGAGCTCGTTGACGATCCAGTCGGAGGACATTTTGTCGATCGTCAGTTTTTTGACCCCGCTGTCCAACGCCGCCTGAAACGGAAGGGTGGAGTCTTCGGGATCGAAACCCCACCACGAGACCTTCGCTTCGGAGAGCTGGCCGTTTTTGACGGCGGCGATTTTCGCGTCATCGGGCGCGATCACGCCGTCGGCATGCAGCGCCGCGGTCAGA
Organism: Thermoguttaceae bacterium; assembly: GCA_017652805.1. Classification (GTDB taxonomy): domain Bacteria; phylum Planctomycetota; class Planctomycetia; order Pirellulales; family Thermoguttaceae; genus RUG695. Next base: position 8,466 of record JAGCAH010000243.1, on the reverse strand, counting down.
AGGAACAGGAAGAGGAAACCAAGAAACGTACTTTTACAGTGCATCGTGAAAACTTTCCGGTTAGAAAACAACGGCATTTGGGGGAACGTCTTATCGGGGACGCACGGCGGCAGACCCTTTCCTACCTTATTCTAACCGGAAGGGGAAGGGGGTTCAACCCGCCGTGAAACCGGCCGCCGCGGGGGAAACGCGAATCGAAATAAAAACCCCCGAACCAGGCGGCTCGGGGGTGACGTCGCGTCGGCCCGTCGGCCGGACGATTAAAGCGGATTACGCCATCCAGGCGGGATACTCCCCTTTCGCCGGAAGATCGACCGCCTGAACTTTCAGGATGTTGTCGAGTTTCCTGATCTGATCGACCGCTTCCTGGCTCGGAACCGAGTCGAGCGAAAGGATCGCCAGGGCGTCTTCACCCCCCTTGGCGTCGGCGGGACGGCCGACCGACAGGTGGGCGATATTGATGTTCTCTTTGGCCAGAACGTTGCCGATCGCGCCGATGACGCCCGGAACGTCTTTGTGCCCGATGAAGAGGAGGTGCCCGTCGAGATAACCTTCGAGACGGAGACCGTCTTTGAGGACCAGGCGAGGCATCGCGTTACCGAAGATCGCGCCGCCGAACGAGACAATCCCTTTGCCGGTGCTGATATCGACCGAAACGAGGGAGCTGAAATCGCCCGACTCGCTGCTGCTCTCTTCAACGACCTTGATACCGGTCTCTTCCATCGTCGGCATGGCGCTGACGATACCGAATTCCTCGCCCTTCATGGCGGTCAGAAGACCGGCGCAGAAAGAGCTGGTGATGAGCTTGGTGTTCTTGCGGCTGATTTCGCCTTTGTATTTCAGCGTGCAGCAATCGATCCCGCCGGTGACGGTGCCCCCCGCCAGCTGACCCAGACGGAACGCCAGGTCGAGCGCGCTGCGCAGATCGTTGAGGGTTTCCGGATCGAGGGACGAGAAGTTGACCGCCTGCTTGATGACGCCCTTCGAGAGGTAGTCGATGATCAGCTGAACGGCTTCCAGAGCGACGTTCGTCTGAGCCTCTTCGGTGCTGGCGCCCAGGTGAGGAGTGCAGACAACGTGCGGCATTCCGAAGAGGGGGGAGTCGGTGCACGGCTCGGAGGGGTAGACGTCGAGGGCGACGCCGCCGAGTTTACCGCTCTTGAGACCTTCGACCAGCGCGTCCATGTTGTAGATCCCGCCGCGGGCGCAGTTGATCAGGCAGACGCCGTCTTTCATCTTGGCGATCTGCGGCGCGTCGATCAGATTGCGGGTCTGGTCGTTCAGCGGAGTGTGGACGGTCAGGTAGTCGACCAGGGGAAGGATTTCGTCGACGGTCTCGTAGACGGTGATCCCCAGCTCGGCCGCGCGCGCTTTGGCGAGGAACGGGTCGTAGGCGACGATTGCCATACCGAACGCTTTGGCGAACTTGGCGACGGTCTGCCCGATACGCCCCATTCCGATGATTCCCAGGGTCTTACCGAAGAGCTGGTGGCCGGTGAACTTTTTGCGGTCCCACCGTCCTTCGATGAGGGACTGGTAGGCGGGAGCCGTGTTGCGGCTCAGGGCGAGCATCAGAGCGAAGGTCTGTTCGGCAGTCGAGTTTGTGTTGCCGCCGGGAGTGTTCATGACGATGATCCCGTGACGGGTCGCGGCTTTCAGGTCGATGTTGTCGACACCGACGCCGGCGCGCGCGATCGCCTTGAGGCGGGTGTTCCCCTCGAGCGATTCGGGGGTGATCTTCACACCGCTGCGGCAGATGGCCGCGTCGAATTCATTGAGGGTCTGGCGGAGATCCTCTCCTTTGAGACCGGTCCGGACTTCGTATTCGATTCCGGCTTCCTTCATCAGGTTCAGACCATCTTCGGACAGGTTATCGAGGACAACGATTCTGGGCATTTTTCACTCCCTTCGTTAAGGATGTAAATCCGCTTTCTAAACATATCCCGGACCCAACAGACGGGAGAGGGATTAAAGCGGACCGTAGCGCCCCTATTTTACTATTTACCCGCCGGCTGTCAATGTCATTCGGGAGGAAAGGGAGGGGGAAGATGACGGAAAAGGAACGGAAAAAATGGGTTCGGGGGGAAATTCAGGAATCGACGTATTTTTTAGGGAAAGGGGCGGCATTCACGCGTAATCAGGAGGGGAATAGGAACTTTTTTCATTTCCGCGACCGTGAAAAATCTGAAGTTTTTACAAATTTCCGAGCCGCGGTAGGGGAGGGAGTCTCGCTTTTACTTTTTTACAATCGTTAAACTTTGTCCGGCTTCGCTTTTTTAACCCGTCTTGCGGCGTTAAACCCAACGCATATTCTCTATTTTAGTATTTTTAAAAATTTTTTCGGTTTGGCACGCCCGTTGCAACTCTATCCGGTGTCGGAGGGAACGAAAGGTTCCCGAAGACGGGCAGAAAGATGAAAAAATTGCCCTTTAAGAGAACCGAGAGTTTTCTGTATAATCCAACCCATGGAACAAAGGCTTGCCGAGTTCCAGCAGACCACAAGAGGTGGTGGCGATGAACGGACTGATGGAGAAGACAAGTGCTCAGTATACTTGCTGGACCGACGAAGATCTCTTTCTCGAATATCGGATGACCGAAAATCGGGAGCTCTTTGAAGTCCTCGTTCAACGTTATGAAACCGAGCTCTTCCGCTTTCTTTACAAGAAAGTCGGAAACCGCGAAGCGGCCGAAGACGTGTTCCAGCTGGCGTTCATGCTGGTTCACGAAAAGCGGGACACCTTCGAGGAAGGGCGCCGTTTCCGTCCCTGGCTCTATCGCATTGCGACGAACCGGGCGATCGACTACCTCCGCATGAACAAGCGCCATCTGTCGGTCAGCCTCGATTCCCCCTTTTCGGGCGAAGACGAGGGGGACGCGGTCGGCGAGTTGGTTCCCGATACGCAGGCCCGTCCCTGCGACTCGGTTGAGCGGGATGAGGAAATCGCCTTCGTTCGGGACGCCATTCGGCACCTGCCCGAAAACCACCGCGTCGTTCTTGAAATGGTCTGCCTCAACGGAATGTCTTACCAGGCTGTTGCCGACGAGCTCGGTATTCCGCTCAAGACCGTTTCTTCCCGGATCGCCGGCGCCAAGAAACGTCTGGCGGTTGCCCTTTCGGTTCGGATGCAGCGCCTCGGAAACTGACGCGGGGCCCGTCCGAACGGATGAGCGCCGCGGCACATTGAAAACAAAACATCTTTCCGAACGGTTCATTTTCGTGGATAACGATCGGCGTTTTTCATCTTTTGAGTTCGAATCCTCCGACGGGAAAAGGGGGGGCCCCCGCCGTCCCGGCGGCACTCCGTCCGATCTCGCCCGCCGAACGTGCGACCGCCTTTGGAATGAGATTGGGAGCATGGAAAAGGATTCCGCCGAGTCGGAACTCGCCCCCTCTCCGTTCCGCTCCTACCCGGCTGCAAAAAGAGCCGAAGAGCCCGAAAAGCGTCTGATTCCGAAATTTCCCGCGATTAAACGCTCCTCAAACAAAACAACTCCGTTCATCTTAAAGAGAGTTTCGGTCAGTTCCGAACTCGAAAAGAAATTCGCGCCGCCGATTCAGCCCCCGGTTTCCGCCGCCGACGCGCTCTTCCCCACTGTGATCTCGCCGATCTCGATTCGCGTTCCGTCGCGTCCCGCGGTTGTCTCGCCGGTGACGGTTCCCCGGTTCGGCGAACTGCCGAAGGTTCTTTCGCCCCGTACGGTCGAAATCACGCTGACGGCATCGGTTGCGCCCCCGGCGGCCGCCGCTGTGACGGAGCCGGTTTCCGCGCCGCTTGCCGCGCCGCTTGCCGCGCCCGCCGCCGCGAAAATTTCGGCGGTCAATCCGAAAATTTCCCTCGAGGATATCAACCGCGAATTCGCCCGGAGCCGAACCCGTGCCGAAAAGACACGCCGCCGCCGGTTCCGTTCGCCCCTGATCAACGGCGAGATTCGCGAAGAGCTCAAAGATGAGTATTACTGGGAGATCCTTTCCGACGAGTCCGAAACGGCGCGGAAAAACACCAAGGGGATGCGCGACGATCCGCTCAGGAATCTTGTCCCGCGGCGCGTTTACGGGGTCGGAGGGGAGAGTGTTTCGTTGAACGAACGGACTCCGGAACCGAACCTTCTTTCCGCCGCGCTGGTCGAGCCGGTGATCCTGATCGGACACGTTACGCTTCTGGCGCTCAGCCCGTTTCAGCATCTTTGGAAGCAAAAAGACGCCTCGGCCTTCGAAAAGAAGAGTCGTCCGCGGCCGGGGGGTAAAAAGAACAACAGGGTCCGACCCGTCGATTTTATTATCGCCCTGGTCTGCGGCGTGGTGATTGCGATGGCGGTCGTCTTCCCGATGCTCAAAAAGTTCGGAAACGGTATCTACGAATCAGTTCAGAAGAGCAACGTGCGGCGGCTCGGCGGGGTCGTTTCCGTTTCGAAGGAAGAACCCGCGATTCTGAATATGCTGATTGAGTCTCCCGAAATCATCGGCGAACTGAACGGCACATTCACCCCGCGCGCCGCGGAAATATCTGAAATCAACGTTTCGGAAAGCAGCGCGCCGCCCCTTTCCGCCGATCCGTGGGAGAGCGAGCCGGTTCCGTTTAACAACGCCGAGTGGTCTGGCGCTCTACTGAACGAGTTTGAAAGCCCAGAGGCCGAAAGCGACCGGGGCGGCAAGTAAAAGCGAGTCGAAAATATCGAGGATCCCGCCGAATCCGGGAACGCCCTCCCCCGAATCCTTTCTCTGAACGTCCCGTTTGATCAGCGACTCGGCCAGATCGCCGAGCGCTCCCGCCAGTCCGACGACGACGCCGTAAAGGATGATTCCCCACCATGGGGTGGTCGGTTCGGTATGGTAGGCTAAGGGGATCAGAAAGCCGATCGTCAGCCACGCGCCGCCGATTGAGGCCAAAAGACCCCCGATCCCCCCTTCGATCGTTTTCTGGGGACTGATGACCGAGGAGAGCTTGTGTCGGCCGAAGAGTTTGCCGACGGTGAACGCGCCGATATCGCAGAACTTTGTGGTGACAACCATCGAAAAGAGCGCGCCGATCCCGTAGGCGCAGCGGAGCATGACCATAAAACTGCTCATCATCCCGACGTAGGCGATCGCAAAGACCGCGCCGCTTAAATTGATGGTGTTCCCCCCCGGCTTTTTGAACCGGGCCATTTCACCGACGAAGGCGATCAGAATCCCCCCCGCCATGACCAGGAGGGTCAGAAGGCAGGTGGTGGTGGAAATGTCCCAGCTGTTTTCGTGGTCCGGGGGAAGAATTCGGTAACCGGCCAGCCAACTGCAGATCACGATCCAGTAGGTTCCGATATAGAACGTCGAACGGCGCGGGTGAATATTTCCGGCGTTGAGGAGAATCAAAACCTCTCGACAGAGGGGGTAAAGGGTGATCAGAAAAATGGGCATCAGGAGAAGCCCCGGAATCGGCATTTTGTCGTCGAACCAAAAGATCACCAAAAGGAGAAGAACAAGAGGAATTCCGAGCCCTAATCGCCATCGCAGCATGAAAGTAACCTTCTATTTTGAAACGATTGTGCCGACGAAATACGCCCGACAGGTTGAGATTAACAAATGACAGTTTAAGATCCCCCTCCTTTTAGTATCGTCCCCGACATTTTATTCTATCCCTTTTTTTCCCGGTTTCCAGAACGGGTCGATAAAATAATCGAAATTCGAAAGAGACCGCCCTTGTCAAAGCGGCATTTTAATGTATGATTTAATTTGATCGGTCGGCGCTTAAAGTGCGGCGCGTAGGTTAAGTTTTTTCCGGCCGGATCGGTTTTGGAGAGGTGGCAGAGTGGTCGAATGCGCGGGTTTGCTAAACCCGTGAGCTCGTAAGGGCTCCGCAGGTTCAAATCCTGTCCTCTCCGCTCGGACCCCGCGATACGCGGGGTTTTTTTATCGGAGGTTTTCTCCCTTCCGAAAGTCGGCCTGATATTCCGAAACGCAAAACGCCGAGCCTGATTTGATCGTTCAGGCTCGGCGTTTTCGCTTTCCCGCGGTCGGTCGACCGTTTTACTTTTTATCTCTTTTAGTGTTTTTAGCCGTCTCGGCGTTTTTGACAAGGTCGGCCAGGGTGATGTTATCGACGACGTTATTGATCGCCTCGTAGAGTTTTTTCCAGACACCGAGCGTAATGCAGTTTGCCGACCGGGGGCAATTGTTCTGATCGTATTCAAGACAGGCCACCGGAGCCAGATTCCCTTCGGTCAGGCGGAGAACCATTCCGACGGTGTACTCTTCCGGTTTTTTGGCCAGACGATACCCCCCGCCCGTGCCGCGGACGCTTCGGACAAACCCTGCGTGCGAGAGAGCCGAGACAATCTGTTCGAGGTATTTCACGCTGATTTCCTGGCGCTCGGCAATATCACGAAGCGGGATATAGTCTCCGTTATCGTTCAGGGCGAGGTCGAGCATTGTGCGAAGCGCGTACCGCCCTTTGGTTGAGATCATCATGGTTACGAACCCTTAGCTGAATGTAACAGTTCCCTTCCCGTGAATTGTAAGCTTTTCTATCGGAAAAGTCAAGTTAAATGAAAAAGGCGGAGCGTTTTCCGCTCCGCCTCCTGGTTCCCCTACTCCGTAAAGAGCGGGGTGGAGTAGTAGCGGTCGCCGCTGTCGGGAAGAAGCGCAACGATCACTTTCCCCTTGTTTTCGGGACGGCGCGCCAGAACCAGCGCGGCATGAAGCGCGGCGCCGGAAGAGATCCCGACCGAGATTCCTTCTTTGACGGCAAGGAGCTTCGCTTCCGCAAAGGCGTCCTCGTTTGAAACGGGGAGGACTTCATCGTAGATCTTGGTATCGAGAACGTCCGGCACGAATCCCGCGCCGATCCCCTGAATCTTGTGCGGACCGGATTTTCCCTGCGAGAGAACCGGCGAACTTTCCGGTTCGACGGCAACGATTTTGACTTCCGGCTTTTTCTCTTTCAGGAATTGTCCCACGCCGGTCACGGTTCCGCCGGTACCGACCCCGGCGATGAAGATATCGACCTTGCCGTCGGTGTCGTTCCAGACCTCCGGCCCGGTCGTCTTCCGGTGGATTTCGGGGTTGGCGGGATTGACAAACTGACCCGGAATGAAACCGCCGGGAATCTCTTTGGCGAGCTCATCGGCTTTGGCGATCGCCCCTTTCATCCCTTTGGTGCCGTCGGTCAGGACGATTTCGGCACCGTACGCCTTTAAGATGTTGCGGCGTTCGACGCTCATCGTTTCGGGCATGGTGAGAATGATCCGATACCCCTTGGCCGCGGCGATCGCGGCCAGACCGATTCCGGTGTTTCCGGAAGTCGGTTCAATAATGACCGAGTCGGGCTTCAACAGGCCGCTCTCCTCCGCCTTTTCGATCATCGCCTTGGCGATACGATCTTTAACGCTCCCGGCGGGGTTAAAGTATTCGAGTTTTACGAGAAGGGTCGCTTCGAGACCGAGTTCCCGCTCGACATTGGCGATTTCAACCAGGGGAGTGTTCCCGATAAGACCGAGTGTCCCTTTGTACACGTTCGACATAGTTTTCTCCTTTCAGCGGATTGCCGCAAAGCCGTTTTCGAGATCGGCAATGATGTCATCAATATGTTCGGTACCAATCGAAAGACGAATCGTATTCGGATGAATATTCTGTTCTTCGAGTTCCTTTTCGGAAAGCTGCGAATGGGTGGTTGACGCCGGATGGATGACCAACGATTTTACATCGGCGACGTTGGCCAGCAAAGAGAATATTTTCAGCGCGTCGATGAATTTCCACGCTTCTTCTTTTCCGCCTTTGACGTCGAAGGTGAAGATCGACCCGCCCCCGTTCGGGAAATACTTCTCGTAAAGTTTATGCTGGGGATGGTCGGGAAGAGAGGGATGATAGACCTTTTCGACCTGCGGATGCGCCGCCAGGTACTCGACCACCTTCTTGGTGTTTTCGGCATGCCGGTCGAGACGAAGCGAAAGGGTTTCGATCCCCTGCAGGAGGAGGAACGCGTTGAACGGCGAAATAGCCGCGCCGGTGTCGCGCAGAAGGATCGCGCGGATATAGGTGACGAACGCGGCCGGACCGACCGCCTCGGCGAACGAGATTCCGTGATAGCTCGGATTCGGCGCGGCGATATTCGGGTACCGATCGGCGGTCCACTTGAAATTCCCCGAGTCGACGATCAGCCCCCCCAGGGTGGTGCCGTGCCCGCCGATGAACTTCGTCGCCGAATGAACGACGATATCGGCGCCGTATTCGATGGCGCGGACAAGGTAGGGGGTGCCGAATGTGTTGTCGATCACCAGGGGGATATTGTGTTCGTGGGCGATCTTGGCGAGCTCTTCGATATCGGGAATATCGCTCGTCGGATTCCCGAGCGTCTCGATGAAGATTCCCTTGGTTTCGGGACGGATTGCGGCGCGAACTTCGTCGAGGTTGTGGATATCGACCAGGGTCGAATTGATCCCGTAGAGGGGCAGGGTGTGTGCCAAAAGGTTGAACGTTCCGCCGTAGATCGT
>JAGCAH010000242.1 GCA_017652805.1 Thermoguttaceae bacterium | reverse complement strand
ATGCAGAAGGGCGCGCGGCAGGTTCTCGGAACGGTTCCGGTCGAAGAGGACGGAAGCGCCTATTTCAAGATGCCGGTGAATGTGCCGGTTTACTTCCAGGCTCTTGACGAAAACGGCCTGGCGGTTCAGTCGATGCGCTCCGACGCCTATGTTCACCCGGGTGAAGTTCTCCTTTGCCAGGGGTGCCATGAAGACCGTTTGGCGCCGACCGAACAGCGGATCGGCCTGCCGCTGGCGACCCGGCGTCCGCCGAGTGAAATTGAGCCGGACCCGGACGGAAGCCGGCCGATTAATTTCGTCCGGCTGATCCAGCCGATTCTTGACGCGAAATGCGTGAACTGCCATCAGGCCTCGGACGATGACCGCGCCATTGATCTTTCCGATAACCCGAAAGAGGCGCATTTTTCAAATGCGTTTACGAACCTGATTAAATATTGTTTCTACTATGATCACTATCTGTGGGATGAGCCTCGAACCGAGCCGATGAATTTCGGCGCCAGCCGAAGCCGTCTTTATGAAATCCTCAAATCGGATCATCACGGCGTGAAACTGTCTCCGGAAGAACTCTACCGGTTCACCCTTTGGATGGACAACAACTGCGGCTTCTACGGTGCGTATGTCAGCATTCCCGAACAGCGGCGCGGCGAGGCTGTCACCCCTGATCTGGAGTAACCGGAAAAGCGCCAGCGAAGGAGTGTCCCGTGACGAATCTTTCCGCGTTGTCCGTTCAGGAGAAGGCGCGGGCGGTCTGCGTTTCTGTTGCGGAAGGCGCAAAAAAAGGCGCAAACCTTTCGGTTTGCGCCTTTTTCCCACAGATGCATAAGTACAGCCGCTACTTATTGATTTGCACCGTGAACATCACCCCATGGATGAGTGAGTCTTCATTTCGCTCTTTCTTGCTCTTGCGGACGCCGAAGTAACTCCCGTCAGGATTGATCCGATAGTCGTTGATCTTTGCGCTCCGGGCGATATTCGCCAAGCAGGTGAAGTCGTAACCGACCTTGAACGAGACAACGGAGGTCCAGTGCCAGGCCGCTTCCAGCTTCACGTTCGCGCCCGGCGACCACTGGTTGAAGTGCCTCGAGAAGGAGAACGCGTTGGCGACGGTATTGATCGGGGAGTTGAGCGGAATCCCGCCGGTATCGTCGAGGTTGCCCGACTGGCTCGATTCATATTTCAGACCGAGGTAGCCGTCCCCGGAAAGGTTCTGACGGTTGAAGCCGGCGAAGAACGTCCCTTCTCCAGAAAACCGCCAGCGGCTGTTCGAGAGGGTGTAACGTCCCCCGATCTGCGGGCCGATGATCTGGTTGTCGGCATCGAAATCCCAGCTCGAATACCCCAGATCGGCGCCGGAGAAGGAATCGCTCTCTTCGTTGTAGTCGTCGTATTCCTGATCCTGGCTCGAAATGTTGCCGCTTGGGGTGACGACGGTCGATCCTCCCTTGTTGAGGATGTTGACGATGGTGTTGGTGTAGTGCGTGCTCGTCTTCGTGGTCGAGTGCGCGAAGAGTTCCATCTTGTCGTCGAAGACGTGGTATTTCACGCCGGCGAGGAACTCAAGGGTTCCGAGGCGGAACGGATGGAATCGATAGGTATACATCGCCTCGACGCACCAGGTGTTCACCTTGGTATTGAACGAATAGGTGTCGAAGACGATCGGGATCGGAGCGAAAGCGTACTGCGCGCCTTCCTCCTCATCGTTGTTGTTATTGTTCGTATTGGTGTTCCCGTTCGAGTAACTCTGGTCGCTCGTCTGCCCGCCGTAAAGGTCGATCAGCGCCCAGAGGTGCCCGATCCGTCCCTGATGTTCCGCTTCATAGGTTGCCATCGAGACGAACTTGTCGTCGGCCCAGACGTAGTAGTTCGCCGAGCCGTCGACGTATTCGTCGAGGAGGACCGTCTGCGGATCGAGAATATTGACCGCGGCGTCGATTCCTTCCTGCCGGAGATTCTGCGGGGTGACGATCGTTCCCTTGACCGACCAGCCGTGATGGCCGCGCTGGTTCCCGATCTCGAACTGAGTGACCGAAGTAAAGTCGTGATGGAGCGTGTCGGTCGAGATCTGGTTCGGCGTTTTGATCGCGGTGAATGCCCCTCCGGTTGTTCTCGAGATCAGATACGGCGTTTCGGCCAGCGATCCGTATTTGTAACCAATCTCGGTGCTCGACGGCAGTGAGATCGTCATCAATCCGGCGCCAATGCTTCCGTAAAGTCCTTCGTGCATGTAGGCTCCGCCGCCGAACTGATCGTCAGGATACGGCGAGAAGAGCCGCATCTGGGAGATCTGTGCACTGGCGTGGGCTGTCATCAGCAGAAACAAGCCCAGGCAGGCGATAGCTAACTTCAACTTTTTCAGAGACATGGTGCAATCCAATCTGCTCACATAAAACATCCATGTAGTTCAGGCTCCAAACAGAAAACCTGCCCGAAACCTACGGCTGTAGCGGTTTTATCGGTTATTCCGAAAGTTACAGTTGAGTGATAATCGCTAGAATCGGAAAATTTTACTAAGAAGGAGTAACCGCAACGAAAAAAGATAAAATGGGCAAATTACATACGCCCCATACGGCGTAAAAGGAGCTTGATATCTTCCCAGGTGTCTCGTTTTGCCGCCGGATTTCGCAAAAGATATGCCGGATGATAGGTGCAGATAACCTCGATTCCGTGGTAGTCGTGAACCTTTCCGCGGAGCTTCCCGATCATCCGATCGGTCCGCAGAAGGTTCTGGGCGGCGACCGCGCCGAGACAGCATATATATTTAGGAGAAATCACTCGGAGCGTGCCGTCTAGGAAGGGGCGGCAGAACGCCGCCTCACTGGGAAGAGGGTTTCGGTTCCCCGGGGGGCGGCATCGGACGACATTGCAGATATAGACGTCTTCCCGCCGCATTTTCATTCCCTTGACAATGATATCGGTCAGGAGCTGACCGCTGCGGCCGACAAAGGGAACCCCCTGCCGATCTTCGTCGGCTCCCGGTCCCTCTCCAACAAAGACGAGTTCGGCGTCGGGATTCCCAACCCCGAAAACGGTCTGAGTCCGGTTGGCAACCAATTCGGGACAGAGCGTACATTCCGAGACGACCTGCGCCAGATCGCGCAGGAGCGCCTCTTTGGCGCGGGTCGAAAGACCCGGTTTGATCTGTGCCAGAGTCTTTTCAAGCGGGGTTTGAGAGGACTGTTTCGCCATAACGTCTGAAACCTGAATGGGCGGCTCCACGCCGGGATCGGCTCGGAGCGTCTTTTCGGGAAGGGACGCGCCTTCGGAAACCGGCGCCCCGGGAAGAT
>JAGCAH010000241.1 GCA_017652805.1 Thermoguttaceae bacterium | reverse complement strand
GGGGTCTCCATGACCGCCGGTTTTTCCGTATCGTCCGACTCGTCCGAACGTTCCTCCTCCGAAAAAGAGGAACGTGATCCCGCGTCAGAAAAACTCAGGGCCGAATCCGTCTTGTCGCGTCCCCCGCGGTCGTAGGTTCCGCTCTGCGCCCCGAGCCCCCCCGAGAAGAGGAGAATTCCGCAGAGGGAAAGGAGAAAAAGAAAAAATTTGTCGCCGAGGCAAGTCGGTCGGAAAGAAAAAAGGCTTCTGAACAAAACACACCTCCGAAAGAACCAGTCACTTTACACATAAGATAATAATTTATGCCAAAATTTTGTCAAGCCACAACAAGAGTTGCGCTCTTAAAATTTTAGGAAAGGATCTCTTCTTCCGAACTGTTCCCCTCCGCCGCGGGTTTTCCTCCCCTCTTCCGCCGCGGAAACCGCCGCCAGATCGCCGACAGCTCGGCCCACGCGCTCGTCTTGAACGCGATATTCAGCGCGACGTAGAGGAGAGGGGCGGCCAATGCCCCGGCGGTCAGACTGACGATTCGGTTCCAATCCCAGAGAAGGCGGTAGATCCCCCACGAAGCGGCACAAGCAAGGAGCGAAAGAAAAACATAAGGGAGATTGTCGCGGCACTGCCGCCAGAGGGGGTATTTCAGTTCGCGCGCGGTGTAGTAGGCGAAAAGGAGGTCACAGAGCCACGCGCCGATGATATTCGTCACCAGCATCGTCTGAAGCCCCCAGACCAGCATGATCAGAACGTTCACCCCGAGCATCCCCTGATTGAGGATGTTCAGAAAGAGGGTCGTCCCTGATTTGCCGACCGAGTTGATCAGGTTCCGCCCCAGGTTTTCAATCGGGTAGAAAAGGATCGCCAGAACCAGAAAACGGCAGTAGGGGACCGCGGGAACCCACTTTTCGGTAAGAACGACAGCGACCGCCGGGTAGCAGAGGGCGTAGATCGCCATACCGGTAAAGAGGAACGCGCACATCGAAACCTGAAGCGCGCGGGCATAGGCGGCGCGGAGTCGGGGGATATCGTCCTGGATCTTGGAAAACGCGGGAAAGAGAACCGTATCGAACGCCGACTGAACGGAACGGGGGATCTTCTGAGCGTATCGCCGCCCCTGCTCGTAAAGGCCGAGCGTCTCTTTCGTCTCGACCTTCCCGATCGCCACGTTGTAGATATAGCCGAAAAAGGTAAACAGAAGCCGCGAGGCGAGAAGTTTCGACCCGTATTTGAAATGCTTCCAAAGGGTCGAAAAACTGAATTCCGGACTCGGCGTCCATCGAACGAAAAGGATAATGCAGAGCGAGGTGACCGAGACCGCCAAAAAGTTCTGCCAGACGAGCGCCCAGACCCCGTATTCCTTATACGCCAGGTAAAGGGTGACAATTCCGCTGACAACGTTCCCCAGGAGCTGACTGACCGAAATTTTCCCCTGCATCAGCTTTCGGCCGAGGATCACTTTCGGAACGGCGGCGACCGCCGTGATCGGGAGCGTCCAGGCTGTTACGCGAATCGTTTTGATCAGAATCTCTTCCCCGTAGAACGAAGCGATCAGGGGGGCGGCGGCGATCATCAGAAGGCAGAAGAAGAAGCTCAGCGCAAAGTTGTAGTAGAAAACCGACGAAAGGTCGCGCGGGGTGACCGTCTTACACTGCAGAAGCGCCTGCGCGAATCCGCCGTCGACGAAGACGTTGCAGACCGCCCAAAAGATCGCCAGCATGGCGATGATCCCGTAGTCGGACGGCTCGAGCATCCGAACCAGGCAGATTCCCAGAACGATTTGGAATATCTGCGCCGCCAGCTGAAAGACGAGAACCAGGCTCACCGCTTTAAACGAGCGCGCGGTCAGATTTTGATCGTCGGCTGCTTCTTTTGCCATTGGTTATGAATCCCGTGGATAATGACCTCTCCCACGATAATACCCTTTTTCGCGCGACGAGGGAAGTCCGTCCGCCGCGGATCGCGGACGGTTGCCCGGACGATTTCACCTTGTCCGTTTCGGCGGTTACCGATAGAATTTGACCTATGAAAGAAAACAAAAACTTCCAAATCTCTTCCGTTTCGGCCACACGCCAATTCTGGATTGCCGCGCTCTGTTTCGCGGCGCTCTGGACGGTCGTCCCGACCTTGGTCTTTCCGAACTTCCGACCGGATATCATCGAACAGTTCTTCGTCGGGCGGGAATGGACGTTCGGAAGCGGCTCGCACCCCGCACTGACCGCCAATCTTCTCGATCTGACCTCGCGGATCGCCGGAATCGCCGTTGCTCCCTCGCTTACCGCCGCGCTCTTTAACTTGCTCGCCCTCTGGTCGATCCACCGTCTGGCACGGGAATACCTGGCTCCCGGCCCGGCGCTGGCGGCCGCGTTTTCGATGTTTGGCTACTGGCATATCTTTCAGATGGAAGGGACAAACTACAACAACTCGGTTACTCTCGACGCATTTTGGATCTTCGCCGCGTATCTGGCGTTTAAGGCGATCGAGACCGAGAAAAAAGGATGGTGGTTCGCCGCCGGTGCGGGAATCGGGCTCGGTCTCTATTTCAAATACACCATGGCGGTTCTGCCGCTGGTGATTGTTCTGTTCCTGATCGCCGACCGCGACAAGCGGCGTCTCTGGCTCACGCCCGGCCCCTGGATTTCGACGGGAACCGCGTTTGCTCTCTTTGCCCCCTATGCCATCTGGCTTTTGAAGACCGGTTTTTTTTCCTCCATCACTTATGCGCTTGGACGCGCTCCGCGCCAACTAAGATGGTGGGGACATCTTTGGGTTCCGATTGAGCTTTTGATTCACCAGATTCCCCTGATTCTTCCTCCGCTCTTCTGCCTAATTCCAATCCTTCGGCACCGGAAAACGGATTCTGTCGCCGGAGAAATGAATCTTCCTGAAGCGGTTGATAATACAGGCTGGAAGCGTCGTTATCTGGGTTGGTTGCTTTTGGGGCCGTTTCTGTTTAACCTGACCTGGTCTGCACTGGGCGGAGTCCATCTTCGTGGAGCTTTGGGATGTCACATCTGGATGCCCCTGTCAATTTGGGCTCTGGTCTTTCTGAGCCGAGACGTCTCGCCGCGAGCGGTCAAGCGCAGTTGTGTTTTGTCGCTGGGTTTCGATTTGGTCTGTTTGATCGGAACGGCGGTCTTAGTCCCACTGGCGCCTCTCTTTGAGAATCACGTGCCCCGTTACTATTATCCAGGAAAAGAAATCGCCGCGCTCGCCGAATCCATTTGGCACGAAGAGTATCCGGATCCGCTTCCGTGGGTGATGGGCGTGCCGTGGAATCACGGCCCGATGTATGACACCTGGCCCTGGGAGGCGGGAAATGTCAGCGTTTACGGACGTGACCGCGCTCGCGTCTATGCCGGACCGAAGTATTCCTCGTGGGGCAGTTTCGAGCAAGTTCGAGGGGAAGGGGGTTTGTTCCTCTGGACACCGAGCAAACGGGACGAGGAGTTCCTCGGTGTTCTTCGCCGAGATTTTCCCGCGGTTAGAATTGTCGGCACTTACTCCGTCAAACCGAAATCTCGATATTTGGAGGAAGAAATCCCGATCGGGATCGCCCTCATCCCCCCATCTACTGAAGACAGGACGGGACAATCACAATGAAACCGACTGCCGTTCCCTCACTCGCCGACCGCGACTGGAGTGTTCTGTTTCTCTTCTGCCTTTTCTGGACCGTCGCACCGATCTTCGTGATCCCGAATTACCGGCCCGACGTGATGGAAATGATCCTGGTCGGACAGAACTGGGTTCTCGCCACGCCGAAACACGGATCGCTCACCTGCTGGATTTTGGAAGTCGTCTACACGCTCACCGGCCGCGCGGCGATCGCCCCCTACCTGACCTCGCAGATCTGCGTCTTCCTTTCGCTGGCCGGGGTCGGCGTGATGAGCAAAAGGTATCTTCCCCCCAAGGGAGCGGCGCTTGCGACATTCTGCATGATGTCGTATTACTTCTTTCATTTCGAAAGCACTTTGTATAACAACAATACAACGCTCGGCCTCTTCTGGATCTGGACCGCCTATTTCGGTCTGCGAAGCGTCGAGACGAACCAAAAACGCTGGTGGCTCCTGACCGGTATCGCGCTCGGATTGGGAATCTACTGCAAAATGACCATCGTCTTCCTTGCCTTTTCGATCGTCTTCTATTTGCTGATCCGCTCGCCCCGCCGATGGCTCTCGGCCGGCCCCTGGCTGACGACGGCCGCCGCGGTCATTCTTTACCTTCCTCTGCTAATGTGGAACATCAACCATGACTTCGTCCAGTTTACTTATGCGTTTAATGAGGGATCAGCGAACGAAATCCCATCCCTCTTCGGGCACTTTGCGGCGCCGTTTGTCTTTCTAGCCAAACAGTTTCTTTACGTTGCGCCGATTACAGTCCCCCTGATTCCACTTCTATTTCCACGGAAGAAACACGCCGTCTCCGAAACCTTCAAGGTCTCCGTGAATACCGAAACGCCGCCAGAGATCCGGTCGGTCCGGTTAAGTTATCTTCATTTCATCTTCTTGTCTCCTATCGGAATCGAAGTCATCTTCGCTCTGATTTCGGCGAGCCCCCCAGGTGGGGCTATCGGCTGCATCCTCTGGTATTTCTTTCCCCTTTTGGTTTTAGCGCATTTGAAATTCGATACCGAAAGCCGGCCGTTTCACACCGCCGGAATCATTTCGCTCGCTGAGGCGGGAATCATTATGATTCTCTTCATCCTGGGAGTCTTTCTGGCTCCGGCGATTGAAGGACACGCCTCGCGTTATCACTTTCCGGGGAAAACGCTTGCCGAAGCGGTCACACGCCTTTGGCGCGAAAGGTTCAACACGCCGGTCCCGTTTGTGATCGGTGACGAGTGGCTCACCGAGAATGTTTCGGTCTACGGCACGGATCGCCCCCGACTCTGGGACCCCCTCTGGGCGGCCGAAGACGAGTTCCTTCAGGCGGGCGGCGTTCTCCTTTGGGAGGAGGGGAGCCCGAATTCAATGAAACGAAAAGCCGAAGCCGAGTCCCGCTTCCCGAACGACGGGGAAATCATTTCGCTCACACTCCCTCAACAGACCCCGTTCAAAGTTCCCGCGGCCAGGGTCAACGTCAGGTTTTACCCTCCCGCCGAAAATCAGATCCCGCCCGAAAAACGGGGGGAATCCTCTCCAAGCTCTTGAAATCTCCTATCCTTTCCATTAAACTAGGAAAGAAGTTCGTTGGGCGATGGAACCGAAAAGCCCTTTCGATTCCCTCCGTTACTGATCATTTCTGCCAGGAAAACCGTCATGAAAAAACAAATTTTTCTCGTCGGCGCGATTGCCGCCGCCCTTCTCGCCGCCGCGCTTTCGGCTGCCGAATGGAAACCCGTTGAAGGGATTCTCCTTTCGAAGTTCGCCAAGGACGTTGACCCGGACGCCCCCCATCCGGAATATCCCCGCCCCCAGCTGGTTCGCCCCGACTGGGTAAACCTGAACGGTCTGTGGGACTACGCGATCACCCCCGTCGGGCTGCCGAACCCGATGCCTCAGGGGAAGATCCTCGTTCCGTTCCCGGTGGAGTCGGCTCTTTCGGGTGTCGCCAAATCGGTCGGCAAAGAGAACCTGTTGGTCTATAACCGTGAGTTCGACGTTCCCGCCGCATGGGCCGGAAAGCGGATCCTTCTCCATTTCGGCGCCTGCGACTGGCAAACCGATGTCTCGCTCAACGGTCACTATCTGGGGCGGCACCGGGGCGGATACGACCCGTTTACGTTCGACATTACCAACGTCCTGACCGAAGGCCGGCAGCAGCTGACCGTAACGGTCTGGGATCCGACCAAGGAAGTCGTCGACGGGGACGACCCCGCCGGAAAACAGCCGGTCGGCAAACAGCTCACCGACCCGCACGGCATCTGGTACACGCCGAACACCGGGATCTGGCAGACCGTCTGGCTTGAACCGGTCGCCGACGCCTACATCGCTTCGATCACGCCGGTCTCGAACATCAAAGAAAAGAAGATGACCTTCAACGTCGAGGTGGCGGGCGCCTCGCTCGGCACGACCGTGAAGATCGCCGGTCAAACGATGGCGGTCGCCGACGGCCGCGCCGCGCTCACCGTCGCGTATCCCGACGCGGAACTCTGGACCCCTGAAACCCCG
>JAGCAH010000240.1 GCA_017652805.1 Thermoguttaceae bacterium | reverse complement strand
GGAGAAGAAACGGTCGGTGCGAACTTTCATATTGACCGGACTGCGCCCGAACGGTTCGCCGGCTGCGGTGTTCGACTCGGCCCAGATCTGACGCTTGCCGTAGATGTGTCCGCACGATGAGGCGATTCGGTTTTCGATGTCACCGAGAGTGCCCTCACTCCAATATTCGCCGGCGACTTCGTTGGACTGGCCGCCGTATTGCAGGAACTCGCCGCAGAACCCCCAGTGCCCGTAACACTCCAGCCAGGTTTTCAGACCCTGCTCGTTGCTGGCGTCGCGCAGGCCGCCGACATAACTGTAAGCGATTTCATCGGCGACGAAGCGGCGGAGATCCCAGAGAAAGCGGTCCGATTTTTCCGGATCGCCGACAACCGTTCCGAAGAAAGCGGGAAGATACGGCGTCGGGTCGTAGCCGAACTCCTTTTCGAACTTCTCGAAAAAGGCGTCGGTAAAGTTCTGACCGCCGACCTCGTAACTGTCCAAAACCGCGTATTTCAGCGACTTGGTGTCTTCTTTGGGGAACCGTTTGAGGATTTCACCGAGCATCGAGTCAAAATGATACTGAATGTGCTCGCGGCTCATTTTATCGGTTTCATAACCGGTCGCCTCGGGAACGGCCGGAGCGTTTTTCTGACCGGTCGGAGTCATACCGGTTCTGAGAATGACCCAGTTCCCGTCCGGCACATCCCAGGTGAGGGTTCCGTCGGCGGCCATCTTATCGGAAAGATCGACAACGCTCGACGGATCAACCAAAAAACTCGGATCGCTGACCGGCGGCTCGCTCGGCCACTGATATTCGGTCCACATCGGATGAGGAGTCTGGTGAAGCTTGGCAAGCGTCTTTTCATAGAAGGAGTCAATCTGCGGCCGCTGGGAAACGGTAATACGGCGGACACCCGACCCCTTGCGGTTGGATTTCAAAACCACACTCAGTTCCTGCGTTTTAATTTCCGGAAGCGAAACGACGGTCGGTGCGTAGGGGATGAAGCCGACGTTGATATCCGGATTGAACCGGTTCACTTTGAAGCGCGCGACTTCGCGTGCCGGATCTGCGTCCCCTCCCGCCCAAACGGTCCCTTCTGCGACAACCGGCGACGGCGTGGTTTCAATGACAAGACTGCGGAGCGTTGCCGGCTGATCGAACTTGAACGAAAAAGAAACGGGAGAATCTTTCGGAAGATCCTTTCCCTCCTCGCCGAAATCAAGCGTCTGATGTTCGCCTTCGGGGGGTTCGGGATAGGCAACGACTTTCACATCGCGGAATTCCTCGGCGGCCTTTCCCGTTCCGGGAACCGGGAGTTTTTCGGAAAATTTCGCCGGTCCTGAAACCGTGACGCTGCTGGAAGCCAGATAGCGCATCGCCCGTTCGGGGGTCACCCAGGGACCGCCGGACTGACTCCAGCCGGGAGAATTGAAAATACCCATTTCGATGTCAAGTTCGGAAGCCGTTTTCAGAGCGGCGCCGATAGCGTCCCACCACTGAGGAGAAAAAGTGCGGCCGGCGCCGCGCGCCATTCCGTCGACTCCGATATCGCCGATATAGGCACGGTCAATGCCGACCGACTTCATCGCCCGGAGATCTTTGACAACTCCCTCGGTTGAAAAATTCCCCGAAAGCCAGTACCAATAGACCCCGGTACGGACGCGGCCGAACGGATCGGCAAAGACTCTCGTCATTTCCTCGTAGGAAGGATTGCTCGGTTCTTCGTACGTTTCGGCCGGCATCTTCCGGGGAAACGACGTCTCCTGTGCGAACAGGTTAAAAGCGAGCGGGACAAGAAACAGACCCGCAAGGGAAAGAGCCGCAGACTTCAATCTCATCAAATCACTCCTCTGCCATTACCACCATTCAACGAACAATTACTGTTCAATCACCCTGACGCTTCCCGCCGGAAAGGCGGCCAAAGTAAAACAGCGCTTTCCTAAGATTTTACAGGAACGAAAGAAGGCGCGCAACCCGCAGGGCCGCGCGCCTTACCAATGAGCCGAAAAACCGGCTTAATGACCGCCGACGGCTTATCAGCCGCCGTAACCGTCGGGATTCAGAAAGACCCGATGCGCGTCGGGAATCAGATCCATATCGAGCGCCAGACCTTTGACCTCGTTCAGAAGGACGTCGAAGCTGGCGGGTGTGCCGGCTTCCAGCGTGTTCTCGCCGTTGACCATCGAGGCGAAGATCTTTTTACGACCTTCGATATCGTCGCTCTTGACGGTGAGGATCTCCTGAAGGGTATACGCGGCGCCGTAGGCCTCGAGCGCCCAAACCTCCATCTCCCCGAAACGCTGACCGCCGGAACGCGCCTTCCCGCCCAGAGGCTGCTGTGTAACAAGGGCGTAAGGTCCGCTGTTGCGCGCGTGGATCTTGTCGTCGACCAGGTGGTGCAGTTTGAGCATATAGATATAGCCGACCGTCGTTTGCTGTTCGAACGGTTCGCCGGTACGTCCGTCGTAGAGCTGAACCTTTCCGTGGCGGGGAAGACCCGCCTTTTCAAGTTCGGCGTTGATTTCGGCTTCGGTCGCGCCGTCGAAGACCGGGGTCTGCGCGTGGTAGCCGAGTTTCGAAGCCGCCCACCCCAGGTGAGTTTCAAGAATCTGCCCCACGTTCATACGGGAGGGAACGCCAAGCGGATTCAACATGATCTGAATCGGAGTGCCGTCTTCCATATAGGGCATATCCTCTTTCGGGAGGATCTTCGCGATCACGCCTTTGTTCCCGTGCCGCCCGGCCATCTTGTCGCCGACCGAAATGACGCGCTTGGTCGCGACGTAGACTTTGACCATTTCCAGAACGGTCTGATGAAGCTGTTCGCCGCACAGATAGGTGTTCAACGCCCGATCGCGCTGTTTGATCGCCTGGTGAACGCCCGTCTTATGCTTATCGTAGATTTTCCTCATCTCTCGGGTGAGTTTCGAATCGGCGATATCGTTCGCCTTGCAGACTTCGTCAAAGTCAAAATTGCGCGCGCTCTGGACGATATCGGTGATCTTCCGGTCGTGGCAAAGATCGACTTTCGAGCCGTCCGACTCGACGAGACGGTGGCCGCAGACTTCTTCGAGTTCAAGAACCATCGCGGTAAACGCGTCGGCGATCGCGCTGTTCCCCTCTTCTTCGAGACGAACCTGCTCCTTCTTGAATTCGCGCAGTTCGTTGTCGTCCATCCCGGCCTGCTTCTTATAGCGGTGAACGCCAATCACCACCCCTTCCACGCCCGGAGGCACCACGACCGAGTCGTTCTTGACGTCTTCGCCGGCGCGGCCGAAAATCGCGTGGAGGAGTTTCTCTTCGGGAGCGAGTTCCGCCTTGTTCTTCGGCTTCACGCGCCCGATCAGAATATCGCCCGGTTTGACATACGTTCCGATCTGAACTACGCCTTTTTCGTCGAGGTTGCGGAGAGCCTTTTCGCTGACGTTCGGGATCTCGCGGGTAAACTCGCCGCGCCCGCCCGCTTTCGTTTCGCGGACTTCACCGTCGTATTCTTCGATATGAATCGACGTGTACGTATCGTTCTGAACCAGTTCTTCGCTGATAATGACCGCGTCTTCGAAGTTGAAGCCGTCCCAGACCATGAACGCGACCAGGACGTTTCGGCCGAGCGCCAGGACACCGTGATCGGTGCAGGCGCCGTCGGCGATCACATCACCCGCCTTCACGCGGTCGCCCGGCTTGACGAGCGGTTTCTGATTCTGGCAGGTTCGCTCGTTCAGGCCGACGAACTTGCGCATCATGTGGGTTTCTTCCAGAGGCGAGCCGGACCGGTCTTTATAGGTGATCACGATCTTCGAGGCATCGACGTAGGTGACCGTGCCGCTGTTTTCGGCCTTAACCAGAAGGCTCGAGTTGTGAGCCGCGGCTTCTTCGAGCCCGGTTCCGACCAGAGGCGCTTCGGAAATGAGAAGCGGAACCGCCTGGCGCTGCATGTTCGCACCCATCAGGGCGCGGTTGGCGTCGTCATGTTCCAGGAAGGGGATCAGCCCCGCCGAGACGCCGAGCATCTGGTTCGGACTGACGTCGATATACTGAACTTCCTCCACGGGAATCGAGACGTACTCGCCGTTGTTGCGGGCGATCACCTGACCCGACGCCGGGTCGGGCAGAATCGTGCCGAGATACTTCGGATCGTTGCTCTTCTCGATGGTAACGTCGGCGGGAACGACATAGACGTTCTGTTCCGAATCGGCGCGGAGCCACTCGATTTCGTTGGTGACTTTCCCATTTTCGACTTTGCGGTACGGGGTTTCGAGAAAACCGAGACGGTCAACCCGCGAGTAGATCGAAAGGCTGGAGATCAGACCGATGTTGGCCCCTTCGGGGGTCTCGATCGGGCAGATACGCCCGTAGTGCGAAGCGTGAACGTCGCGCACCTCAAAACCGGCGCGTTTACGGTTCAAGCCCCCGGGGCCCAACGCCGAAAGACGGCGTTCGTGTGTCAGCATCGAAAGCGGATTCGTCTGGTCGACCACCTGCGACAGTTCGCCGCGTCCGAAGAACGAGTCGATGGCATTCGAAATGTTCCGGTTATTGATCACGCTCCGCGGAGGAGTGTCGCCCCGAAGCTTCTCTTCGGTCGAACGGCGGAGTTTCATAAAACCTTTGCGCAGATCTTCACAGGCGAGTTCCTCAACCGTGCGAACACGGCGGTTCCCGAGATGGTCGATATCGTCGGGTGCGATGGTGTTCTCGGCGCGATCCGACTTGTCGGCGTTTTCCGCCGACCAGAGCTTGTTCAGGTACCGAACCGCATTGATCAGATCGTCGACCTTGAGAACCTGGTCTTCGAGGGGAACCCCATCTTCGGGTTCGCGGTATTCGGGGTCGAATTTACGATTGATCCGAACGCGGCCAACCTCACCCAGTCGATAGCGGTTCGGGTCGAAGAACTTTTCTTTAAGGAATTGACGCGCCTTCTCGAGCTGGGCGGGGCTTCCGGAACGAAGCCGCAGATAGAATTTCAGAACCGCCTCGTCGGTCGAGTGGGTTTCGCTCTTACGGAAGGTCGGAAGGATAAGGTCTTTCGCCGAAGGAGCGTCGAAGACTTCGACCTCTTTGATCCCGCTGGTGGCGATCGCCGAAGCCGCCTCAACGTCGATTTCGTACCCCGCCTTAACGATCTCTTCACCTTCGCGGTCGGTTCCCTTCGGATAGCAAAGGGTCTTTACCGAGATTTTCCCGGCGATTTTATTGGCGCTTCGCCCGCTGCGAAGCGAAACTTTCCGTGTGTCGAAGAAAAGGCGCAGGATCGCCTCGTCGGAGCTGTACGCAGGTTCCATCGCCCGAATCAGGTCCATGACGCAGAACTTCGTCCCCTGGTCAATCTGAACCTCAATCCGATTCGGGTCTTTCCGGACCTTTGCGGCGATGAAAAGTTCAACCCAGCTGCCCCGTTCGGGAACGATCCGGCTGTGGTATGAAATCGAGTTATCCCCTTCTTCGATCGACTTGACAAAGTCGATACCGGGGCTCCGGTGAAGCTGATTGACCACAACACGCTCGGCCCCGTTGATGATGAACTCACCGCCGCCGATCATCGCGGGAATGGTGCCGAGATAGACGAAATCGTCGGTCGTTTCGTCGTTTTCGCCGACAAGACGCAGACGAACCTTGAACGGATAACCATACGTCAGTTTGAGACGACGGCACTCTTCTTCGGTATACGCAGGATCTTCCAGCTCATAGTACAGGTAATCGATCCGGCACAAACCGTCGGTCGAACGGATCGGAAAACTTTCGCGGAGAACGGATTCCAGACCGTAATTCTTTCGTTTGGTAGGCTCAACGTCACGCTGGAGGAATCTCTGATAGCTGTTCTTTTGGAGGATGGTCAGGTCGGGAACATCAAACTTGACTTTCTGTCGACCGAAAACCTTAATGTTCTTTTCGTCGTAGTCAAACTTCCGTTTGGATGTGGTCGCCATAAAAAGAAACCCTTTCGTCGTAACGGCAGCAGTGAACTGTCCTTAGTGCCGGTAGCTCCTCAAACAAAAGGCGCGCCGTAAAAACAAGGCGAGCCTCCCCACCATAAAATATATCCAATAAATATAGCATTTTAAGCCGATTCCCACAAGGGGGACTCCTCCTTGAAAAAGGGGGGCGCGGCGGCCTGTCAGGAAAAGAAAAATGATCCGGCGGGGATGAAATCGAAAAAACAAGATTTTCAGTCGGCCCGAACCACGGGGACCCGATCCAGATCGGTCGTCCAGCAGGGGGAAGCGTATTCCGACGAGGACGCCCAGGGGCGGTCGGTTCCTTCGGCGGCGAAAAAGATCTCCCCCGAAACCGACGAGTCGTTGATATGATCCACCGTCCGATAGAGATCCATTCTCCTGCGGCGCGATGTCAAATCGCTCCGCAGGGGGGAATCCGAATCGGGATCCTCGTCGAAAAGGTACCCCTGCGCGGCGGCGACCTCGGCCGGAACGAGGTTCATCAGGGTCACTCCCCCCTTTTTGTAGGCGTAGCGCGGCTTATAGATCGAACGGAACGCCGAAAGAACCCCTTTGAGAATCTCCACGGTATCGGCGGTCGGTCGATAGAACCCGACCACGCCGCTCGGGGTATATTGCGGAAGATCGGAGCGGAACGGATTGGTCCAGAGCGAAACGCAGGCCGCCGACGCCGCCCGATTCAGACGCCGCAACCGCCGGGCGCCGCGTACGGCAAATGTTGAAACCGCCTTCTCCAGGTCGGCCGGATCGGTCAGCATTGAGCCGAATGAGCGGGAGACCTGAATATTTTTTCTTTCCGGGTCGTCTTCTCCGTAGCACGCCTCGCCGCAGAGTTCGCGAACCAGCCTCTCCTGAACGATCGAAAACTCGCGGCGGACAACCACGGGATCGAGCTGACTCAGATCCCACGCGGTTTTCAGTCCCAGTCGTTCGAATTTGGGGAGAAGCCGACGGCCGACCCCCCAGATTTTATCGATCGGAAACGCTTTGAGCGCCTTTTCCCGAACCGCCCGGTTCATCACCCCGAACAGGAGGTCCGGCCGATCCTTGGCGATCCGATTCGCCAGTTTGGCCAGGGTCTTCGTCGGCCCGAACCCGACCGAAACGGGAATCCCGGTCCATCGGGGAACCGTCTCGATGATCTGCCGACCGAGCGCCGCCAGACTTCGGCCGATTCCCTTTCCCTCTTCGATTTGGCGCTGATACAGCTGCGAAAGGTCGAGAAACGCCTCGTCAATCGAATAGACTTCCAGATCGGGCGTCCACTGAGCGAGCGTCTCCATCACGCGTCGGCTCATATCCCCGTACAGGACGAAGTTGGTTGATCGAACAATGACCCCCTCCCGTTCGGCCATCTTCTTAACCCGAAACCAGGGGGTTCCCATCGCGACGAGCTTCTTTGCCTCGGCCGACCGGGCAATAACACACCCGTCATTGCTCGAAAGAACAACGACGGGTTTATCGACCCAGTCGGGGCGAAAGACCTTTTCGCAGGAAGCGAAGAAGGAATTGCAGTCTACCAAGGCATAAATTTTCATTCAGAACAGGTATTGTACCGCGCAGTCGATACGGAACGTCTTACCCGGTTCCATATCGGTGAACTGAACGTCGGAGGTCGAAACGTCGCTCCCCTCCCAATCGGTCTTCCAGTAGCCAAGCTCAATTCCGGTCATCAGCGCCTTGTTCCACTGATAGAGGAAGTTGGTAAAGAACAGCTCGTTCCGCGTTCGGAAATTACTCTTCCCCGCCGAAGCGACGGAAGTCCCATGAAGGTCGTTTTCGTTCGGTTTATCGATCCCGTAACCGATGTTGTTGGTCAGCTTCGGGGTCATTTTGGTGTGAATCGCGACCCAGCCGCCCACGTCGCGAACCCCATCGCGTCGGTAGAGGTCAACCCCCTGATTGATCCCGCCGCAGAACGAGCTCAGGTCGCAGCCGTAATACCACTCGCCGAGAATCGAAATCTCCCGGGTCAGAGGGATATCGGCGTCGAAATTCATCGACCAGGTCTGAACATGCTCGAGTTCCGAAGTCGCGGCGTATGTATCCTTGATCGGCGAGAAACGGTACGTCTCCTCCCCGACGTGGGCCGAAAACCCGAACGTCACCGGGCCGGCGGGCCGACACTTCTGACCGAGCGTCACGGCGTAACGCCCTTCGATCAGAGGCCATCCCCCCGCCTGGGAGGCAACGCCGCTGGTCGTATTATAGTCGCCGCCGAACGAGTCGACAATCGCGATCTGCCAAAGGGTTCGGCAGTCCGGTCCCATCTGGAACCCTTTATCAACACGGAACTGCGCGCGCCGGTAACCGATATTCCCGGCGAATCCGGCGGGAAGGTAGTTCAGCATCTGGGGCGCCAGGGGCGAGATAATATCCCAATCCTGACCGAAAAGAAGACGTAGATCCCGATAGTCGTTCCGCAATTCGACGAAAGCTTTACGAAGCTGGAGCTGTCCTTTATTTCGGGTCATGTTGACCTGTCCCTCAAAGTCGGCTTCCAGAACCCCTTTGAGCTTCCAGCAGGGGTTCCCCGGAAATCCGGGGCCGTCGACCATGGCGCCGATGCGGGTCATACGGGCGTCAACCGAAGCGCCGGGCGAATCGTCAATCTGATCCGAAAGGGAATAAAGGCAGTAGCCGTCCGTCACGCAGCGGGAGGAATTCCACGCGGCGTCGGCCCAGATAAACCCGTAGGGAGTAATCGTAAACGGTCCCTTCTTCCACGCCAGGTTCGAAATGGCCTGTTCGAATTCGGCTCTCGTCACAAAGTCGCGGTAATCATGATCGGGAATCGGCTCGGGGGCCGACTCGGTCGTGACCGTTGAATCTGCGAGAAGTTCATCAATCCGTTCAGCACTTTCCGAATCGGCGCCGGTCGACGCCGGACTAAACTCCGGAGGAGGAGGCAGTTCTTCGCCGCCCGCCTCCGCCGCCTGAGCGATTCGGATCGGAGAATAAGATACGCCATCAGCCCCCTGCAAAGTTCCTGCACATACCGCAGAGAGCAATAAAACTCCCATTTTTAACAAGTGTCTCATGTAAACCTCCCTTGTTTGCGCTTGATGCTGTTCTCCATAACAGCGTTTCCGTAGCTATCGGCACGCAAAATCATTAAAATCGAGCTATTCGGTAAAATCGTTAAAAACAAATCATATTTCCGAACGCATACTCCTTGTGACGTATTTTCCTCGAAATTACCGAAACCGCCCCATTCGTCTTGCACCGCCCCAAAGAAAAAGCATATAATAAGGGGAAGAGTTTCACTCAGGACACGCTCTGAAAAGAGTATTTTCGCAACATTTTCTCGGAGGTATTTAAGTTATGTCCAATGACAATGCAGGGGCAGCGTCTGCCGAAGTCAAAAAGCCGGGGTGCATTTATCCTCGACTGCAATTAGCGTATCTTCTCCAATTTGCCATTTGGGGAAGCTGGAACATCGCCTTAGGCGCTTACCTCGCCGGTAAACTCCAAGAAGTCGATTTCTGCGGGATCCACATGGGAACCGGCTGGATCTACAACGCCTATCCGATCGGCGTCATCCTGGCGGCGCTCTTTATCGGTCCTCTGGCCGACCGCTACTTCTCGGCGCAGAAGGTTCTCGGTTTCCTGCAGATCATCAACGGTCTGGCTCTCGGCGCGTGCGGCTGCATCTGCCAGAAGGCCGTTGAAGCCGGAAACTCAATCCCGTTCTGGCCGCTGATGGGTCTGATGCTCGTTTCGGGGATGTGCTATCTCCCCTCGATCCCGATGATCAACGCGGTCGTCTTCAAGAACATTCCGAACAAAGACAAAGCGCCGAACGTCTTCATTTTCGGGACGATCGGCTGGATTCTGGTCAACCTGGTCATCGAATGCTTCTGCGGCGGCGCGGCCACCCCGAACTTCTTCTACCTCGGCGGCGGAATCGCTCTGGTCTACGGTCTTTACGCTTTCACTCTGCCGAACACCCCGCCGAAAGGGAAACCGGCCGAAGGCGAAAAGAGCGACGCGCTCGGTCTTGGCGCTTTCTCGATGTTCAAAGACTGGAAATTCACCTGCTTCCTTCTCTGCGCCTTCCTGGTCAGCATTTTCGGAAGCAACTTCTACTTCCCGGCACTCGGTCCGTATTTGGTCGACCACGGCTATCCGGCTCCGGTCGCCCTGGGGACTTTCAATCAGTTCTCGGAACTCGTCTTCATGGCTCTGTTGGCGGTCGCGGTCGCCCGGATCGGTCTGAAATGGGTTCTCGCGCTCGGTATGGCCGCTTGGGCGGTTCGTTACCTTCTCTTCACCCAGAATGGTTTCGGATTCGCGATGGCGGCGATTCTCCTTCACGGGATGGCTTATGCCTTCCTTTACACCGCCAGTTACATGTTCGGTGACAAAGTCGCGCCCGACAACCTCAAGGCGAGCGTCCAGGCGCTTCTGGCGTTCCTCCTCCTGGGTGTCGGTCAGCTCCTGAGCGGCGTGATCTATGACGTTCAGATGGGTAAATCGCTACCGAAGCCGGTCGAAGGCATTACGCAGCTCGCCGATTGGAGCGCCAAAGATTCCTGCCTCAAATACCTTGAACTGGCCAAGTCGCTCAAATACGCGATGGGCGAAAAGAACGCGTTCGATACCGTCAGCCTTGCCAACTATGAAGATGAAAACGGCAATCTGGCCGCCGCCGACCTGACCAAAGAGAAGATCGCCGGTCTCTTCGAAAACGATGAAAAATTCCAGGAAGCGCTTTCGGCCCTTCCGGAAGGGAACATCCTCCTCGGTTCGTATCCCGAATTCAAAGCTGTCCCGGTTGCGGACATCGAAGGGCAGATCAACGCGGTGAAGACCGCCAGCGGAAGCGAAACACTGACACGCGACAACTGGCTTTCCGTCCAGCGTCACGACTGGAAGAAGTTCTTCACCTTCCCGGCCTGCTTCGTGATTTTCTGGACCGTCTTCTTCGTGATCTTCGGCCGTGAACCGAAAGCCGCGGAAGCCGAAGCCGCGAAAGCGTAATGTTTCAGACTGAGCAGTACCAGCTCCTCGATTTTGGCGGGGGGAGAAAGCTCGAGCGGTTTGGGAATATCCTGACCGATCGGCCTTCTCACCCCGCTTCAGGTACCGCCCCGCGTGCTCCCCGACGCTGGCGGGAGGCGGATCTTTTTTTCCGAAACGACGAAAAAGAGAAGTCCGTCGGCTCGTTCGGCGTTCGCGGAATCTGGCAGGCGCGCACACCAGAAGGAACCGCCTTCCTCGAATCGGGGGGAACGGTCGTTCATACCGTTCCCAACTTCACTCTCGAACTGAAAGGTTCGCCGTTCGGGCATCTGGGAATCTTTCCGGAACAGTCGCCGAATTGGGACCGTCTCTATCGTCTCTGCCGACAGGGGGCGGAAAAACTTGCCCGTCCGATCCGGGTCTTAAACCTTTTCGCCTATACCGGGGGGAGCAGTCTGGCCTGCGCCGCCGCCGGGGCGGAAGTCACCCACGTCGATGCTGCGCGGAACATCGTCGCCCAGAGCCGCCGAAACGCGGAACTTTCCGGTCTGAAAGACGCGCCGATTCACTGGATCGCCGACGACGCGGTCAAATATGTTAAGCGTGAAGAGAAACGAAAAAAGGAATACGAGGGGATCATCTTAGACCCGCCGGCGTACGGTCATGGCGCGAGGGGGGAAGTCTGGCGTCTGACCCGCGACCTTCCGCGGCTTTTATCCGCCCTCTCGGTCATCCTCGCTCCGGATTTTTTCTTTATCCTCCTCACCTGTCATTCCCCCGGTTTCGACGCTCTCCGTCTGGCGGCGCTCCTCTCCGATCTGCGGCCGGGTAGGATCGAGTCGGGTGCCATGAGTCTCACCGCCGCCACCGGCGCCAAACTCTCGGCGGGGTACTTCGCCCTTCTTTCTTCGTGCCGGTAAACTCTTTCGGCAAGGGATAAAAAAAGCGGCGGTTTCCCGCCGCTCGACTTCTATTCTCCAAAAGAGAGCCGCTCAATCCTCTTTGTTCTCTTTGGAATAGATCTTTTCAAAGACGTTGTGGAAAGAACGCTTCTTCGCCGGAGCCGGTTCCTCCTCTTCCGGAGCGGGATCGGAACGAACGGTTCCCTCTTCGGTATTCTGAAACGAGCCGAGTCCGGTCTGCATCTTGCGGATCTTACAGATGACGTTCCCCGCCTGCGAGACTTCCATCTCCATCAGACGGAGTTCCTGCATACACCGGTCGGAATCCTCGTCGAACTCACCGTTATCGGAATCTTCGGCGCGCGCCGGTCCCGTCGGCTCCGCGGTCCCCTCTTCGGGGAATTCTTTCAGGAGTTTCTCACGAATCATCGAATCGTAGGTCAGGTCGGCTCCCGACTCGTCGATTGGCTCTTCCTCCTCGTCCCACACTTCGGCGTCGTTATCGTCCAGGCCATGGTCGGCGGCGTGCCGATCGGGATTGTCCTGCCAATCGATCGACCGGTTATTGATCGAAATCGATTCGTCCACTTCGCCGTCATAGGCGTTGTTCCGTCCGGAGGTGTCGAACGTATCCTCGTCGGGAAGCGTCTTCTTCGGGACGAAATGAATCACATCCTCTTCACTTGTCGTTTCGGGAAGGTCGGCGGTCTCAGTCGGCGGGTCGAACGTCGTTTCGGGCAGATCGTCGATATCGACCTGCGGAACGGCCGGCTCGTCATCGAGACTCCCGAACTCTACCACGCCGTCCGACAACGCCGTATCGGAAGGTTCTCCGGCGGGGCTCGACGTCGGCAAGTCATCGGAAGACGAATCGAGTTCGCCGAACTCGACGACCGACGGACTTTCGGATTCCTCGGACGAAGAAGTCGGTTCGGAAGGGGTATAGGACGCGCTTTCCAGACGCTCGCCTCCCGACGGTTCGTCCTCGTCCGGAATCTGCTGGAGGAGCCCCCACGCTTTCCGAATGATCTTTTCCGAAATGACCGACTCGCTCCCCTCGTTGAGATAGAGCGCCAGGTCGCAAATCTGATTGATCACCCGGGGAACCCCGTCGGCGAGTTTATGAACCTGTTTCGCCGCATCGGAACCGAGCGTCAGCCCGTTGTACTCTTCGGCGGCGCGTTTGAGCTGCCGGTCGATATACCCCAGCGTCTCGTCACGGGAAAACGGTTCAAGCCACGAGCGGGAGATGACCCGCTGCGAAAACCGCGCGAACCGGGGAGCGTTCAGGCGTTCCTCAAATCGGGACGTTCCGGCAAACGCCGCGCGAAACCGCGGAACCCCCCGGCTTTCGATATCGAGGAGCGAACGGATCTCGTCGAAGACGGAAGGCGGAAGCGTATCGGCGTTATCGAAGAGAAAGACGTAGTAGGGGTAGTCACTATGGCGCAAGTGTTCGAAAAAACGAACGCGCAGTTCGTCCTCATCGGACGAGGTAAAATCGCATCGAAGCTGAAAAAGGAGGTCGAGATAGAACGACCGGCGATTGGAGATTCGGGCATTCGAAAAGAGGAGAACAGGGGCGTCCAGTTCGAACTTTCCGGCGAGAATACGGAGCGAAAGAGTCTTGCCGAGCCCGGCATCGCCGAAAAGGAGCGCGATCCCTTCGCCGCGATCCAACGTTCGATAGATCCGCTGATGAGCCGTCTCTGCCGAAACCGAGGGATAATAAGCTTCAACATCGGGGATCGACGAAAACGGACGCCGAGTCATCCTCTCATCCTGACCGTTCATGCCTCGTCCTGAAAATGTGGTTTATGCCGTGTCAAAAAGAACGATTAAGACACTTTCATTAGTTATATCGGTTATCAAGGAGCGAAACTTAAACGGCGGCGCGAAAAGGCTCAGCGCTTCGGAAGGAAGAGTTTCATCCCCTCGGTGACCGTTCGGTCGGAATTGATCCGAAAAGAATTCACTTCGAAATAGCGGGCCGCCTCGGCCTCGGAAAGGCCCGATTTCGCGGCGATATCGTCCCAGTTTTCCCCCGGACCGGCGGTATAGATCGAAACGGCGGTCGGTCCCGACACGGCCGAAGGCGTCTCGGCGGGAGCGGGGGCGGGCGTCGGCTCCTGGTAATAGGCGCTTCTCGAATTCTGCGCTGGGGCGTTCCCCGGGAAAGTTCCCGAAACCTGGCTGATCAGTCCCTCGCCGGCAGTGGGAGGGGTCGGCTCGGCCGCCGCGGCCTGCGTTCCGCTCGAGGGGGTGAGCGTCGGCATCGGCAAAGGCGCGGGACTTTTGGTTGTCGGATTCAGCGATATCGAATCGCTGTTCTGTTCCGGAGGCCGCTGAGTCGGGAACGGAAGATACCGATCGCTCGACGACGCGGCAATACTCGTTTGAGTCTCAGGTTCGGGGGTGTCCGGCAGGGGGGACGGCAGATCGATAGCCGGAGCGGTTTCTTCGGAGTTCGCCTCGAGCGGAACCGGCGCCGCCGGATCGGTTTCGGCCGGTGAAGCCGACTTCTCGTCGGCCGCGGGCGATTCGGCCTGAGCGAACAGAGGCTCAGCTTCTGCGGCGGGCGCGTCGGCTTTTTCATCGGCTTTCCCGTCAGCCACCGCGTCGGCGTTCCCGATTTCTTTCGTCTCGGGAACCGATTCGGCCGTGTCGGATTTTGAGCTCGACTCATCCTCCCAGTCGGAGCCCAAAGGACTCATCGGGGGAGCGAGTTCCTCGGGATCGGCAACGGGAGTGTCGAGAACCGAATCGTCGTCCCATTTCGGGCGCTGGCCGACCTTGATCTCGGGAACCTCTTCGTCTTCGGCTTTACTGTCGTCGCTCCATCGACGAACGATTTCATCGTTCGAAAGTTCGGAAGAATCGGCCGTCTCTCCGTCATCGGCCGCGTCTTTCGACTCGTCCTTCCCGCCGAAGAAATCCGAATCGTAATCGATCGTCACGTTCTTCTTTTCCGGATCCCAGTTCTTCTTATCCTGGCTCCAGAGACGCTGATACTCCGGATTCTCGTCGATGAGCTCCCCGTCGGCATCAGTCACGGGCCGGCGTGCCAGAAAAGACGAAGACGTTTTATCCCACGGGGTTTCGGTCCGGGGGATCATCGAGGCGATGAGCCATCCCAGAAAGAGAACCACGACGGCAAGAACGACTTTCAGGTTTTGGGAATTACTCGACAAAGGTATCATACCGTGAAAAATCCTTATGAAGTGAACTTCAGTAAACATTATAACAGTACACCGTTTGACTTTAGGAAATTCCGCCGTCTTTCGGTCATTTTTTCAAAATTAGAGCTTCCAGTCCTGTAAATAATCGTTACAACCGCTACGTTTTAGCAGAATTTAAAAGACCTCTCCGCCCGTCCAGACCTTGCGCGGTGTTAAATGGGTGCTATAATATCACGCGTAGATCATCGAGAGGCGGCCTTCTGTGAAGGTCCTTGCAATGGGAACCTGTGAACCTGGTCAGGTGAGAAATCAAGCAGCCATAAGCATCCGTTCTCATGTGCCGGGACCTTCATAGATCGCCGCCTCTTTTCATTTGTCTTCTGCCGATCGGCCGGGATCGTCCCGCCGAAATCCGGGGCAAGCGAGAGGGTTATGACCGCAAAGAAAAAGACCGTCGAAACTCCCCCCGTTTCAAGTGACGACAACGCATCGTATCAGGTTGTGGCGCGGCGTTATCGTCCGCAGGGGTTTGACGCGCTGATCGGTCAGGACCATATCGCCAAAGCGCTCACCGGAGCGATCACCAGCGGGCGGATCGGCCACGCCTATCTCTTTACCGGCGCGCGCGGGGTCGGCAAGACCTCCTCGGCGCGGATCCTGGCCAAAGCGCTCAACTGTGTGAAAGGGCCGACCCCGACCCCCTGTAACGAGTGTGAAATCTGCCGTGCCATCAGCACCGGCGACGACATCGACGTTCTCGAAATCGACGGCGCCAGTAACCGCGGAATCGACGAAATCCGACAACTGCGTCAGAGCGCGATCATCCGGCCGAGCCGCGCCCGCTACAAGATCTACATCATCGACGAAGTTCACATGCTCACGCGGGAAGCGTTCAACGCCCTGCTCAAAATCCTCGAAGAACCCCCCGAGCATGTCAAGTTCATCTTCTGCACCACCGAACCGAACAAGCTGCCGATCACCATCCTGTCGCGATGTCAGCGATTCGACTTCGCCGGAATCGACGTGCGAATGATCGCCGATCACTTGAACTACATCGCCGGAAACGAGGGCGTCACGGTCGACGACGGTGTCTGTGACGCCCTGGCCCGCCGTGCCAACGGCTCGATGCGTGACGCGCAGTCCCTTCTGGAACAGCTCCTTTCATTCGCCTCGGAACACATCACCCTAACCGACGTCAACCGGATGCTCGGCACAATCGACGACCAGAAAATCTTCGATCTGGCCGCCGCTATCAAAGACGACAATCCCGGCGCGCTCTTCCCCATCCTGGCGAAAGCTTCCGCCGAGGGGGTCGATTTCGGCGTTCTTCTCGAACAGATGATCGGTATGTTCCGCGACATGCTCGTCGTCTCGTGCGGCTGTTCAAAAGAAGCTCTCATCTATTCGGGGTCGGGCCGATTCGACGAACTCAAAGAGCTTTCCGGATTTTTCGGCACCGAACGGATTTTAGCCTCGATGCAGGTCATCTCGCAGACGATCTCGCGAATGCGTTACAGCACTCAGGGGCAGATTCTCACCGAAATGGCGCTGGTACGCCTTTGCGGACTTGGCCGTCTGACCGACGCGGTTCGTATGATCGACCAGCTCCGAAACGGGCAGATCCCCTCCCCGGCGGTCGCCGCTCCCCTTCCCCCTCCGCAAAAAAAAAATATTGACCTGAGCGCCATGCTGAGCGCCGCCGCGGCATCGGCGCCGCCGACACGCGCCGCCGTGCCTTCCATACCGGCGGGTTCAGGCCGTGTTCCCCCCCCTTCTTCCGTACCGGCGGAAAGCGAACCCGAGCCGGCGTCCTCTGCCGACGCCCCCCCGCCAACGCCCAAACCCGCGCTCGCCTCATTCAACGGCGAGACCCTAATGAAGACGTGGCGTGAAGTCATCGGTCGATTCGGCGTCTCCCTTTCATGCGCGACCGCTGCGGCAACCCGTGTCGAATGGTCGGGCGAAAAACTCCGGATCGGGTTCCCGTCCGGCCACGCAGGCGACCAGTCCGCCGATATTTGTCAGAAGGGGGCCAAGACGATCGCCGCAGCCTTCGGCGACTTCGTTTCCGACACCAACATTCCGATCGAGGTCTTCCGAACCGAAGAGAAAGCCGAGCCCAAGCGATCCCGTCCCGCTCCGGTCTCCCACGCCGCCAAGCGGGAAGAACTCCGCAAAAAGATTCAAAACCCGACGGTAAGAGAAATTGAATCCCTCTTCGGCGGAAAACTCGAAGAGGTCAACGACCGCTGACAGCTCAGCTCGGCGGGAAATACACCAACCCCAAAAGAGAACGCCCCACGCGAGGAAAACCGACGATGACGCCAAACATCTTTGAGTTCAGCTCCGGCGTTTGCTCTTGCTGCACGATCTCCGGCACCCTCCCCCGGCTCTTTCTCGTTTTTTACGCGGCGGCGTTCTTCGCCGAACTCTGCCGAATCAAACATGACGGGCGCGTATTGCGTGCGATCACGCTTGGCGCTCTTCTCCTGGGTTTGATCCCCCACTCTATCCTAATTTTCAACCTTCCGATAGGAGCCGCCTTCCAGACGGTCACCGGTGCGGGTCAGTGGTTCTACGTCCTCGCCTGGGGGCTTGTTCTTCTGGAAGCCGCCCTTTTTTTCAGCTACCCGAAAACTCCGTTCGGCGCGTTTCTTCTTCCGGCGGTCTTCGTCGCGGTTTTCGCCGGCTCGGCCCTCTCGGGAACGCGGTTCCGCGAGGCGAGTCATCTGTTCGGCGCCCTTCACGGCATTTCCCTTTTAGCCGCCACCGTTTTCTTCCTCTACGGATTTATCACTGGCGCGATGTTCTTCCTGCAGCGCGCCAAGATCAAAAGCCGCAAAGGATTCCTGCGGGGAATCCCGCTTCCCAGTCTCGAATGGCTCCGTAAATCAAACCGTGTCGTGGTGCGTCTTTCCCTCTTCTTTCTCGGTTTGGGAATCTTCTTCGGTTTGGTCATCCGCCGGATGGCGGCCGCCGACGGGATCCCGACTCAGGGAGACCTGATGGTCTGGGGCGGAATCTCCCTTTTCCTTTTGATGGCAATCGCTCTCTTCTGGATTTCCAAGTCCGACCCGAGCCGGAACGACGGGCGGACCGCGCTGTTGTGTGTCGTCAGCTTTCTGATCCTAATCGTCATTCTGAGTTACGGAACGTTTGCCTCAAGAGCGCATTGGCTCTTCACACAAAGTAACGAAACCGCCGCCGGCGCGCCCGCCGACCCTGACGAGGAGAGCGCACGGTGAAAATCTGCATGTTCGGCATCGATCATAAAACGGCGTCGGTCGCCGTGCGCGAGTCTTTCGCGTTTTCGGCGGACGAGACACGCCTGTTCCTCGACGGCTGGCACGCGTCTTTTTCGGACGTCGAGGCGATTCTCCTTTCGACCTGCAACCGAACCGAGCTTTACCTCAGCGCCCAGGAAGACTCCTTCCCCGGCGACGGCGCGGTCGCGTCCTTCCTGACCGACGCGGCGGGCCGGCGGGGCGAAACGCCCCCCAAGCCGGATCAACTCCACATTCTTCTCGGCGGTGACGCCGTCCGTCACCTCTTTTCGGTCGCCGCCAGTCTCGAAAGTATGGTTCTGGGAGAACCGCAGATTCTGGCACAGATCAAAGAGGCGTACAATATCGCTTCCGAAGAGGGTACTGCGGGGATCGCGCTCCACTCCCTCTTTCAAAACGCCCTGAAAGCCGCCAAACGCGTTTCGGTCGAAACCGAGCTGTTCCGTCATCGGATCAGTCTGCCGGCGGTCGCCGTCTCGGATTTCGCGCTCGAACTCTTTGAGAAGCTTTCCGACAAGCGAACGCTCGTTCTCGGCGCGGGAGAGATGGCCGAAGAGACGCTCCGTTACCTCAAGGACGCCGGAGAAAAGGAGATTGTCGTCGCGAACCGGAGCCGCGAAAAGGCCGAAACCCTCGCCGACCGGTTCGGCGGGCGCGCCGCCGACTGGAACGCGCGTGTGACGGAACTGGCGGCCGCCGACCTGGTGATCGCCGCCACCGGCGCGGGCGAGCCGATCGTCACCGCCGACGACTACCGATCGATCGCCTCAAAGCGCTCCGACCGCCCCCTCTTTATGGTCGACCTTTCGGTTCCCCGCAACCTGGACGAGCGTCTGGGCCGATTCCCGAACGTCTATCTCTACTCGATCGACGATCTCGAAGAGGCGTGTCAGCGGAACCGGAAGGCGCGCGAAAGGGAGATCCCGAAAGCGAATCGCGTGATCGCCCAGGAGACCGAATCATTCTTAAAAGAGCTCCGTCTTCGCGATTCGGGCGAACTGATCGGCGAGCTCCGACGCCGATGGAACACGGTCAAAGACGAAGAAGTACAGCGTCTGTTAAACAAATGCGGTCCCCTTCCCTCCGAAACCGAATCGGAAATCCGTTACGCGTTCGACCGACTCATCAATAAACTCCTTCACGCACCGATGCGTTCGCTCCGCGACGAATCGCAGGAAGGGAAACCGACCCGACTGTTAGAAGCGATGTTCAAACTCTTCCGATTCCAGGACAAACAGCAGTAAAGTTGCATAAACTGAAAGCACTGGGACAGAATCTCCAAAAACTACAGAGTGGTTTTACGTTTTTTATCAACTGTATTGAATCTTTTTCTCCAATTCGAAAAAACAAATGAGC
>JAGCAH010000239.1 GCA_017652805.1 Thermoguttaceae bacterium | reverse complement strand
GACCCGCCTCTACGCTGTCCGTCTGGTACACCTTTCGGTCGATATGGTCTACGGCGGCCGACCGGGAGGAGATTGGCGCGAAGAAGAACCGCCTACTCCGGTCAACGTCTACGGCGAGACGATGGTGCAGGGGGAAGAGTGCCTCCGGGACGAGGATCCGTTCGCGGTGACCCTTCGCATTTCGATGCCGATGGGGCTCAGTTTCAACGGACATGCCGGGGCGATTGACTGGATCGCGGCGCGGTTTAAAAAGAACCGACCCGCGACGCTCTACTACGACGAGGTTCGTACCCCCACCTACTGCGACTGCCTCAGCCGCGTCTGTCGCGCGTTCCTGGCCAACTCGTATGCCGGACTCCTTCACGCGGGGGGAAAGCGGCAGGTTTCTCTCTACCAGATGGCGCAGATCATCAATCGCGTCGGCGGCTATCGTTCCGACCTCCTCTACGGACTGATGAAGGGGGAAGCGTGCCCCGTTCCGCCGCGGGTGAGCAACTGTGCGCTCAATTCCGAAAAGATCTCCCGCGTTTTGGGCTACGAGCCGTTCGATCCCTGGCCCTTCGATCCGGCGCTTGTGCCGACCGACCGCGCCTGGCATCACCGTCCTTTCGACGGCGGGTCGACCGCTCATATGAACGCCGTTCTGGGGTTTAATCCCCGCTATGCCGCCGCGCGAGTGACGGCGGCTCCCCGATAGCCGCTTTCGGGCATAAAAACGCGCAAAAGAGCGAACGTTATCGCTCTTTTGCGCGTTCTCTTTTCGGGGAAGTCAGAACCCTATTCGAGCCCCCACTCCTTGATGAGCATTTCGGCGCCCGGGGTCATCTTGCGAAGCTTCGCGGCCCAGACGGCTTTTTTGGCGGCATCCGCTTTGGGGAGTTCGCTCTTCATTTTGCGGAGGGTTTCCCGACGCTTGCGGCGGGCGTTGATTTCCTTTTTGCGTTCGCTGATAGACACCTGTTTGTCTCCTGTGATGCTTGTTGTATGTGAAGGTTGTGCCGAAACCGAGACGAAAGGAAGAAGATCCGGTTTAGCGGTACCGTATTGACTGCGTCGGGTCGGAGCCGGAGATCACACGTTCCGGCACAAACTCTTCCCCATTTTAAGACGCCTGAAAATATTGTCAATTCCCTCCCCGGAGGCGATTTTCTCCCCCCCTTTTTACCGGGTTCACAGGGGCTTAATATTTTCTGTCTTGAGATATAATGGGGCAAGCGTGCGATCCTTTCGCCGAAGCTCCCTCTCCGGGCGGAAGCGACAGACAGACATCGAGGTAAGCCATGAATCATCCGGAACAAAACCGCTCCTGGGAGGATTTTTCCCCAACCCGTTATCTTATTCCCTTCCATGCCAAACGTCAGCCGCATTTCTTTACCGACGTACTGATCATCGGCGGCGGTCTGGCGGGAATCCGCGCGGCGCTGGCGGTTGATCCCTCGCTCCGTGTCCTGGTGATCTGCAAAGACGGTCTGACCAACTCGAACAGCGGTAAAGCGCAGGGAGGGATCGCCACCGTCTGGAACTTCGATGACGACAATTACGACCTTCACGTTCAGGATACCCTCATCGCCGGGGGCGCCCTCTGCGACGAGGCGATCGTCCGCTACATCGTCGAGCACGGAACCGGCGAGGTCAAAAAACTGATCGAAAACGGCGCCCGATTCGATAAAAATCCGGACGACACCCTTCTCCTGGGTCGGGAAGGGGGGCACAGCCGTTTCCGGATCCTCCATGCCGACGGTGACGCCACGGGGCAGGAGATTATGCGCGCGATGATCGAGACGGTCAAAGGCCGTCCGAACGTCCGCGTGTGGGACGACACCTACACCCTTGATCTTCTGACTGCCGACGGGTTCTGCCGCGGCGCGGTCGTTCGCTGGTCGAGCGGCGACGAGACGGAACTGATCTGGGCGAAACAGACGATTTTGGCGACAGGCGGACTCGGCCAGCTCTACCGCGAGACGACCAATCCCGCGGTCGCCTGCGGCGACGGCGTGGCGATGGCCTACCGAGCCGGCGCGGCGGTTCGCGATATGGAATTCGTTCAGTTCCATCCGACGGTTCTGTACATTGCCGGGAGCGCCCGAAGCCTGATTACCGAGGCGATGCGCGGCGAAGGGGCCTATCTGGTCGATAAGGCCGGGAATCGGTTCATGAAAGATTACGACGAACGGATGGAACTCGCCCCGCGCGACGTGGTCAGCCGGTCGATCGTCGACTTCATGATCAAAACGAATCAGGAAAACGTCTGGCTCGATCTCCGCCACAAAGATGCCGACTGGGTCCATCATCGGTTCCCCGGAATCGCCGCGACCTGCCGTCAGTTCGGAATCGATATTGCCCGCGACCTGATCCCGGTCCGCCCGGGGGCGCACTACGCGATGGGAGGGGTTCTGATCGACGCCGAAGGGCGGACGACTTTAAAAGGGCTTTGGGCGGCCGGGGAGGTTTCGAGCAGCGGTTTGCACGGCGCCAACCGGCTCGCCTCGAACTCCCTGTTGGAAGCGGTCGTTTTCGGCGAGACGGTCGGCCGTCTCGCCGGCGAGATCGCTTCGCAGACGAGCGACGAGTACCGCGCCCTGCCGATCCGGAACAACCCGCTCCCCGAACCGGAAGGAGAGCTTTCGGTCGACCTCGACGATATCCGCAACGCGCTCAAGAGCGTGATGTGGCGGAAGGTCGGCGTCGTGCGAAACGAAGCCGGGCTTTCCGAAGCTCTCACCAGCGTTCGGCGCTGGTCGAAATATGTTCTTTCCCGTCAGTTTCGCACACAGAAGGGGTGGGAACTTCAGAATATGCTCATCGTGGCGCGCCTGATCATCGAAGGGGCGCTCCGCCGCCGTGAAACACGCGGCAGCCATAACCGGAGCGACTTTCCCGAAACGCTCGACGAGGCGCGGCACACCCTCATCGAACGTCCGATGGGGGAAGGCGAAATGCCGATGTAACACGTGCGCATGCCGCGCACCGACCTATTTCTCAGAAAGTGAGTTTTCCATGTACAGCAAAGAATCTCTGATGAACCTCGTGCGGGAAAGATCCCTGAAGTTCGGCGATTTTATTCTCGCCTCCGGCAAGAAGGCCAAGTATTACCTCGACGGGAAACAGGTGACCCTCGACGCCGCCGGAGCCTGTCTGGTCGGGGAAGGGATTTTGGAACTTCTCGAAGCCGACGAGGTCTTTCCTGACGCTGTCGGAGGGATGTCGATCGGCGCCGATCCGATCACCGCCGCTGTCATCACCGTCGCCGGAATGAAAAATCACCCGAACCTGAAAGGCTTTCTCGTCCGGAAGGAGAGTAAAGGGCACGGCACCAACAAGTTCGTCGAAGGGCCGGTCAAGGCGGGGGACCGCGTGGTCGTCGTCGAAGACGTGGTGACGACGGGCGGCTCGTCCCTCAAAGCGATCGAGCGGATCGAAGAGGCCGGGATGATCGTCGCCGGCGTGGTGGCGGTGATCGACCGGATGGAAGGGGGGCGCGAAGCGTTCGCCGCCAAGGGGATTCCGCTCCGTTCGCTTCTGACGATTGAGGATTTCGGAATCACGCCTCCCAAAGACTGACGCCCGAATGCTGAACAAATCGAATCCGGAATTTCTCGGCGAGCGTCCCGTCGGGGCGCTTCTGTGGGAGTTTTCACTCCCGTCGATCATCGCCTCGCTGGTCAGCGCGTCGTATAACATCGTCGCGCGCATCTTCGTCGGTCAGAAGATCGGCGCGCTCGGGATTGCCGCGCTGCACGTCTCGTTCCCCTTTATGCTCATCGCGCTGGCGTTCGCCATGATGATCGGCACCGGCGCCTCGACCCTCATTTCGATCGAGCTGGGGAAAAAAGAGATCGCGAAAGCCGAAGAGATTCTCGGACAGGCGCTTCTGATGTTCCTGGTGGTCTCGGCGCTCTTTGTCGTTTTCGGGCTTCTTTTCCTGGAACCGATGCTCAGGCTTTTCGGGGCGTCGGAAGATATTCTTCCCCTGGCGAAAGAATACCTTTCGATCATCATCTGGGGGGTTGTCTTTCAGGAGATCGCCTACGGGGTGAACAACTTCATCCGGATCGAGGGAAAACCGAGGATCGCGATGGTTACGATGATTCTCTCGGCGGTTCTCAACGGAATCCTCGACTACGTTTTTCTCTTTGTCTTTAAGACCGGAATTTGGGGAGCGGCGGTCTCGAACCTGATCGCTCTGGCGACGACGAGTCTCTGGGTCTGCTGGTACTACTTTTCGGGGCGGACCGTCCTCCGCTGGCGGCGGCGCTACCTCCGGCCGAAACTGTCACTGGCCTGGAAGATCGCCGTCTTCGGGACGGTTCCTTTGGCAACCCAGGTCTGCAGCGCGGTTATCCACGGGGTACAGAACAATCTGCTCGGTCATTACGGCGCCCTCTACGGGGCGAGCCGCGGGATCGCGCACTGCGGCGACCTGGCGATCAGTGTGATGGGAACCGTTTTTTCGGTCTCGACCCTCTTCTTAATGCCCCTCTTGGGACTCAGCCAGGGAATGCAGCCGATCGTCGGGTACAACGTCGGCGCGTCCGAGCCGGTCCGGGTTCACCGTACCCTCCGTCTGACGCTCCGTCTGGCCCTCTCGTTCTGCATCGCGATTTGGGTTGTCATTATGCTCCGGCCCGACTGGTTTATTCTTCCCTTTCTGAAACCGGGCGCTCCTGAATACCAAGAAAACCTAATGCTCGGATGCCGGGCGTTCCGCGTCTTCGCTTCCCTTCTGCCGCTGGTGGGGGTGAACATCATTTCAGGGGGGTATTTCCAGGCGCACGGTCGGCCGATTCTTTCCCTCTTTCTGACACTTCTGCGCCAGCTCTTCTTCCTGATCCCTTCGCTGATCCTTCTGCCGATCCTTTTCGAGCGGGTTCACATCGAAGGAATCTACGGACTAGACGGCGTTTGGTCGGCGCACGCCTTTTCGGATCTCCTTTCGGGGGGAATCGCGATCTTCTTCCTTTCGCTCGAATACCGTCGTCATACAAAACGCGTCCGGAGCCTGACCGAGGACGGGGAGTAAGCCTTTCGGAAGGGACGCGGCTGCGGGCGGGTCGTTTCTTCAACACGAAAAAAAGAGCCGCTCCCTTAAAAGGAGCGGCTCTTGCCATACACCTGTCTGTCGCCGAACGGCGAATCACTTTCCTCCGGCGGCGGGTTTAGGAGCCTGGGGTCCGCCCGGCATTCCGGGAAGCGGCGGCTGCCCCGGCACCGGCGGCATTCCCGGCATTCCGGGAGCAGCTCCCTCGGCTCCTTCGGCATTCGGATCTGCGTTGGTGTTGACGCCCGAGACCTTTTCGAGGAACGGGTAGATGTCCCAGACGCGAACCTTTCCGTCCTGACAGCCGGTGAAGAGATAATAGTCGTTCACTGACATTGAGAAGACGGGAGAGGGGCCTTCGAAGCGGAACACTTCGAATCCACGCGGCGCGTCGGCAATCGACTGTTCGGGGACTTCGTCTTCATTCGCTCCCTGCGCGTCGATATGGGTTCCGGCGGGATCCTCTTCGGTTTCGTTTTCTTCGTTGTCGGCATCATCTTTTTTCGGCGTATCGCTCTCGTCTTCGTCCTCGTCATCGGCGGCGAAGAGCTCATCTTCAATCGAGGAGGTGCTCGTTCCCCAGCCGCCGCCGGTCTGAGCCGAGAGATCGACCGGGTTCCCCTCT
Source organism: Thermoguttaceae bacterium (assembly GCA_017652805.1). Classification (GTDB taxonomy): domain Bacteria; phylum Planctomycetota; class Planctomycetia; order Pirellulales; family Thermoguttaceae; genus RUG695. The sequence goes on along the minus strand of JAGCAH010000239.1, from coordinate 18,859 downwards.
TCGTCGATCGGATTGCCGTTTTCATCGAGTTTGTATTCCGGTTCCGACACGGGAGAGAGAGAGACTTCGTCCGGGAGTTCCCAGATTCGCGCGGTCTTGTCGTCGCTGCATGTCAGGACGTAGCGGTCGGTCAGGAACTGAACCTTGCGGACCGCGCCGGTATGACCGATGAACGCCGCGACGATTTCCCCCGTCGTGGTGTCCCACAGACAGGCTGACTTGTCTTTGCTCCCGGTCAGGACGTATTGCCCGGTCTCGTCGAAGACCGCCGAGAAGATCGGACCCTTATGCCCTTTCAGGAGGGAGACGATCTCCATCGCCGGAACGGTGATCACCCGCGCGCAGCCGTCCATACCGGCGGTCACCACCGAGCAGTCGGGAGCGAAGTTGATATCGAGCACCGGCTTCATTTTCGGGTCGTCCGACGGAGAGACGGTGACCGCCTTGAGAAGTTTGCGCGAGAACGCGTCCCAGAAATAGATGTTTCCGTTGTTGTTGGCGCCGGCGACCAGATCGCGGTAGACGCCGTTCTTGTAGTCGAAACGGTATCCCGGATAGACCGCGACAGCCCACATCGCGTTTTTTACGCCCCGTTTCCGGGCGTAGGGGAACCCTTTCCCTTTTTTGTAACCGACGTCCACCCAGCAGATCTTCCCGCTGTAGTCGGCGGTGTAGAAAACCGTTTGAGTTCCGCCGGGAAGATCGTGCGAGAAGGACATCATATCGCAGTATCCCTGACCTTCCCGTTCCCCCATTAGGTTGAGTCTTTCGTAGATGTCAAACATCTTCCCCAGAGTGGTGGGAGGCTTGCGGTTTTTCTTGGAACTTTTCGACCACCCCTGCGCCGGGTCGCCGCCGAACCAGTCGTCCTTCCCTTTTTTCTTCCCCTTGCCGTCGACTTCGCCGGCAATCTGTTCTTTCAGCGCGTCCCGGGTCGGAATCTGAACCGAGAGGTTTCCCTGACGCGACGTGTAGAACGCATAGGAATCTTCGTATCCTTCGGCTGTATTACTGTAGTACGAGGGCTTGTTTTTTGCACCGGCGGCAGCGGCCTGCTGCTGACGGAACGGGTCGGTCTGACGCATCGCGGCGTTTTGACTCCGGCGCGCGGCGGCCGTCGCTCCGGCCTGGGGCTGACCCGGACGGGTTCCGGCGGCTTGCGGCGCGGCGTTGCCGGGTCGGTTGGCGCCCCGTCCCGCGGCGGCGTTTTGGTTGTTGCCTCCCCGGCGCGTATTTCCCTGACGGTCGGCGCCTTCCCCCGCCTTGGCGTTTCCGCCGCGGGCGTTCCCGTCCCGATCCCCCTTCGGGTCGGGGGAAACCTGACCGGTACCGATCGTCGGGTCATAGTCGTTGTCGTAGGAGTAGCCGTACATCTCGGCGAGCATTTCGGCGTAGAAATCGTAAGTATACCAGAGCTGGATCGTCGAGTCCTTCCCCGCCGAGGCGGCGAGATAACCGTCCTGATCGGCGACAACTGCGGTTACCGGCCGGTCGGCGATCTCGTCGGCTTCCCCTTCGTTTTTGTTGACCAGATCCGAGTTCCCCTTAACGAAGTGGTCGTAGGTCATGAACGGCTCGCCGATGACCTCGACCGGGTCATGTTCCTTTTTGACCGGTTCTTTCGGCTCGGCGTCTTTGGCGGCGGGCGCCGGACCGGCCGCGTTTTCGCCCCGCTCACGCTGCGCGCCGCGCTTTGACTTCGGATCCTGGGGGCCGTTCGCGGGAGCGGCCGGATCGGCTCCGATCTTCTCGCTGCCGGCTCCTATCCGATTCCGGATCCCCTGAGCGGCGCGGCTCCCCTGGGCCGGGAGACGGGATGCCAGAGCCGGCAGAAGGAGGAAGATCAGAAAAAGGGCCGAAAGACGAAAAATCGGGGAAGGGAAATGTTTCATCGGAAAACCTCGGGAAATCGAAAACTACCGCGCTTTTCGACCCGCGGGGGCGGGGACGGCGCAGGAACGGGAGGACGCCGAAAGGGTTCGGTTCCCGCCACCCCCATTATAGTAAAATGGGAGAGAAAAAAAAGCATTTTTGGGGTAAAAAAGGGAAAAAGGGTTTGTTTTAAATTCCTAATGGTTTATTATAAAAGGGGGGGTAATTTCATCTCAGAGGACAGATCTTTATGGGTATTTTAGCAATCCAATATCAGACAGTGACCGACACTCCGATCCTTCTGGCGGTCAACCGCGAAGAATCTCCCGAGCGTCCGTCGCAGGCTCCCCGGATTCAGTCGGGGCGACCGCGCGTCGTCTGCGGAATCGATAAAAAGTCGGGCGGGACGTGGGCCGGCGTCAACCAGCACGGAATGTTCGTTACCGTTCTGAACGCCGCCAAACGGGACGTTCCCCCCGAACCCCGTTCCCGCGGCCTCCTTTGTAAAGAGCTCCTGAACTGTCGAACCGCCGCCGAGGCGATCGACCGGGCCGTCCGTGAACTGAGCGAACGCCCTTATGCCGGGTGCAATATCCTCTGCGTTGACCGAACCAGCGGCGGTATCATCTACGGCGGCGACTACATTGAGGGGGAGCCGCTTGAACCGGGGCTTCACATCCTTTCCGAAAGTCCTCTCGATGACCGTGACGACCCGCGCCAGGAGTTCGTTCGCCGTCAGATGACCCTTCAGCGGGTCGACTCGGCGGTCACGTTCTTTGCGGTTGCCTGCAAGACGTTCGCCCGCCGTACCGACTCGAACGGTAAGTGGGGAGTCGTTGTGAAGACGCCGACCAGGACGACCGTCTCGTCGATTCTTCTCTGTCTTGCCAAAAAGAACCAGAAGTCGATTATGCAGTACGCTCCCGGCGACCCGGGTGAAAAGGCGTACGAAGACATTTCGGCTCTTCTGCGCCAGGTTCTTTCGACCGATCGGGCTTCGGCCAAACTCCAAAAAGAGGAAGAGGAATAACGGCTTTTTCTTTTTTCGGCGAAATGATCAAATAAAAAATCCGAACCGCGTTAAAACGGCTCGGATTTTTTTAGTTTAGGCAAGACTATCCCGCTTTTTACACGAGATCGACTCGAGACTCAGTCAAGCGAGATCGAATCGGTCGGGCAGGCGTCGGTGCAGGCGCCGCAACCCGCGCAGTCGTCACTGACGACCGCGACACCGTCTTCAAGGCTCAGAGCGCCGCACGGACAGGCGTCAACGCAAGCGCCGCAGCCAACACAACTTTCCTTATTAACCGTAGCTGCCATGGTGAAACTCCTCTCTGTAATTGGAACATTCGACGTTGATGGGGAAAGAACGACTGACCCCTCGTCAATCAACGAAGTTATTATAAACCTTCTATCGGCGCGCAGAAAGGGGTTTTGTGTGTTCTTTCAAAAGTTTAGTGAAGGCGAAACCCTTGAAAACAAGGGGTTTCAGAACCCCTGATCCCAGAGCGGAATGTTCAGCTGAGAGTCGTAATAAAGGTGGATGATCTGCCAGCTTTTCCCCGCCGTTTCGTTTTCGGAAGGGGTCGGTCGGTAGAAAATAAAATACCAAACCAAAGGATAGTTTTGGCACTTATAAAGGTAGCGGAAGACGACCAGGTCGCGTCCGATCCGCTTGACCCCGATCGGCTCGAACGAGACGTAGCTGCCGAACTGCTGGAAGATCCCGTCGATCTTTTCGGCGAGCGTCTTGATCATTTCGTCTTTGGCGCTTCCTTCAAAGGGACTGTTCTTCAGGAGGGTTTCCAGACCACTTCTTGTTCCTACGTCGGGGTTGGAGATCTGCTCGAAGAAGGTTTGAACCATCGCGGTTCTCGGATCAAGTTCCGAGTCGGCGGCGCCGCCGACCGCGGGAGTCTCCGGCGTCTGCGCCGCGAGGGGCGCGGCGACTGGGAGGAGAAGGAAAAGAGAAAGAGAGAGAAGCGCCCGGCGGATGAGGCGCGGCCTACCGGAGGACGGCAATGTGTGTATCATAAAAACCTCGATTCGAAATGGTTTTTTTCTTCTTTTTTCGTCGTTTGATAATCCGGTCAAACAACCTGACCTCAATTTTAGCCGAAACCGATTCGTTTGCAAACCGCGTGCGCCGCAGTCACTTTTTGAGCGCGGCGGCCGCCCGTGCCGCGAGGTAGAACGAACCGGTCACGCAGAGGAGTTCGTCGGCCGGAAGATTTCGCGCTTCGTCGAAGAGTTTCGCCAGGTTGGGTTCGGCCTCGGTTACCGGAACGCGATCCGGGGGGAGAGCCGCCGCGACCCGCCGGGCGCGCGCCGAAAGCTCTGCGGTGCCGAGGCTCCGCGGCGTATCGGGGATTTCGGTCAGGAAGACCCTATCGAACTTCGGCATCAGTTCCCAGAGGATTCCCTCAACGTCTTTATCGGCAAGAGCGGCAAAAAAGAGCGTCCGGCGCGACGCGGGAAGCTGCTCGAGTCCTCCGGCCAGCGAGGCGGCCGAGTCGCGGGTATGCGCCCCGTCGATGATCACCAAAGGGGCGCGGCGGAGGACCTCCCCCCGAGCCGGGAGAGAGGCGCTTGCGATCGAAACGTATCGGGCGTTTCGGCGGGACGGGGAGGGGAGACCGGCAAGGAGTTCCGCCGCCGAGAGAGCGATCTGCGCGCAGCGTTTCGGCGCCGTGCCGATCCGCTCTCGCGCGGCTTTGGCCGCGGCCGGTTCGACGCGTTCCAGTTCGAGGAGGGGGGCGTTACGGTCGGCGGCGATCCGGCGGATCACCGAAAGTGCGTCGTTTATCGCCTCGCGTGTAACGGTTTTCCATCTCAGGAATTCGGGGAAGGCCGCCAGAGCCGACGCAGGGGGGAGGTCGCCGCGGTCGATACCGATTCCCGAGATGACCGGAACGTGCGGTTTGATAATTCCTCCCTTTTCGGCGGCGATCTCGGTCAGCGAACAGCCGAGCTGTTTTTGATGCTCATAGCCGAGCGAGGTCAGCACGACAAGATCGGGGCGGCAGATATTCGTCGCGTCGTCGCGTCCTCCGAGTCCCGTTTCGAGGAGGATCAAGTCGCATTCTTTCTTCTCGAAAAGGAGAAACGCGGCGGCAACCGAGAGCTCGAAGGTGGTCAGGGGGAGCTCGTTCGGCTCGTCCTTTTCGAATGCGGCGAGCCGCTCTTGCAGTTCGATGAGGGTTTCGGCCAGATCGTCGGCCTGGCAGGGAGTTCCGCCCACCGCGAACCGCTCCTCCCAGGCGAAAAGGTGGGGCGAGGTGAAAAGGCCGGTTCGCGCCCCTTCGTCGCGGAAGATCTTTTCGAGGAAGAGGGCGGTCGTTCCTTTCCCTTTCGTTCCGGCGATGTGAACCACTTTTGCGCGCGGCCGGATTCCCATCGAGTCGACAAAGCGCGTCAGGTGTGCGAGGTTTTTCCCCATCCGGTCGTAAGGGATCGAGCGGAACCGCTCGTAGTTCGTTCGGTTCTCCAAGAAGTTGATCGCCCGATCATAGTCCCGCGTCATCGGCCGCTCCTTTCGCGCGCTGGGTCTCTGCGGCCAAGCGGCGGCCGCGCCTTTTCCCCATCCCGCTTTTATAACCGCAAACCCTCTTGATTTCAAGAATATTTTCCCTTCCGTCCATAGACAAAACGGGAGAAATCGACCATAATATCAGGGGGAAGCTTTCCCGGGAGCGGTGTCTTTTTCTCCTTGGCGCGCTCTTCGGGTAGAAAGATCGATTGTTCCAGCTCTCAACGGAGGAATTCATGTCATTGGGAACGAGTACTCCCGCCGAACCGGTCAAGACCGACCCTTCGGCATCATCGCTGCCCGACATTGTTGTCGAAACAAAAAACCTGACCAAAATCTACCGCGACTTCTGGGGACGGCAAAAGGTCCGCGCCCTCAAAGCGCTTGACCTGCAGATTCACCGGGGCGAGGTCTTCGGTCTTCTCGGCCCGAACGGTTCGGGAAAGACGACCACGATGAAACTCCTTTTGGGGCTCCTCTTTCCGACCAGCGGCGAGGTCAACATTCTCGGCCGTCCCGCCGACGACGTTTCGAAGAACGAGCGGATCGGCTACCTTCCCGAAGAGTCGTATCTCTATCGGTTCCTGAACGCCGAAGAGACGCTCGATTTCTACGGCCGCCTCTTTAAGATGTCCGGCCCGATCCGCCGTCAGCGGGTGGCACAGCTCATCTCGATGGTCGGGCTTGAATCGGCGAAAAAGCGCCAGCTCCGTGAATATTCCAAAGGGATGACACGGCGTATCGGTTTGGCTCAGGCGCTGATCAACGATCCCGACCTGGTGATCCTCGACGAGCCGACCAGCGGCCTGGACCCGATCGGGACGCGGAATATGAAAGATCTGATTCTCCGTCTGAAAGAGGAGGGAAAAACGGTGATCATGTGCAGTCACCTCCTGGCCGATGTGCAGGATGTCTGCGACCGGATCGGGATCCTTTATCAGGGGGAACTGAAAGAACTCGGCAGCGTCGACGACCTGCTCAAGGTGAGCGACGAGACCGAGGTTCGCGTCCGTGGACTTTCAGAGGCGGCAAAAGAAAAAATCAAGGCCGTGATTGCCGAAGAGAACGCCGAACTCCTCTTCTGCGGAAGTCCGACCACCTCTCTTGAAAACCTCTTCCTTGACATCATTCAAGAGAGCGAGGCACGTCCCGGGAAACGCGTTCGCGGGGGAGGGAACGCCTGATGGTTATTGAACATCCCGTTCCTCCGTTTTTCGACTGGATCGCCCTGGCGTCGCTCAAGTGGGTTTTCGCCATTGTGGTGCTGATCGTTTTAGCCGTCCTGGTCGGGCTGATCCTCTCTCTCGTCCGCCGCGGACCCGGCCGGGTTTTTCCGGTCTTCTGGTCCGCCCTGCGCGGTGGGATGAGCGACCTGGTTCACCTGTCGTGGCGGCGCGTCCTGGCGATCGCCCGACTGATGATTCAGGAGTCGATCCGCAAAAAGGTTGTGGTCATCGCGGTCATCTTTCTGATTCTTCTGATGTTCGCCGGCTGGTTCATCGACCCGACGAATAAGAATCCGGGGGCGCTCTACCTGAACTTCGTTTTAACGACCACCGACTATCTGGTTCTCCTGCTGGTTCTTTTCCTCAGCACGATGAGTCTGCCGGCCGAGTTCAAGTCGAAGACGATCTTTACCGTCGTGACCAAGCCGGTACGCGCCAGTGAAATCATCCTGGGGCGAATCCTGGGGCTTGCCGCGGTCGGCACGGCGATTCTCGCCTTCATGGCGGTTTTGAGTTACTTCTTCGTCTCGATGAGTCTTAACCACACCCACACACTCCTCTGGAAAGAGGACATCGTGCCGGAAGCGGTCGCCGAAAATGCACCGGCCGACGCGGTCGTCGCCCGCGGAAAGACCCAGGTCTCGAACGGCCACTTCCATGAGGTCGAAGAGTACGCCGACGGTACGATCATTCTGGCCGAAGAGAACAACCACACTCATTCGGTCAAAAAGATCGTCGACGGCGAGAATATTCGCTATGTGGTCGGTCCTCAGCGGGGAACGGTTCAGGCGAAGGTGCCGATCTACGGGAAGATCCGATTCCTCGATTCCAGCGGCTACGAAAAAGAAGCGGGGATCAGTGTCGGGGAAGAGTGGGAGTACCGCTCGTATATCGGCGGGGCGACTTCCGAAGCGGTGATCTGGACCTTCGACAACCTTTCCGAAAAGCGTCTTCCCGACGGGCTTCCGGTCGAAATGACGATCAGCGTCTACCGCAGCCACAAGGGGGATATCGAACGGACGATCATGGGAGCGCTTCTGATCCGGAACCCCGCCACGGGGCTGACTGCCGAGATCGGTTCGTTCAATTCCGAAAAGTACCGAACCCTGGCGATCTTCATACCGCGCGAGATCAATAAAAGCAAGGTCAAGACGACGCCGACGACGGTGAAACACCGCGGGGGGGACGCGGAACTGCCCAAACCGCTGAACTACGACCCGGCGAAAGAGAGCTACGACCTTTACGCCGATTTCTGCGACGCCGGCCGGCTTGAGATTTGGATTCAGTGCGTGGAAGACGGCCAGTATTTCGGCGCGGCGGAACCGGACCTCTACATCCGTACTCCCGATGCCAACGTCTTCCTGAATTTCTTTAAGGGGTATTTCGGGATCTGGCAGCAGATGCTCATTCTCCTTTCGTTTGGGATTCTCTTCAGCACTTTCCTGAGCGGACCGGTCGCGATGTTCTCGACTTTCGGGGTAATGATTGCCGCCTTCTGCCGGGAACTTCTGATGAACATCGCCTTTATGCGCGAGCTGGGGGGCGGCCCGTTTGAGGCGTGGGAGCGCCTGATCACCCACGAGAACCTGATGAGCGACCTGTCGAACACGTTCGGGACCTATCTGATCAAGTTCTTCGACTTTCTGGCGAGCGGACTCCTCTGTTTTATCGGAATGGTCATCCCCTCGTTTACCGAGTATGACATTTACACAAACTATGTGGCGAGCGGGTTTAATATCCCGTTTAACACGCTGGCGGTACATGGACTGACGACGCTCGCCTACGTGGCGCCGCTCTTTGTGGTTGCCTATCTGATCCTTCGAGGTAGGGAGGTGGCGAAATGAATCGACAGAAACGTTTTTACCGACGTCTGGTCTGTATCGGGGTTGTGATCGCGCTTCTCCTCCTCCTCAACTGGATGGGGCACCCCTCTCGTTTGCAGGGGAAACTTGGAAGCAGCGACACCGAAAAGACGTACGCGCCGGGGGGGAAACTTGCCCGTCTGCGCGACCGGTACGGCCTTTCCGAAACGAAGCTCGGCGAAATCGATCCCGCCGGTTCGGCGATGAAGCTTGCCACCTTCGGGATGCGGGGGGTTGCCGTCGCGCTCCTTTGGAACCGATCGCTCGAGTGTGAGAAACGCTCCGACTGGGAATCGGTTCGTACGATAGGCGAGCAGATCACCTCGCTTGAACCGCACTTCATCACGATCTGGGATTTCGTCGGCTGGAAACTCGCGTATAACGCCAGCGCCCAATATGACGATTACCGCGAGCGGTACCGCTGGGTCACCAACGGTTTCGAGTTTTTGCAAAACGGCACCGTCTATAACCGCCTGTCGGCGAAACTCCACAAGGCGACCGGTTGGACGATTTCGCACAAGATCGGCGTCGCCGACGAAAAGAACCAGTACCGCCGCCTCTTTCGGGAAGACCACGATTTCCATCAGAGGCAGAAAGACCTCTTCTGGGATCCCTTCTGGAGTCATTACCAACAGGAGTTCACCTACGACGAGCGGCCCGACAACTGGCTTTTCGGGCGCGTCTTCTACCTGGCGGCCGAACGGCTCTTTGAAGATCCCGCCAATAAGGGGAGCGACCTGGGCAAAGAGACACGGCCGGTTTTCTACTGCCGGAGCCGAATGAATCTCCTCAGCTACGCCAAGTGGATGGAGATTGACGGCTGCGGCGTCACGCGCGACAATGTTCCCGTCTTCGACGAGCGTGCCGCCAATGCGTGGAGCGTTGCCGAAAAGGCGTGGAACGAATTTTCCGAAAAGCGGATCACCTCTGTCATCGAAGATCGCAAAAAACCGGGAGAGTTCCGCGTCACCTATCTGAATGAGTTTAAGGACTGTCTCAAAGAACGGGACGAAATCTACCGCCGTCTCGAAGGGATGCTTCCCGACGGCGTTACGATCGAGACGATCGTCTGGGATCGGTTCAATAACGAACTGGACGAAGACCTCCGCGGTGCCCTCTATGAGTCTCTCCTCCATCCCGCTCCCGTGATCAACGATCTGCGGGAAGGGGGCGCCGAGCGCGCGTTGCGGATCGTCCGCGACTACCTCGACGGGAAACACGGCCCGCAACCCGGTTGGGAGAATTGGCGGGAGCGGCTCGCCGAAGCGGCGCGGAACCTTCTTCCGGAAGAGGATCGCGCTATCTATGACCGTCCGGTGGCTCTCCGCAGCCAAGATGAGGCGACCCGCTACGAGGCTTTCATCAACAAGAAGGAAATCCTCAAGGGGCGCGCCAGCGACCTGTTGGCGATTGACGGGAAGAAAATCGCCGAACGAATCGAAGGGGATGCCCGACTCGAAGCCGAGGATCTCTGCGATCAGCTCGAAGACATCTACTACCGCGGTACCTTCTCGGGGATGTATCGCGAGATGCTCGATTGCGTCAAGCATGAGCACGACGTTGTGGTCGAGCAGCAGCCGGAAGCGCGCCGCGCGCGCGAGTTGCGCGTTCAGGCGCGCGACCTTTTCTACTCCGGCGAGCAGGAAGGGGCGAGCGACGCCTTTTTGGGGAGTATGGCCAAATGGCGCGAGCTGATGGAGCGGCCTGAGTTTAGCGACGTCCGCGGTATGTCGCAGTACCGTTCGAGTTTCGTCGACGAGATCGATAAATATACGATCGTCCTCGACCAGCTTGAACGGATATTCCCCGCCGATTACCCCTTTGAACCGATCGCCGCCGACGAAGAAAGCGACACAATTGGCTCAATTGATGAAGCGCTCGATTTCGTTCAGGGGGAAGTCGACGAAGGGAAGACGGAGCAGGCGGGAGAAGACCTCATGCATCTTCTGGGGTTCTGGCAGTACTACTTCCCGCGAAACGATTACAACCCTCTCTTCCCGACGAACTTCTCTCGTGAGGGGTTTGCCCGGACGATGCGCCTCTTTGCCGAAAATCGCGCCGCGACCCCCGAACGGCTTGCCGCGGCGCGTCAGGAAGGGCTGATCGAGGGGAATCAGCTCAAACCGCAGCTCGAACTTCTGGTTCGAAAAGGGGAACCCGCGTTTGCCGAGATCCTCAAAAACGAAACCGAGCTGAACACCGGCGCCGAAAACGAAGCCGAGCTTCTTCTTCGCAACCGCGACCTCTGGCTCTCTCTCTTTGAGAAATATCCGTTCCTGATATACGATAAGAGCTCCGAGTTCCGCCCCCAGGTCGAGCGCCTTGCCGCGCGTCTGGCCGAATTGCCGAACGGGGAGGGAGAAGAGACTCTGCCGTTCCCCCCCGAACGATGGAATGACTAAATGGCCAAACAACCCATTCAGCGACAGCTCACCCGCGAAGAGTACCGCCGCGCGCTTCTGATCGAACGGCGGCGGACGATGCGCACCGTCCGCAACACGCTGATCGGAATCGCGGTGATTGCCGCGATCTGGTTCGTTCTCCTTCTGGCGAAAGACCGCACGGTCCGTCAGGGGGGAGGGGCTCCGATGCCGGCCGTTACGGCGGAGACGACGCCGGTCGAAAGCGCGCCCGAAACCGTTCAATCGGCGGAAACCGCCGCGCCCGAAACCGCTCCGTGAGGGAATCATGACCGACGAGCCGCTCCTACTGCGCGCTCTGCGCCTCGAGCCGACGCCGCGCCCGCCGATCTGGCTGATGCGTCAGGCGGGGCGTTACATGCCCGAGTACCGCGCGGTTCGCGATCGGGTCTCTTTTTTGGAACTCTGCCGCACCCCCCGCCTCTGTGCGCAGGTGATGGCCGACGCGGTCGGGGCGCTCGACGTCGACGCGGCGATTATCTTTTCGGACATTCTTCCGATCCTGATTCCCCTGGGGTTCGATCTGGACTACCTCCCCGGAGACGGCCCGCTCATCCGAAATCCGTTCCGCGCCGCGGAAGACCTGTCGCGGATTGCCGAGACGATCGACCCTGACCAAATCTCGTATATCTTTGAAACTGTTGCCGAAACACGCCGCGTCATACCGCGTCGGAAAGCGGTGATCGGATTCGCCGGCGCCCCCTTTACCCTTGCCTCGTATGCCGTCGAGGGAGGGGGCAGCCGTCTCTTTGCCCGTACCAAAACCCTGATGCGCTCCGCACCGGAACTCTGGTCCCGTTTTATGGATCGCCTGGCCGACGCGGTCGCGGTCTCTCTTTTGGGGCAGATCGCCTCCGGTGCCGACGCGGTGCAGATCTTCGACAGCTGGGCCGGGGCGTTGGCGCCGGACGAGTACCGAACGTTCGTCGCTCCGCATACGGAAAGACTTCTGACCCGACTTCGGGGGAAAGCTCCGGTGATCTATTTCTGTGCCGGGAACCCCGCCCTCCTTCCCGAAGCGGCACGCCTGTCGGCCGACGCCCTGGGAATCGACTGGCGCCTGTCGATTCGGGAGGCGTGCCGCATTGTCGGACCGAAGTTTGCCGTTCAGGGGAATCTTGACCCGACCGTACTTCTGACCGACAAAAAGACGATCCGTGCCGAAGCCGCCCGAATCTTAAATGCGGCCGGCCGCCGTCCCGGTTTTATCTTTAATCTGGGGCACGGCGTTCTGAAAGAGACGCCGGTTGAACATGCCGTGGAACTGGTCCGCGCCGTGAAAGAGTTCGCTCTTTCCCCTTCCTGACACGCCGCCGGGGGAATCTTATGGAAGAAACGAACAGAATAAACGGCAAGCGTCTCGGTTTAAGATTTCTTTTGATCGGCGTGGTCTGTTTTGCGGCGCTTTTTAATCTGAAGACCTCGCCGTTTCGGTATATCGTTCCGTCTGTCCCCTTTTCGGAATGTCTGGGGAACCAGCAGACGAACGATACCTACATCTACCTTTACACAGGCGGCCTGATTCCGAAAGGCCTGATGCCGTACCGTGATTTCTTCGACCACAAGGGGCCGCTCTTCTATCTCTTCGTTGCCTTGGGAATCCGCCTTGGCCGGATGGCGGGGGTCTGGCTTGTTGAAACACTTTTTCTTTTTTCCTCGGCGTTTTTCGCCTATAAAACCGCACGCCTTCTGACAGGGCGCGCCGCTTCGGTTCTCGCCGCGTCGCTGGCGGTTCTGTGGTATTCACTCGGTCAGATGTCCCCCGACACACTGGTGATTCCGTTTATTCTGGCGGGACTCTATTCGTTTGTGCGTTACGTTTTAAACGGCGGGACGATCGGCCGAGCCGAGACGCTCGCCGTCGGCGCTTCGTTTGCCTCGGTCTTTCTGATGAAGATGAACTTGATCTCTCTCTGGCTCGTCTATGCCGCCGTAGTGATCGTCTCGTCCCTGGCCGGGAAGAAATACGTTTTCCTTTTGGAACGCACCGCGCTTTTTCTCCTCGGCGCGGCGCTTGTCGCCCTTCCGGTTTTGGCGTGGCTCGGGTCGAAGGGAACAATCGGCGATTTCGTTCGCGTCTACCTGAAATTCAATCTGGTCGATTACGGCGACCGGCCGCCGCTGGGGAACAGCCTCCTCTATTTTATTCCGGTGATCTTTCGGCAGACGCCGCAGGCGGTTCGCTATTGGGCGTTTTACTTCTGCTATAACCTGCCCGCGCTTTTGGTCTACCTTTTCATCTTCCTGTATGAAAAGGACAGAGCCCGAAAGGTCATCTTCGCCTCACTGACGGCGATTCTCCTTTTGAGTATCCATTTTATCGGTGCGAAAGGGTTCCATTTTATCTATTACTGTTATCCGATGACCGCCGATTACCTGATCTTTTTTGCCGTTGCGTTCGAGTTTATCCTCCGTCTGGCCGCACGGCGGCGCATAGCGGCAGCGGCGCTCTTTTTCCTACTGGTCATGCCGGCCCTCCGCGCGGCGGTGATCCCGCCGATGGACGACTGTCTGACGCGCCGGAGGATTCTTCGTGCCGACCCGACGGCCGATCTTTCCTCTCTCGGCCGACCGATCCGGTTCGACCGTGCAGCGCTCGACCTGGCGCATTACCTGCGTGAGAAGACCCCGCCCGATGCGCGGATCAACGGTGTGGGGTGCGCCGTCTATTGGTACGCCGATCGCGTTTGCATGTGCCCCCATCTCTATGAAGAGGGAGAGAAAGTCCGATTCCGTGAGCTCCCCCCCCTGTCGCGGTTCCAGCCGATGACTCTTCTCCCCGCCCAGCGGTCGTACAAACTGACCTTCTGGGAAGACGCGTTAGGGAATCCCCCCGAGTATATCTTTGAACAGCGGCACCGGAACGTTCGTCTGGGAAAAGAGCGGTTCAAGCCGGAAGATCCCCGTCATGTTATCGAAACTTCCCCCGAAATCGAAGCGCGGCTTGCCGCCGATTACGAACTCGCCTATCGGAATGAACAGTACGACCTCTACCGCCTCCGCGCGGGGCGCGGCAGAGAAGCGCCGTCGGAAAAGAGGGAGGAAGGCGAGGAATGAAAACGAAGTATCTCGGGTTAAAGGTCTTTTTGATCGGCGTGGTCTGTTTCGCGGCGGTTTTCAACTTAGAGACGTCGCCGTTTCGGTATCTCGTCCCCTCGGCTCCCTTTTCGGAATGTCCCGACAACCAGCTGGCGGGTGACACCTACGTCTACCTTTATGTCGGCGGTTTAATTCCGAAAGGGCTCATGCCATACCGGGATTTCTTCGACCATAAGGGGCCTCTCCTCTACCTGATCATGGCTCTGGGCATCTGTATCGGCCGTGTGGCGGGAGTCTGGCTCATTCAGTCCGTTTTCCTTTTTGCCTCGGCATATTTTGCGTATAAGACCGCGCGCCTTCTGACGAGTCGCGCCGCGTCGGTGGCCGCTTCTTCGCTGGCGGTGATGTGGTACTCCTTGGGCGAGACGGGACCCGACACCCTGGCGGTTCCGCTGATTCTGGCAAGCCTCTATTCGTTTGTGAGGTTCATGCTGAACGGCTATACAATCGGCCGGCTCGAGACCTTCGGAGTCGGTGCCTCTTTCGCCGCCGTACTCCTGATGAAGATGAATCTGATCTCCCTCTGGATAGTTTTTACTGCGGCGGTCGTTGTCTCGTCGATTGCGGGAAAGAAATACATGTTCCTCTTGGAGCGGGTTGCGCTCTTTCTCTCGGGCGCCGCGACGATCGTTCTGCCGGTTTTGGCGTGGCTTTGGTCGAAAGGGGCGTTCGACGATTTCGTTCGCGTCTATCTGAAATTCAACCTGACCGATTACGGCGACCCGCCGCCGCTGGGGAACAATCTCCTCTTTTTTATTCCGATGATCTTTCGCCATACCGCACAGGCGGCGGCTCATTGGGCGCTCTACTTCTTCTACAACCTGCCGGCGCTTCTGGTCTATCTTTTCATCTTCCTGTATGAAAAGAACAGAGCTCAAAAGATCCTCTACGCCTCGCAAGCGGCGATTCTCCTTTTGAGCATCCATTTCATCGGCGCGAAAGGATTCCATTTCGTCTATTACTGCTACCCGATGACCGCCGACTATCTGATCTTTTTCGCCCTCGCGTTCGGGTTTATCTTCCGTCTCGCCGCGCGGCGGCGTGTGGCGGCCGTTGCGCTTTTTCTTTTGCTGACCGCCCCGGCGCTCCGGGCGCTGGCGGTTCCGCCGGTGACTGACTGGGCGAAATGCCGGCAGATTCTCCGGTCGAACCCGGAAGCCGACCTTTCGACGCTCGAACGGCCGATCCGTTTCGACCGTCCCGCGCTCGATCTGGCGCGTTACCTGCGCGAGAATACTTCTCCCGACTCGCGGATCAACGGCGTGGGCTGTTCGGTCTACTGGTACGCCGACCGCGTCTGCGCCTGTCCCCTCCTTTTCGAGCCGGAGGCGAAGCTTCCGTATCGCGGCCAGCTTCCCCTTTCGCGATTCCGCCCGCTCTCGTTCCTTCCGGCGCAGAAGTCGTTCAAGCTGACTTTTTATGACGACGAAGACGGTAATTCCCCGGAATATATCTTCGAACGGCGGCATCGGAATTTCCGGATCGGGAAAAACAGGATCGGCGAAAAGAGCTCTCCCGGCGAAATCGAGACCTCCCCCGAAATCGAGCAGCGCCTCGCCGCCGACTACGAGCTTATCTATAAGAACGAGCAATACGACCTCTACCGCCTGAAATCGCGGCCGCGAGAATAAAAAACCCCGCCGTGCAGCGGGGTTTTGTGAAAAACAGGGTGTCGAATCCTCTTACGCGATGAACTCTTCGATCCGGTCGAACGCCTCTTTAATGTTTTCCATACTCGTGGCGAATGAAGCGCGGAAGTAGCCGGGGGCGCCGAATGCGCTTCCCATGACGGTGGCGACCTTCTTCTGAGAAAGAAGTTCGAGGCACCACTCGGTGTCGGTATTGATCATTTTTCCGGCGTACTCGCGGCCGAGATACTCTTTGATATTGACGAACGCATAGAACGCGCCGCCCATCTTAGGGCAGGACATTCCCTTGATGTTGGCGATCCGCTCTTCGACATAGTCGCGCCGCTTGGCGAACTCGGCGACCATCTTTGCCACGCACGACTGATCCCCCTGGATGGCGGCCAGCGCGGCGTATTGACTGACGCTGCACGGGTTGCTCGTCTCCTGACTCTGGAGCGCGCCCATCTTTTTGGCGACGTTTTCCGGCGCCAGCGCCCAGCCGACCCGCCATCCGGTCATGGCGTAGGTTTTACTCACACCATTGATGACAATGACTCGATCTTGCAGGCCTTCGCGGACGGTCGGGAAACTGACGAATTTGTTGTCGCCGTAGACAAGATTCTCGTAGATTTCATCGGCCAGGACGAAGATGTTGTGTTGCAGGACGATGTCGGCCAGCTGGCCTAACTCTTCACCGGAATAAATGTTTCCCGTCGGGTTCGACGGCGTGCAGAGGAGGAACATCCGCGTTTTCGGGGTGATGGCGGCCTTGAATTCTTCGGGCGTGATTTTGAAGTTGTTCGATTCTTTCGTCTGGACGATCACCGGAATCGCGCCGGAGAGTTTCACCAGTTCGGCGTAGCTGACCCAGTACGGCGCGGGAATGATCACTTCATCGCCGGGGTTGAGGGTACAGAAGAGGGAGTTGTGGATCGCGTGTTTCGCTCCGTTCGAGACGACGCACGAGGTGAACGGGTATTCGAGACCGTGGGTCTTTTTGTAGTTCGCGACGACGGCCTTTTTCAGCTCGGGGATTCCGCTGGCGACCGTGTAGCGCGTATGACCGGCGCGCATCGCGTCGATCGCCGCCTGGCAGATATGTTCGGGCGTGTTGAAGTCGGGTTCGCCGACGCTCAGGTTATAGACGGTTTCGCCGGAGGCTTTGAGCTCTTTGGCGCGGGCCGACATTGCCAGCGTTGCCGAGGGTTCCATCTGCTGAACGATCTTCGAAAGTTCAATGGCCATTTGTTATTACTCCTCAAATTTCTATGGCTTGGGATAAAAACGTATCAATGATAACACCCCTTGAAATCCGCCGTATACCGGTTGTTTCAAGGGGTGGTTCGCATCGCTTTTCAGCTCTTTTCTGCTTCAGCTGTTCAGGATCGGGGCGAGATCTTCTTCCGGGGTCGAGACGAGCCGAAGCCCGAACGTTTCGGAAAGGAAACCGAGAACTTCGGGCGTCAGGAACGCCGGCGCCGTCGGTCCGATATGGATATTCCTGATTCCCAGGAAGAGGAGGGAGAGGAGAACCGCGACCGCTTTCTGTTCATACCAACTGAGGAAGTACGAAATCGGCAGATTGTTGATCTCTTTTCCCGTTTCTTCGGAAAGGTATTTCGCGATCCGGATCAGCGACCACGAATCGTTGCACTGTCCCGCGTCCCAGAGCCGCGGCGTGGCATTGGCCAGCGGCTGGAACTTGATCGAATTGAAACGGTACTTCCCGCAGCCGCAAGTCAGAATGACGCAGTCGCCGGGAATCGCTTCGGCCAGTTCGGTGAAGTAGCTGCGCGTCTCCTGGGCGCCGTCGCATCCGGCGATGACAAAGAAGTGGCGCAGTTCGCCACGGCTGATGGCGCGCTTGATCTGTTCTCCCATCTGAATGACCGCGTCGGCGGCATACCCGACGGTGAGGCGATCCTTTTCGGCGGGGGAGCCGAAGAAGCCGGACGAGTCGAGCGCGGCCTGAATGAGGGGACCAAAATCTTTCTTGCCGTCTTTCCCCTTGTCGATGTGCTTCACGCCGGGCCATGCCACCGGACCGGTGGTGAAGATGTAGTCGGCGTAACTTTCGCGCGGCTTCTGAATGCAGTTCGAGGTCATCAGAATTGCCCCGGGGAACGAATCGAACTCTTTACGCTGGTTCTGCCAGGCGGTTCCGTAATGCCCGACCAGGTGGGGGTATTTTTTCAGACCCGGATAGGCGTGAGCCGGGAGCATTTCGCCGTGGGTGTAGACGTTGATCTCTTTTCCCTTCGTCTCTTCGAGAAGGAGCTGGAGGTCGGAAAGGTCATGTCCGGAGACGAGGATGCACTTCCCCGGAACCGGACCGGTCGGCACGGATGTCGGGTGAGGCACGCCGAAACTGAACTGATGGAGCTGTTCGAGGAGTTCCATCGCGGTAAGGTTCAGCTCCCCGATTTTGAGCGCCGAGCCGAGAAGGACTTCGCTGTCGGTCGTCTCGTCGATTTTGGCGACCTCTTCGAAGAGGCCGTCGAGGAGGAGCGCTTCTTTATCTTCCCATTCGTTGATCGCCTTTTCGTTCGACTCGATCTCTTTGAGGAGCTCGGCTTTTTTATCCCGGTCTTCCTGCTTGCGGCTGCGGATTTCCTTGACGCGGAGTTTGATCCCCTCGGTTTCGAGACGGAGCGATTCGCGCGCCTGCCGCGCCGTGTGGTAGAAGTGCCAGGTGTAGGCCGCCACCCCGCGCGCGCCGTAAAGAACGAGTTCCTGAAGACCGGTGACTTCGGCTCCCAGAGCGCCGAACCGGGTCGTCAGGCAGAAATCGGCGGCCTGCGCGGCGAGTTCCTCGACCTGCGATTCGGTCGGGAGAGGAACCGGCTGTTCAAGTTGGGTTTCGAATTCCCGAATTTGGGTTTTGAAGGAATCGAGCCCTTCCAGGTCAATGTCGGAACCGAGGAATTCGGCAAGGCCCGTGACCTGATCCGCTCTCATGATGAGCCGGGCGATTTCAGCGGGGTCGAAGTTGACGTTTGTCAGCGTTGCGTAGAGCGCTTCTAAGAGGAAACGGTCAACAGCGCGGCTCGAACGGATTTCGGCCTTTCCGGGACGTTTCTTTTTGGACGGAAACGGCTTCTGCCGATAGGCAGTCCGCTTTTGGGCGACCTGCTTGATCCAGCCGGAAAGAAGATCCTGAAGGGCGGCGGTCTTCGGGTCTTTGCCGCAAACGCCGAATTCGGTGCAACCGGTTCCCCCGGCG
>JAGCAH010000238.1 GCA_017652805.1 Thermoguttaceae bacterium | reverse complement strand
TGGTTCTCGTTCTGATCGCGGCGGCGGTCGTCGGGATTCGGATAATGGAAACGCCGGACGATTACGCGCTGTGGGGGTCGGTGTCGGTCGCGGCGGCCGCGGAGGAGAAACAGCCGCAGGCGGCGGACGAGACCGCCGCGCCGGAACCACAGGTGCCGGAGTCGGTGTTTAACCTGGAAGAGACCGAACTGATCGATTTCGAAAAGATCACCGGATACGGACTCCCGGTGATCGCCGCCTACGGCGCGGGGTACTGCAAGCCGTGTCGAAAGACGTTCCCCGTTCTGCGCGATATGCACGCGAAAGTTCGCGGGCGGGCGATCATGAAATACATCGATATTCAGAAGTATGCCAAAGCCGCGTCGAACGTGTCGACGAGAAAAATTCCGGTTCAGTACTTCTTCGCCGCCGACGGCGCTCCGTTCCGGCCGAGTCAAACGCTAAGCGCCAAAGTCCGGTTCCGCTATGCTAATTCCACCGCCAATCCCCAGCAGCCGGAACGGACCTATCATGTGGGGGAACTCAACGCCGCCCAGCTCACGGCGATCCTCGAAGAGATGGGAGTCACGCCCGACGGCGAGCAGAACGGGCGCTGAACGTTTCGCCCGACTTTCGGAGCATGGGAACCGGGCAATGGCGGTTTTCGGTGCCATTTTCAGTGCCATCAGCCCCGGTTTCGGTGCCATTGGGCGGGTCTATTCGGCGGGCCGGAAGAGGGGAAAAGAGAAAGACGTTGTCGGCCGTTCGGCGTTTCGGATATAATCGGGGCGGAAGTTTTCGAATCGGCGGAAGATCCGCGTCCGCCCGGTCGAAACGGCGGCGGAAAATCGTTTGGTCGGCAATGAAAAATCAAAAAATCAGTTTTCAGACGGCGGGAACGTCGGAATCGCTCTATCCGGCGGAAAAGGAGAACCGCCCCCTCGTCGTTCTGCACGTCTATGCCGGAGACGGCCGGAGCGTCGTCGGCGCGATGGGTGAAATCGGATGCGGCGATTGCAGCCTGCTGGTCGTCGGCGGCCTCAAATGGGATCACGATATGTCGCCGTGGTTCTGCCCGCCGCCCGCCGGAAATACGAAACCGTGCACCGGCGGCGCCGACGCCTATCTTCGGGTTCTGCTCGACGAGATCCTGCCCGAAACGCTGAAACGGGTTCCCGGAACGCCGTCTTTTCTCGGTATCGCCGGCTATTCGCTCGCCGGTCTCTTCGCGCTATACGCCATGTATCGCACGGACCGGTTTTCCCGTGCCGCCAGTGTGTCGGGCTCGCTCTGGTTTCCCGGGTTCGCCGAATACGCGAAAAGCCGCGCGCCGAAACACGAGCCGGACCGCCTCTATTTTTCCCTCGGGGATACGGAGGCGAAGACGCGCAGCGAGCTCATGAATACCGTACAGGAGAACACCGAATCGCTCGCCCGGTTGTATCGGACGCAGGGAATACCGACGACGTTCGAACTGAACCCCGGCGGCCATTTCAGAGATGTAGCCCCCCGCACCGCCAAAGGGATCGCGGCGTTGGTGAAAGAATAAAAAAGGCGCGTAAAAGCGCCGAGGTCGGGCCGACAGATTTTCGGAATGAGAGCTGCTAATAAAGACTAACAGGAGGAGTGGGGCAGCTGTTGTGTTGTGGCTGCGACACCAATCGTCATGCTCCGTGATTATAAGCTGGATCATGAAGTCGGAATCGTCGCCGTTC
>JAGCAH010000237.1 GCA_017652805.1 Thermoguttaceae bacterium | reverse complement strand
ATCACATCTTCGGTCACCTCCAACCCTCGGCGTGCGGGAAGACAATGGAGGAAGATCGCGTCGGACGCCGCGGCGGCCATAAGCTTGGCGTTGACCTGATAAGGTGCGAAGACCTTTTTGCGGATTTCCTCTTCGGCTTCCTGTCCCATACTTACCCACACGTCGGTATAGAGGACACGGGCATTCTTGACCGCTTTGTAGGGATCCGGTTCAAGAGTCAGTTTGAATCCGGGCGCCGTTTCGCCGGAAGTAAAGCGGGCGATGTCCTCGTCCGAAAACGTATACCCTTCGGGCGACGAAATCACAATTTCCGCGCCGAGCTTCGACGCGGCTTCGATTAGGCTGGCCGCGACATTATTGCTGTCGCCGACCCAGACGATCTTAACGGCATAAGTGCCGAACTTCTCCTTGATCGTCAGCATATCGGCCAGCGCCTGACAGGGATGAGACCGGTCGGTCAGCGCGTTAATCACCGGACAGCTGCTGTAACGCGCCAGATCGACCACCGACTGGTGTTTCTTGGCACGGAAAGCAATCACATCAACCATTGAACTGAGAACTCGGCTGATATCAGCGACCGGTTCTCGTTTGCCGAAACCGATATGCTGTTCTTCCAGAAGCATAGAACTCCCGCCCAGGTGAGCCATTCCGGTCTCAAAACTGACGCGGGTACGGAGCGACATCTTCTCGAAAATCAGTCCCAGTACCTTCTTCGGAAGGTAGTCTTCACGCCGTCCGGCTTTGAAGTCGGCTTTGATCTTCTCAGCCAACTCCATAATACGGTTCAGCTCGGCATTCGAAACATCGGTCAGATCAATAAAATGGCGAACGGTTTTCTCTGTCATGACATCAACCTTTCCGAAGCTGGCTTTCGAGGATATCGAGCGCCGCGTCGACCAGTTCAAGCGGGGTGTTCGAGGCGGGAAGCAGACGAATGACATTCCCCTGAGTACAGTTGATCAGGAGCTTTTCTTCCATACATCCCTGGACAAACTTGGCCCCTTCCACTTGGAGCTCAATACCAATCATCGCGCCGACGATCCGGATGTCGCGGATGATATCGATCTCGCGGCGCATCTCCTCAAGACGGGCGCGGAAATGCGCTCCCATTTGCGTCGCCTTCTCGAGAAGGCCTTCTTCTTCGACCATTTTAATCGTAGCGATCCCCGCAGCGGCGGCAATCGGGTTTCCACCGAACGTCGCGGCGTGCATTCCGGGACGGAGACTCGGAGCGATTTCCTGTTTCGTCAGCATCGCACCGGCGGCAATTCCGCTGCAGATCGTTTTGGCCAAGGTCATCACATCGGGTTCGACGCCAAAGTGCTGATAGGCAAACCAGTGTCCCGTCCGGCCGCAACCGGTCTGAACCTCATCGAAAATCAGAAGCATATTGTTTTCGTCACACAGGTCACGAAGCCCCTGGAGGAACCCTTCCGGAGGAATCCGAACGCCTCCTTCTCCCTGGATCGGTTCGACCATGATTCCGGCGGTTTCAGAATCAACCGCCTCCTTCACGGCGTCCAGATCACCGTAAGGCGCGTAGACAAAACCGGGGAGAAGCGGTTCGATTCCCTCATGGTATTTCGCCTGCCCCGTCGCCGAGATCGACCCCATGGTACGGCCGTGGAACGAGCGCATAAAAGTAATGATCTTATACCTGCCGGGTTCGGTATGAAGACGAGTCAATTTGATCGCCGCCTCGTTCGCTTCGGTACCCGAATTACAGAAAAACGCTTTCCCGCCGAAACTTCGTTCCGAAAGGAGTTTCGCCCAGAGTCCCTGCTCTTCGGTATACCACGAGTTCGGAACGTGAATCAGACGTCCAAGCTGTTGACGAACCGCTTCGACCACCTTCGGCGGACAATGTCCGAAAAGATTGCACCCCCATCCGGGAAAGAAATCGATATATCGGTTCCCTTCCGAATCCCAAACATAGGGACCTTCACCGCGGACCAGCGAGACGGGATACCGTTTGTAGTTGGGTATGACGTATCGGTCAAAGAGGGAAAGTGTTTCCTGGAAGCTGAGAGACATGGCGACAGTACCTCCACCGTCAAAGGGATCAAACTGTGAATACTAATCTAAGCTCTAACCTTTTCAATTCTCGATAATCTGGGTTCCAACCCCCTGGCTGGTAAAGATTTCGAGCAGGAGCGAGTGACGAAGCCGACCGTTGATGATGTGGATCTTTTCAACCCCACGTTCAATCGTTTCCAGGCAGGCCTGGATCTTCGGAATCATTCCCCCGACGATCGCGCCGGAAGCGAGAAGCGCCCTGGCCTCGTCGGCAGTGAGTGAATCGATCATCGAATCGGGATCGTTCGGATCGGTTCGAACGCCGTTCACTTCACTGACGTAAACAAGCTTCTCGGCCTTCAGTTCCTTGGCAACCTCAGTCGCCGCAGTATCGGCGTTGACGTTCAGCCCACGACCAGAACCGTCGTCCATCAGGGTAAAGGACGGAATAATCGGAATCACGCCCCGATCACAGCAGGCGCGAATTGCATCGACATCCACACGAGTAACCGTTCCGACCGAACCCAAATCGATTTTTTCGCCCTTTTCATCGGTCAGAAAGATCTTTTCGCCGTAAAGGACGTTCGTCCCCTCACAGTCGGAGAGAACCTTCGCCTCGCCGCCGTACTTTTTAATTTCCGAGGCCAGGTCGTTGCTGATCTCCGAGGCGAGTACCCGTCGTACGATTGCCAGGAGTCGATCGTCGGTAAAGCGGCGCCCCTGGACGAAACGAGGCTCGAGTCCTTCGGCTTTCATCGCCGAGCTGATGGCATTTCCCCCGCCATGAACAACAACCGGTTTCATCCCGACCGTCTCCATAAAGACGACATCGAGAAGTAGGTGCATCATCGCGGTCTTGTCTTCCATCAGACTTCCGCCGAGCTTAATGACGGTAATTTTACCGCGGTGCTCGCGGATCCACTTCATCGCCTCGATAAGGACATCGGCCTTTTCGGACGCCCGGTCAACGATCATGGCATTTTCCTTCGGATGAAAGGGGGGTAATAAACGCAGAAAAGGTTTTGCGATTTTCACCGCACCGCCTAAGATAAATCGGAAAAAAGAGGACTAACCGTCTCCGACTTAACAGCGCTTCGGTAAAAACCGCAAAACCAATTTACTTTTGACGTCTGACGGAACCGAACGGCCCCGATTGGGATCATTCCCCGACGTAAGACATCAGAGCCATAAACCGGGCGCGTTTGATCGCTGCGGCAACCGCGTGCTGACTGACGGCGGTACACCCCGTCTTACGACGGCTGATGATTTTGCCCTGACGGCTGGTCAGCTTCTTGAGAAGCTCAACGTCTTTGTAATCAATGAACATCGGGCGCGGACGGGCGCCATCAACAAAAAGGGGATCCTTTTTCTTGGCCTTGACCTTATTCTTGGCCCGTTTTCTGTTGATTCTGTTCTTTTTGAATGCCGGAGGTCTGGACATTACGGTAATCCTTAAAACGTCACTTACAAATGATAGGGAACGCGTAGGGTAAACAATACGCGCTCCCCGGAAACATTGAGTCTGTTTTCAGTCTACCATCGGAACCATATTCTTCAAGGGGGGTGAAGGGCTCAAAAATAACCGACGGTGAAAAGCCCTTGCCGGATAGTGACCACTCCGTATAATGAAAAATATCAATGAAGAATCGAGTCGAGCCGCAACATCATGGGGGCGAAAATGACGCGGAAAGAAGAGCTTCGCAAGATTCTCAAATCTGCTCTGCGCGAAAAATTCGCCCAAACTCCCCCAGAAGAAATCCGGCGTCTCTCCCTCGATGCGCTCAGTCACCTTCTCCAGCTCTCCGTTCTCCGAAAAGCCGTAACGATAATGCTCTACCTCGAGATGCCGCGCGAGTTCCCGGCATCTCCCTTTATGCTCCCTCTGCTGAACCAATCCGAACGCCGTATCGTCATTCCGTGGTGCGAGGAGAACCATCTCCGCCTTTTCCGTCTTGTCTCCGCCGTCGAGGTAAAGAATCCAGACGATCTGGACAGCCTTTGTTCCGATCGACTGGCATCCGGTGCCTACGGAATCCTCGAACCCAAAGAAGAACTTCGGTTCCGTCCGGAATTCCGTATCGAGCCGAACCAGGTTGACGTGATCATCCTTCCCGGACTCGGTTTCGATCGAAGGTGTCGCCGTCTCGGTCGTGGAAAAGGGTACTACGACCGTTTCATCGCAAATCTGCGGAGTGATGTTCCTCTGATCGGCGTCTGTTTCGATGAACAGGTCGTTGAAAGAATCCCGACCGAGCCGCACGACCGCCCGATTGATTACGTTTTGACCCCAACTCGCCTTTATACCGCCGAACCGGGTGCGAACGGCTAAAAGAAATCGAAAGCCGTTCTTCCCCTATCCCGACACGACAGATGCCGGAATCAAAAATTCCCGAAGAGAAGAAGCGAAGAAGCAATGAAAAAAATTGATGTTCTGACCGTCTCCCTCAACATTACCCCCCTCGATTTACAGGGAAACAGAGAGAAAGTTCTGGAGACCTTTCGTTTCGTCCACGACCGTGACCTCCCCTCGTCTCCCCCGCCCAAAGCCAAAGTCGTCCTCTTTCCGGAATTCCCCCTCTGCGGTCATGTCGGAGATCTTTTCGCAGCTCCCTGGTTTCAGAATCGCGTTCTTTCCGAAACGCTCCGTCTCCTTCCCGAGACCCGTTCGATCGTCGCGGTTATCTCTCTTCCACTGGCCGTTGAAGAAAACCTCTATCGCGCGGCACTGGTCGCCGTCGACGGAAAACCTCTCGGATTTGTCTGTGACCGAAATCCGCCCCGTGACCTTCTCCGCTGGTTTTCCCCCTGGAAGGAAGGTGAACAAAAAACAATCCGTCAGAACAATCTCGATCTCCCTGTAGGCGATATCGTCTTTGAGATTTCAGGGCTACGCCTCGGAGTCGGCTTCGACCCCTTCGTGTCAGATGAATTCTCTTCCGAACTCGACCTTCTGGCAATCCCCGGAGCCGATCCGTTTGAGCTTGAAAAAGCGCCCCGCCGACGGGAGTCGCTCCGACTTTGCTCCGAAAGGGAAAATTGTGCGGTTCTCTTTTCCAATCTTTCCGGAAACGAATCGGGTCAGATTATCTACGACGGGGAATCCGCCGTGACCGAAACCGGTCGTATTCTGGCGCTTGAACGTCGTTTTTCCTACCAGGACGTTTCCACCCTGACCGCCGCACTCGACCTCGACAGGATTCGCCAGACACAAGGACAACCGCTTGTTTCGAAGAAAGCTCCCGTCGTTTACCCCGGCACTTTTGACTGGGGCTGGCACAGTCAGCGCCGCTACGCCCCGCTCGGTTTTTATCGCGAATCTGACTCCGATCTCCCACCGCTTGAGGAATGGGAGAAGTCGGAAAACCTGGACTATGAAGAATTCCCCCGAGCGGTTGCGATCGGTCTTTACGACTATCTGCGCAAAAGCCGCTCGCACGGATTCGTTCTTTCGCTCAGCGGAGGCGCCGACTCGGCGAGTATTGCGGTTCTCGTCTCACTGATGGTCTGGTTCGGATTCACGTCACTCGGAAAGAAACGTTTTCTCGAAAAGCTCTCGTTTATCGATAATATCGCGCGGCTCTCAAAGCTCCATCCGGGCGAGGTCACACCGCAATCAACGATCTCGGCTCTTTTGACCACAGTCTATCAAAAAACCGCCAACAACAGCTCTGTCACCCGCGGTGCGGCCGCCGCCGTCGCGGCCGAGGTCGGCACGGTTCACTACGAATTCGATATCGAAGACGTCGTACAACGATACCTGTCGCTCGCCTCCGGCGCAATCGGCCGTCCTCTCTCTTGGGAGACTGACGACCTGCCGATGCAAAATATTCAGGCGCGTGTGCGCGGTCCGGCCGCATGGCTTCTGACCAACGTGCGGGGAGCGCTCCTCCTTTCGACCGGAAATCGAAGTGAAGCGGCATGCGGATATGCCACCATGGACGGCGACACCTGCGGGAGTATCTCGCCGATCGCCGGAATCAGCAAGGCGTTCCTCCGCAAATGGCTCGAATGGCTCGAGGTCACCGGCCCGATTCTCTCCCCTCCCCTCTTTTCGGAAGACGGACTCGGCGAACGTCCGTTCCGAGTCAATTTCCCATCGATGCGCCTGATCAATCGTCAGCAGCCGACCGCCGAGCTCCGTCCCCTTGAAACGGGTCAGACCGACGAGGCGGATCTGATGCCGTACTCTGTCCTCGACATTATCGAACGAGGATTCACCTCCGGTCTTTTCGGAGAACAGCTCAGGCGTCATGTTGAAAACAACCTCGCCGACGAACCCGCATTCGCTTCGGTCGACCCAAAACAGATTCAGTCGTGGATCACCAAATTCGAGCGGATGTTCGCCCAAGCCCAGTGGAAACGCGGACGGCTCGCTCCTGGATTCCACCTTGAAGCCGAAGACTTATCTCCTGATTTCTTCCGTATCCCCCCCCTCTCGGCCGGATTCAGGTCATGGGAAGAAGATCAATCCTGACCGAAAGCAAATCAAAACATGTAAAGATAAGCCACTAAGGCAAGATAGGAATAAAGGAAAATTTTTAATATTTAATCTTTTCCGAAACTTTGGTATAGTAGCCGCGCGCGGGAGAATAGGTCTTTTTCCGCGCAGACCAACCAAAGAATCTTACGGATGTTCATTATGCAACGATTGCTGTTTTCGCTGTTGAAACCGATTATACGCGGTTTCCTCACAGCCGTATACTGCCCCCGTGTTATTGACGCGGAAAAGATGCCTAAAAAGGGCGGCCTCCTTCTCGTTTCAAACCATGCTTCTTTTCTCGATCCGGTTCTCATCTACTGTTACCAGAAGTGCTTCCGCCGAAACATCCGCTTTGTGGCGGATCAGGCCTATGTTCCAAAATGGTTTGGGACCTGGGCCGCGAAGATGACCAACTCGATTCTCTTTGAACCCGGAAATCCCCGTTCGGTCGTCAAGATGATCCGAACGGCTCAGGAAGGGCTTCGCAACGGCGATGCCATCTGTATATTTCCCGAGGGAACGATTTCCCGTACCGGTCAGATCAAGATGTTCGAACCGGGAGTTCTCACCCTTCTCAAAAAGGGAAATGAGGACATTCCCGTTCAACCGGTCTTTCTCGGCGGGCTTTGGGGAACGAAATTCAGTTATGCCAATCAAATCTACAACAGAAAGACTCCCCGTAAACTATTCAAACGTCTGACGATCGCTTTCGGCGATGTGATCCGACGTCCCCGGGACGCGTACCAGCTTTATCGGGCCGTGGTCGAGCTGGGAGTCGACGCGATGGATTCGAAACGCTTTCCGCGCGATCGTCAGTATATGATCCCTCCTCGTCAGATGATTCGTAACCTTCGGGGAAAAAACACCGAGATCAAGATGGTCGACTCGACGGGAATGCGCCTTTCCGCCCGTCAGCTTCTTCTGCGTATTCTGGTGGCCCGCCGCGTATTTCACAAGTTGTGGCCGGCCGGCGAAAAGAACGTCGGGCTCCTTCTTCCGACTTCGATCGGCGCGGTGATCGCTAACGCCGCTTTTTCTCTCGATCTGAAGACGCCGATCAACCTCAACTACACCATGTCGAACGAAACGCTCGACTACTGTTGCGACCTGACTGGGGTAAAGCGGGTCCTGACGAGCAAGAAATTCCTCGACAAATTCCCCCACATGAAACTCAAAGCCGAATGGGTCCTCGCCGAAGACGCCCTCAAACAGGTTCCCCTTTCGGCAAAGCTTCTCGGTCTGTTCGACTCGCTCCTTCCCACCTGTATCCTCGAAAGGAAACTGGGGATCACCAAATTCAAGTCAAATGACCTGATGACGATCATCTTTACATCCGGATCAACCGGCCGACCGAAAGGGACGATGCTTTCCTTCGACAACATCGCCGCAAACGTCCATCAGTTCTACGAACTGTTCAATCCGAAATACGAAGATCGGCTGATGGCTCCGTTGCCCTTTTTCCATTCGTTTGGGTACACCACCTCGGTCTGGTGTCCTCTAACCTGTCCGTTCGGCGCGGTCTACCATTTCAGTCCGCTCGACGCGAAAATCATCGGTAAAATGACCCGAGAAGAAAAGGCGACCGTTCTCGTGTCCACTCCAACGTTCTTCCGGAATTACATCAAGCGCTGTCCCAAAGAGGATTTTGCCGAGCTGAACACTCCTGTCGCCGGCGCCGAAAAACTACCCGCCGACCTGGCCTATGCCTGGAAAGAGAAGTACGGTCAAACGATGGTCGAGGGATTCGGCGCCACCGAGCTCTCGCCGGTTCTTTCAGCCTCGATTCCGAAGTGCCGGCACCAAGACGAATACCACAAATATGAAAAACTCGGCACCGTCGGCCCCCCTCTTGCGGGTATAGCTGTCCGGATCACCAATCCTGAAACCGGGGAAGAACTCCCGCTTGGCGAAACGGGAATGATGGAAGTCAAAGGTCCGACGGTCATGATGGGTTACTACAAGGCCGAAGAACAAACCGCCTCGGTCATCCGGAACGGGTGGTACACCACCGGCGACATCGCCAAAATCGATGAAGACGGCTTCATCGTCATCACCGGCCGTCTTTCCCGTATTTCGAAAATCGGCGGCGAGATGGTGCCTCACGTTTACATCGAGGAGGAGATTGATAAAGTTCTCCAATTGCTCGACCCAGTTTCCGAAGATGACGACGCCGCGCTTCGCGTGGCGGTCACCGCCGTCCCCGATCCCCGAAAAGGAGAACGTCTCGTTGTCTTCCTTTCCGGGACTAAGGTCACCGCCGAAGAGATCTGCGCTAAAATGACCGAGGCGAACATCCCACAGATTTGGATCCCCGCCGTCAACGATTTCCACAAGATCGAGACGATTCCCGTTCTGGGGACCGGAAAGCCGAGCCTTAAAGAAATCCGCGATCAGGCGTTGAGCCTCTATTCCGCCACTGCCTGAACCGAACGTTCGCCCAATCCCGTTTTCATGAGGGGGACGAACGGTTCGCCGCCGATATCCAGAAAGTTTCTTCCGGGGAGACTCTTCCCCCGGAGAAACCTCTCGGTTATAATTTTGGAATCATTTCGCCGCCTGTTTCCCCCAACCGCTCCCGGCTATGGCGCTTTGGCTTTTTTCGAACGGTTTGGCCGGCAACAATGCGGCGCACCACCCGTAAGGGCTTTTTGCAAACATTTCATCTAAGCGCCCTCAACTGAACTTTCGGAGTATTCAATGCCGATTACCGATATCCTGACCGAAAATGCGCGGCTCTACGGTGACGAAGTCTGCCTTGTCGAACTCAACCCGGAACTCCAAGAGCTTTCGCGCCGCGTCACGTGGAAAGAGTACGAGCTGGTCGAACGTGATTCCGCCCCGAACCGCCACCGACGCGAGATTACCTGGCGCGAATTCGATGAAACCGCGAATCAGATTGCCAACCTCCTCCTTTCGCGCGGAATCGGAAAAGGAAACAAGGTCGCCATCCTTCTGATGAACTGTCTCGAATGGCTTCCGATCTATTTCGGGGTTCTCCGCAGCGGTGCGGTCGCCGTTCCGATGAACTACCGCTACGCCGCCGACGAGATCAAATACTGTCTTGATCTTTCCGAGTCAGACGTTCTCATTTTCGGACCGGAGTTTATTGGCCGAGTCGAAGCGATCTGCGACGACATCCCGCACGTTCGGATCAAGTTCTTTGTCGGCGATTCCTGCCCGACCTTCGCCGAAAGCTGCGAGCGTCTGATGGTACATTGTCTGCCGACCAACCCGAACATTCCGCTAACCGAAGAGGATGACGCCGCCATCTACTTCTCGTCCGGCACCACTGGTTTTCCAAAAGCGATCCTACACAACCATATGAGCCTGACTTGGTCGTGCAAAGTCGAGCAGAAGCACCACGGTCAAAAGCGCGGAGACTGTTTCCTCTGTATTCCTCCGCTTTATCATACCGGCGCCAAAATGCACTGGTTCGGTAGTTTTCTGGCCGGTAGCAAAGCCGTTCTCCTTCGCGGCGTCAAACCGAAGTGGATCATTCAGGCGGTCTCCGACGAGCAGTGCACCATCGTCTGGCTCTTGGTTCCGTGGGCGCAGGATATTCTCGACGCCATTGATCGGGGCGAGATCAACCTGGCCGACTACAAACTCGACCAATGGCGTCTGATGCATATCGGCGCGCAGCCGGTTCCGCCGAGTCTGATCCGCCGCTGGAAAGAGAAATTCCCGAATCACCAATACGACACCAACTACGGACTGAGCGAATCGATCGGACCGGGATGTGTCCACCTGGGGGTCGAGAATATCCACAAGGTCGGCGCAATCGGCATTCCGGGCTACGGTTGGGAAGCGAAAATCGTCGACGAGAACGGCCAAGATACGCCCCAGGGACAGGTCGGTGAACTGATCGTCAAGGGGCCAGGCGTCATGACCTGTTACTATCGTGACGAAGCCGCGACCAGAGCCTCGCTCAAAGACGGATGGCTTTATACCGGCGATATGGCTCAACAGGACGAAGACGGTTTCATCTTCCTGGTCGACCGCAAAAAAGACGTCATCATCACCGGCGGCGAGAACCTCTATCCGGTTCAGATCGAAAATTTCATTCGCGCTCACAACTCCGTCAAGGACGTCGCGGTCATCGGTCTGCCTCACGACCGTCTGGGAGAGATCGCCGCGGCGATTGTCGAGGTCAAAGAAGGATTCACCCTCACCGAAGATGAACTGAACAAATTCTGCGAAGGACTCCCCCGCTACAAACGCCCGCGGAAAATCATCTTCGCCGGAATTCCGCGCAACCCGACCGGCAAAATCGAAAAGCCCGTCCTCCGCAAACGCTATTGCGGCGAGAGCGTTGTCAAAACACAAATTGAAAAGTAACATCATTTTGCGTCTCCCCTTCTCTCGGCGCGAAGCGGAGCGGCATAACTCATGAGAACAAATAAGGAGGTTCCAGGTCATGGCAAAAAAAGATGAGGGCAAGAACGCCCAGAAAAAAGCGAAGTCCACAAAGATCGACCAGATCGTCAACAGCAATCCCGACTTAAAAATGGCCATCGACCAGATCGAAAAGCAGTTCGGTCAGGGCTCGATCATGGCGCTCGGAACCGAAAACAGTCCGAAATTTGACGGTATCTCGACCGGTTCCCTCTCGCTTGATATCGCGTTGGGTGGGCGGGGAATACCAAAAGGAAGAATCATTGAAATATTCGGTCCTGAATCAAGCGGTAAGACGACCCTTACGCTTCACGTGGTCGCCCAGGCGCAGAAGTCCGGCGGGATCGCGGCGTTCATCGACGCCGAACACGCGCTCGACCCGAGTTGGGCCAAACGTCTGGGGGTCGACCTGGAATCGCTCCTTGTAAGTCAGCCGTCGAGCGGTGAAGAAGCGATGAGAATCGCCGAGATGCTCGTCAAGACAAATGCGGTTGATATCATCGTCGTCGACTCAGTCGCCGCCCTCGTCCCGGAAAAGGAACTCCAGGGGGATATCGGAGACTCCCACGTCGGTCTTCAGGCTCGTCTCATGAGCCAGTCGATGCGTAAACTGACCGGCGCCATTTCGAAGAGTAAAACCGCGGTCATCTTCATCAACCAGATTCGTGAAAAAGTCGGCGTGATGTTCGGCAATCCCGAAACGACACCCGGCGGCCGCGCGCTGAAATTCTATTCCTCCTGCCGCATCGACGTCCGACGGGTCGCACAGATCAAAGACGGCGAAAACGTAATCGGCCAGCGGGTTCGCGCCAAGGTCGTAAAAAACAAGGTCGCCCCCCCGTTCAGGTCGGCAGAATTCGACATGCTTTATGCCACCGGAATCAGTTACGAGGGTGACGTTCTCGATATGGCGATCGAAAAGAAGCTTATCACCAAATCGGGTGCATGGTTCCGTTACGGCACCGCTCAGCTGGCGCAGGGGCGCGAAAAGGCCCGTCAGTACCTGATCGACAATCCCGAATTCACCAAAGACATCGCCGACCAGATCATCGCGATGGGATTCGACCCCGACGAACCGGCTCCCCAACAGTCCGAAGCTGACGACGAATTCTGAGATTCGATTTAATTATATACAATCACAAAAGGGGCATACCCCGGTGAGTATGCCCCTTTTTCATTTTCGGCGTCCGTCAACGGTCGAACGAAATAGTTCAGCCGCGGTTAACCGTCACCCGTCGTCCCTGAACTGAGACGCGCCCCTCAGCCAGAAGCTGAATCACTTCGGGATACGCCACGCATTCCGCTTCGTAAAAGACGCGGTCGTTGAGCGTCTCGGCAGTATCGGTATCGAGAACCGGAACCGTTTTCTGAAGGATGACCGGCCCGTTGTCATATTTGTTATTCACAAAATGCACCGTGCATCCGCTCACCTTCACCCCGTAATCCAAAGCCGCTTCGTGAACCCGATGCCCGTAAAAACCTTTTCCGCAGAACGAAGGGATCAGCGAGGGATGGATATTCACCACCTTGTTATTGA
Source organism: Thermoguttaceae bacterium (assembly GCA_017652805.1). Taxonomy (GTDB): domain Bacteria; phylum Planctomycetota; class Planctomycetia; order Pirellulales; family Thermoguttaceae; genus RUG695. The sequence continues at coordinate 14,287 of JAGCAH010000237.1, read as the reverse complement.
ATGATTCGGGAATCGGCAGGAGCTGAAGATAACCGGCCATGATTACATAGTCGACACCCGCCTCGGAACACCGATCGAAAACCGCTTTACTGAAATCGTCGGCCGAATTAAATCCGGTTCGTTCGATAATCTCAATCGGGATCCTCGCTTTTTCGGCATACTGAAGCCCTTTGGCGCGTGAAGTACTCGCGATAACCACCCTGATATCGGCATCCAGTTCACCCGCGTTGATTTTATCTATCAGATTTTTCAGCGACCGGCCCGTACCGGAAATCAGAACCGCGATCGGCAGTTTTCTAGCGGACATAGGAGACTCCTTCTTCTCGTAACAAATAACATAGAAACGCGCCGGAGCGGAAATGACACGCCCGGCGCGGGCTCAATACTATTGAACTTTTACATAGAGCGACAACTTTTCGCCGTCGGCTTTCGTCTCAACCGCTTCGGCGCCTTCGACCGCACCCGAAATGATTCGAACCGCAAGCGTCTCACCCTTAATATAATCGGCGAACGACTCCAACGCGGCGCTTATCGCTTCACATTCAGTCTCAATCCCAACGACGATCCGATCGGTATATTCGCATCCCATCTCTTTACGTCTATCCTGGATCAGGCGAACCAATTCGCGCGCTCGTCCTTCGCGCAGAAGCTCTTCGGTCAGTTCGGTCGACAGGAGAACCACACAGTCATCTCCCTGAGCGGCAGCGTATCCCTCTTTTGCCTGGAGACGGATCAGAACTTCCTCTTCGGTCAGATGAACCGTCTCGCCGACAACATCAACGGTAATCGCGCCGTCCTTTCTCATGTGGTCAAGAAGCGACGCGCCGTCAGCGGCCGAGAGAGCGGCTCGGACCGCGGGGAGGCGCTTGCCGAGCTTCGGACCGAGCTTCTTCAGGTCGGGAGAGACCTGGTAAGAAATGTATTCGTCGGCCCTTTCCAGAAAGACGACGTCTTTGACATTCAGCTCTTCCTTGACAAGGTCGATATACTGAGCGATCTCCTCTTGAACCGTCGGATCGGCGGGAATGATCTGAATGGCGGCCAGAGGCTGACGCACCTTCAGTTTCGCTCCCATCCGCGCGTTTCGACCGAGCGAGACAACCTCTCGCACACGGCTCATCCGCCTCGCAAGTCCCTTGTCAATCACGCTTGTATCGGCGATCGGATAGTTGCAGAGATGAACCGATTCGCATGCCGCACCGGCAAACGATTCCGTCAGCATCAGCCAAATCCGTTCGGACAGGTACGGGACGAACGGCGCGATCAGTTTTGAAAGGGTGACGAGCGACTCGTAGAGCGTCCAATAGGCGTCGGACTTCGAAGCGGTCTCTTCTCCCGACCAGAACCGACCGCGGCTTCGGCGGACATACCAGTTCGAAAGAGAATCGACAAATGCGATCAGCTTTCCGCATGCGGCGAAATGATCGTAGGCGTCCATCTTTTCGGTAACAAAGACGATCGTGTCGTTCAGTTCGCCGAGAATCCAGCGGTCGAGTTCGGCGCGTTCCCCGATCGGACGGTAATCGGACGCGGTCGCCATCACATCGGGGGTCAAATCCCCATCGGCGGCGGCAAGCGCCGAAGTGTCAATCCGTTTTTCGGGGGCAAACCCGTCGATCTTTCGATAGACGTCGTAGAACGAACAGACATTCCAGAGCCGAATCATGAATTCCGGCATCGACTCTTTGATCGCCGATTCGCTGTACCGGATCGAGGTCCATGGCGTCTGGTTGGCGTAGAAGTACCAACGGAGCGCGTCCGCGCCGTATTTATCGAATATCTCGCGAGGTTCGCGGTAGTTGCGGAGCGACTTCGACATCTTCTGCCCGTCTTCGCCCAGCATCAGCCCGAGAACAATACAGTTTTTAAACGGATGCGGATACTCTTTTGTATCCGAGAAGAGGAGCGTGCTGATCGCCAGTTGCGAGTAGAACCACCCGCGGGTCTGGTCGATCGCCTCACTGATAAAATCGGCGGGATGATGTTTGGCGAACTGTTCGGCCGATCCTTCGACATGAGGATACCCGACCTGGGCGAACGGCATCGACCCGGAATCAAACCAGCAATCGATCACCTCGGTCACACGCCGCATCCGTTTTCCCGGTGCTTTCGGCGACTCGTAGGTCACGGCGTCGATGTAAGGTTTGTGAACCTTAAGGTGTTCCCAAAGCTGTTCGTCCTTTTCTGCCCACGCGTCGCCGGCATCGCTCTTCGCCTTATCGTGAGCGTTCTGCCAGACTTCGGTTCCCTCGACTCCCGGTTTGGACAGTAGTTCATCGTACGAACCGATCGCCTCCTGATATCCGGTCTCTTCGCAAACCCAGACCGGAAGCGGCGTTCCCCAGAACCGTTCACGTGAAAGAGCCCAGTCAACGTTCGTTTCAAGGAAGTTCCCAAAACGTCCGTGCTTGATATGATCGGGCATCCAGTTGATTTTCTCGTTGTTCGCGAGCATTTTATCTTTGTACTGGGTGGTTCGAATAAACCAGCTTCTTCGCGGATACTGGATCAGCGGGTCACTGGAAGCGCGCCAGCAGAACGGATAGTCGTGAAGATACTGCTCGAGGTGGAAAAGAATCTTCCGCGCTTTAAGCTCTTGCGCGATCTCTTTGTCGCAGTCTTTCACCCAGCGGCCTTCATATTCGGGCATCACGGAGGTAAACGTCCCGTTCGGCGCCACTGCGCAGATCAGTTCCGGTCCGTCACCCTCGACGTAACGCGCCTTTTGAGCGGTCAGAAGATCAAAGTCGACTTCCCCGAACGCCGGCGCTTGATGGACAAGTCCGGTTCCCGCGTCGAGCGTCACGAAATCGGCGGGACAAACGCGCCAGGCAATATATTCCTTCCCCCCGTCTTTAAGCGTTCCCTGTTTGTTTCCGAGTTCCTTATAGAAACAGTCATACGGCGGAATATAGCGAAGACCGACGAGATCGGCGCCTTTGAAGGTCTCGCCGACTTCCGCTTTCATTTTGAGCTTTCCTGCAATCTGCTCGACCATCGCCGCGGCCACGATCACCTTGTTCCCGTACCGATCGCCGTCCTTATCGATAAACGAAACAACCGCGTAGTCGAGTTCCGGATGAACGGCCGCGAACTGATTGCTCGGAAGGGTCCACGGGGTCGTCGTCCAGACAAGAAGATCGACGTTGTTGAACCGCGGATCTGTGCCATCGTTGACCAATGGGAACCGAATAAAGACCGAAGGATCGGCAACGCGGCGGTACCCCTGCCCGACTTCGCCGCTCGAAAGGGCGGTTCCCCCCTGAGCCCACCACCAGACGATCTTATGTCCCTGGTAAAGGAGCCCCTTGTCGAAGAGAGACTTGAGCGCCCACCAAACCGATTCGACAAAAGACTTATGGAACGTCACATAGGCGTGATCGAGATTGATCCAGAACCCGAGCCGTTCGGTCAGTTCTTCCCACTGTTGTGTGTAACGAAAGACGTTCTGAATACAGTGGTGAATGAACGGTTCGACACCGTACGCCTCGATCTCTTCCTTCGAGTGAATCCCCAGTTCTTTACAGACTTCGACCTCGACCGGCAGACCGTGGGTATCCCAACCGGCTTTCCGTTCGCAGAGAAACCCTTTCATCGTCTTATAGCGGGGATAGAGGTCTTTAATCGCGCGGGTCAGGCAATGTCCGGGATGGGGAAGCCCGTTCGCGGTCGGCGGTCCCTCGTAAAAAACAAATTCGCCACAGTTCTTCAGACGGCGCTTTTCGAGCGATTTCTCGTAAATATTCCTCTCCCGCCAGCGGCGGATCAGTTTTTCTTCATTCTGCGGAAAATTTCCGCCGGAAGTGTTTTCGTAAACTGTTTCACTCGACATTGGTAATTCTCAAAATTCTCTGTTAGCTGGGAAACACCGAAAGATTCGGCGGTTAGATACAAACTTAAAAAGCCGGCACGAAGGTTAAATTCCTTCGCGCAAGAGCTCGCAGATGATCGCGTTCATCTTCGGTTCGGCCTTTTCGGCGGTGGCAAGAATTTCGTTAATATTGACCGGGCGGAGAGCGTCGGCGAGCCCCATATCGGTAATGATCGAAAACCCGAGTGTTTTCATCCCGGCATGAACGGCCGCGATCACTTCGGGAACCGTCGACATGCCGACCACATCGGCGCCGATCGTTCGCAAATAGCGGTATTCGGCGCGCGTTTCCAGGTTCGGACCCGGTACCGCCGCATAAACCCCCTGCTGAGTCGCGATTCCGAGTCGCAGCGCCGCGGCGCGCGCCTTTTGTAGGAGTTCACGGGAATACGGTTCGATCATATCGGGATAGCGCGGGCCGAGCCGGTTGTCGTTCGGACCGATCAGAGGATTGATCCCCAACAGGTTGATATGATCTTCGATCAGGAGAATATCTCCCTGCTTAAACTGAGGATTAAGCCCGCCGCAGGCGTTCGAAACAATCAGCGTCTCCGCACCGAGCTCGCGCATGACGCGAATCGGAAAGACGATCTCTTTGGCGGAATATCCCTCGTAAGAATGGAACCGCCCCTGCATGGCAACAACCGATTTCCCTTCGAGTCTGCCGAGAATCAGTTTACCGGCATGCGACTCGACCGTCGAAACCGCGAAATGGGGGATCTCCCCATAAGGGATCGTTTGATCGATCTCAATCTTATGAATAAGATTCCCAAGCCCCGTTCCTAAAACGATTCCGATTTCGGGGTGTTCATTCCAGCGAGAGCGAAGAAACTCCGCAGCTTCTTGAATCATGTCATATTCCGATAACATCTTTTCGATTCCCTGATCTGTGGATCACCTCAGTGAAACATCGCAAGTCACGAGTTCTTTTCGACCTGTTTCAGGTCAACCTTGACCGCCAATTCTGCGAGTTGCTTTTCCGCGACCGGGCTCGGAGCGCCGGTCATCAGATCCGAGGCTTTCGCCGTCTTCGGGAACGCGATACAGTCGCGAATGTTGTCGACCCCGGCAAAGAGCATGACCAGACGGTCAAGCCCGAAAGCAATCCCGCCGTGGGGCGGGGCACCGAACTGAAGCGCGTCCAGAAGGAACCCAAACTGGCCCTTCGCTTCTTCGCGAGTCATTCCAAGGAGGGCAAAAACGCGGTTCTGCGTCTCGGCGTCGTGAATACGAATCGTTCCGCCGCCGGCTTCGAACCCGTTGAGAACCAGATCGTACGCCTGAGCCCGAACGCGGCCGGGATTCGATTCCAGAAATTCGAGGTCTTCGGCCAGAGGCGCGGTAAACGGATGGTGCATCGCGACCCAACGGTTCTCTTCCTCACTCCAGTCGAACATCGGGAACTTCACAATCCAGCAGAAATTCATCTCGTTCGGATCGTAAAGTTTCAGCTGCGCGGCCAGACGACGACGAAGGCCGTTCAGTACGCGGCAGGTCAGAAGGAAATCGCCGCACGAGAAGAGAAGCAAGTCGTTCGGCTCGGCTTCGAGCTTCGCGGCAATCTTTTCGAGATCGGACTCGGCGAGGAATTTGGCGCTCGAACCAGTCAGTTTCCCGTCGGCGTCGACCTTGAACCAGACAAGTCCTTTCGCGCCGAATTGGTCGGCGCACCAACTGGTCAAACCGTCGATATCTTTGCGCGAAAACGAATCGGCGGCGTTTTTGACGTTAATTCCCCGTACCCGCCCTCCAGAATCGGCGGTCGAGCGAAAGACTTTAAATTCCGTCTCTTTGGCAACGTCGGTCACATCTTTTAGCTCCATGCCGAACCGCAGATCAGGTGCGTCATGTCCGAACCGTTCCATCGCCTCGTCGTAGGTCATCCGCGGAATAGGAAGGGTCAGTTCGCGGCCGAGAACATCTTTCATCAGCCGCTGAACCAGTGAACTCATCATCGTGAGAATATCTTCCATTTCGATGAACGACATTTCGATATCGAGCTGGGTAAATTCTGGCTGCCGATCGGCGCGGAGATCCTCATCCCGGAAACAACGGGCGATCTGCATATAGCGGTCATACCCGGCAATCATCAGAAGCTGTTTATAGAGCTGGGGCGATTGGGGCAGCGCGTAAAAACTCCCCTGGGAAACGCGGCTCGGAACCAGATAGTCGCGCGCCCCCTCCGGAGTACTTTTTCCAAGAACCGGCGTTTCGACTTCCACGAATCCCTGCTCGTCAAAGAAGTCGCGCATGACTTTGGTCATCTTGTGACGAAGAACCAGAACCCGCTGCATTTCGGGCCGTCGCAGGTCGAGGAAACGATATTTCAGGCGCATCTCTTCGGAAGGGACTTCCGGAGCGCTCGGGATAAACGGAACGACCTCGGATCGGTTCAGAATCACCAGCTTTTCCGCTTCCACCTCAATTTCACCCGTCGGCATATTTGGGTTCACCAGTCCTTCGGGACGAAGCCGAACCGTGCCGGTAATCTGAACGACGTCTTCATTACGAAGGGTTTTGACCAGTTCAAATGCGGAAGAATCGGCCATCGTCGAGTAGAAAACCGTCTGCACCTTCCCGTAACGGTCGCGCAGATTAACAAAAAAGACACCGCTGTGGTCGCGCGCCGAATCGACCCACCCTGCCAGGGTAACCACCTTGCCGTTATCGCTTCCACGCAGCTCGCCGCATGTTGTAGTCCGAAACACTGTTGACTCCTTAAATGATCTGACCTAACCCATAAGTCTGCCCGGCAAAATGACGCGCAGAACCACCCCACAATTTTAAAACAAATACGTTTTTCCGCAAGTAGGAAATCCGAACGCGAAACTTCACCTGCACCCTTCTTTTTCCTCCAAAATTGTCGATCTTCAGCCGAACGGAAAATCCCAGCTTGCTGATTATAGGACGTGACTTATAATGGAGATAGGGTGTCATTTGGCGTTGATATAGTTAAAGTTTGCCAAAAGGTCCAGGCAGATTCGACACCTCCGAACAAAACGCAGGATATGTCCGCAATGAACACGAACCGAGTGAGGGCGATCGAAAAGATCGCGGCGTACAGAGGGGATTCTTCCGTCAGCGAAGCCTCTTTCCCGCCGGAAGAATATGGTAAATACGTCTTCAACGAGAAGATGATCAAAAAGTATCTTCCGAAAGAATCCGCGGAAAAACTCCTGGCCACTATTCGCGAACAAAAGCCTCTCGACCCGACGATTGCCGACGACGTCGCCAACGCCATGAAAGAGTGGGCGATCAGTTTGGGCGCCACCCACTATACCCACTGGTTCCAGCCGCTCAACGGCGGCACCGCCGAAAAGCACGACGCCTTCTTGGAGCTCTCCGAAAACGGCGAACCGATTAAGGTCTTTTCCGGTAAGAAGCTGATCAAAGGGGAGCCCGACGCGTCGAGTTTCCCGTCGGGGGGGTTGCGCTGCACGTTTGAAGCGCGGGGATATACGGCATGGGATCCGACCAGTCCTGCCTTCGTCAAACGGCATCGAAACGGCACCACCCTCTGTATTCCGACCATTTTCTGCTCCTACAACGGCGAAATCCTCGATAAAAAAACGCCTGTTCTCCGCTCGATCAAGGCGCTCGAAAAGGCGGTCAAACGTCTGATGGCTCTTTTCGCCCGATCCGAGAAGCCGGTAAAGGTCTCGCTCGGAGCCGAACAGGAATATTTCCTGATCGACCGTAACTTTTACCTGAACCGTCCCGACCTCGTTCAGACCGGACGCACCCTCTTCGGATCCGCACCTCCTCGAAATAAGCAGCTGGTGGACCACTATTTCGGCAGCATCCGCCCCGAGATTCTCGCGTTCATGACCGACGTCGACCATGAGCTCTGGCGGTTGGGCATTCCGTCGAAAACCCGCCACAACGAAACCGCGCCGGCACAATTCGAGGTCGCGCCAATCTTCGAAGAACTCAACGTTGCAGTCGACCACAACATGCTCCTAATGGACATCCTGAAACGTACGGCGATTCGGCACGGGATGGTCTGTCTTCTGCACGAAAAACCGTTCGCCGGCGTCAACGGTTCCGGGAAGCATAACAACTGGTCGATCACCTACGGCGGGCACAATCTCCTCAATCCCGGGAGCAATCCCGAGCAGAACGCCGTCTTTCTGACGATCCTGGCGGCGATCATTCGAGCCGTCGACCTTCACAGCGACATTCTCCGCGCCTCAACCGTCAGCGCGGGAAATAAATACCGTCTCGGAATGGGAGAAGCGCCGCCGGTGATCATTTCGATTTCGCTCGGCGAAACGCTCACCGAGATTCTCGACCGTCTCGGCAGTCACGAAGAAGTCGCCAGCAAACCGGCCGAAATGATGCGCATCGGCGTCGACACCCTTCCTCCCCTTCCCCGCGACAACACCGACCGAAACCGAACGAGCCCGTTCGCCTTTACCGGCAACAAATTCGAGTTCCGCGCCTGCGGTTCGGGACAGTCGTGCGCCGGGTTCAACACGGTCCTGAACACGATCATCGCCGAATCGGTCGATGTGATCGCCGAGCGGCTTGAAAAGCTCGACCGTTCCGATAAAGAAGCATTCCATACCGGTCTGACCGCCGTCATTGCCCAGATCATCCGAAAGCACCGCCGGATCATCTTCAACGGGAACAATTACAGTCCCGAATGGGTGAACGAGGCCGAGCGGCGGGGTCTTCCGAACGTCCGAAAATCGATCGAAGCGCTGCGCGCCTACATCAAGCCGGAAAACGTCGAAATGTTCAGCCGATACGGCGTCTTTTCAAAGGCCGAACTCGTCTCGCGATTCGAAGTTTTCCGAAACGACTACCATTCCCGCGTTCGGATCGAGGGAGGAATGGCGCTTGAAATCGCCCGAACAATGATTCTGCCGGTTGTCAACCGTCAGTACCGTGAAGCTCTCGAAACCCTTCAGGCGGCGCGCGGCGCCAAATCGAAACACGGCATCGCAGCGGCCGAAAATCTTGCCGATTCGTTCGGCGATCTTCTCGACCAGCTCAACCAGGGCTGCGAAGCGCTCGAGGCCGCCCTGGGAGGCGAACATGAGGGGATTATCGACAACATGAAGCGACTTCGTGAAATCGTCGATCATGCCGAAGATATGGTTGACGACGCGCTCTGGCCGCTGCCGAAATACCGCGAAATGCTCTTTATCTACAACTAAGACGGAGCCCGAACAATGTTCTCACAGGAATATTCTCCCTTTGCCGACGGTAATGTTGAAGTCTGGGGTCTTTTCGACTTCCGCGAAGATACCGAGTCGCACTGTGTCGCACCGTCGCCGGAAATCGAACTCTACACCGAGGCGTTTCCCATCTTCATGCCCCTGAAAACCTGGGGACATAACTGCGGGTACAAACGAAATCCGATCATCTATCTGGCGTGGCAGCGGCAGTGTGAGGATTCGCAGATCGCCAAACAGCTCCTGCCGAAAGACCTCTGTCAAGTCGCCGAAACCGTCGTCGAAGAGATGAAAGCGGAACTGCGCGATATGGGCGATAAGCGCGCCTCGTCGCTCGACCTGTTCGACCTGATTCCCGCCAGCAAGGAGTTTACCAACCTGAGTTCACAGCCGGAAAACACTTTCGACTGCGCGCTGGCAACTTACCCGCTCGCCGCGGCGCTTCTGGCGGCAGCCGTCGACGGCGCAAGCCTGAGTAAACCGAAAGCGATCTGTTTCGGCGGCTGGAACTTCTACCGCGGCAAACCCCTTTCGGGTCTTTTGAGCGCCGATGACGTCGACGACAAGATCCGCACCGCTCGCAAAGCCGCGATCAGCGAGATTTATTTCTCCGCCCCGGACCGTCTTTACGACTCACTCAAAGAAAAAGGAGACGATCTGCGCCGTCTCGATGAAGAAGACTCTCTCCCCGAAACGATCGCGCCGTACCGAATGGCGTTTCAACAACCTTGAAGTGACTCCGGAACTCCGCCCCCGAGCACCGGGGGCTTTTCCCTTTGAACTTTTTCTCCGCCGATGAACAAGCAAAGTGCGATCTTTTTGGAACTTCCCCCCGAATATACCGGCGAACACGCCCGCTATGTGATCTTTCCGGTACCCTTCGAGGGAACGGTCTGTTTTGAAAAGGGAACAGCAAACGGACCGCGCCGAATCCTTGAGGTTTCGGATCAGATGGAATACATCGACGAGGAAACGCTGATCGAATTCTGGAAACCGGGAATCCGCACCCTGGCGCCGCTACCCGCCGAACCGACGCCGCGGGGCGAGATGGAAGCGATCTACGCCCGTGCGAAACGGGAAAGCCTCTTTGCCGAAGGACGTTTCCCGATCACTCTGGGGGGAGAACACTCGATCACTGCGCCCCTTTTGCGCGCCGCCGCCGAAACCTACCCGGAACTTTCGATTCTTCAATTCGACGCGCATTCCGATCTTCGCGAGAGCTTCCCGCCCGGCGGACGCGACTCACATGCCTCGGTCATGCGGCGCGCCCTTGAAATCACTCCGAATCTGGTTCAGGTCGGAATCCGGAGCTTTTCCGAAGAGGACCTCGTTTCCTGTCCCGAACAGGTCAGACGCTTTATCACGCCCGCGCGCCTCGAAGACGATTTCGACGCTGCTCTGGCGGAGGTAATAGTCCGCCTCTCCGAAAAAGTATATATCACCATCGACATGGACGTATTTGATCCCGCGTTCGCCCCGGGAGTCGGCACTCCCGAGCCGGGGGGACTCTCCTGGCGGCAGATTTGCAGAATTCTGCGCACGGTCTTTCGGGAAAAGATAGTGATCGGCGCCGACGTGGTCGAAACGGCGCCGATCACCGGACAGGTTGTTACGGAATTCCTGGCCGCCCGGCTCATTGCCAAACTGATGGCCTACGACCAGGCGGCGTCCCGTTAAACCTTAATAAACGCCTTGTGCTTATAGAGGATAAAGAGGAAAAGCCAGCAGGTCAGTGCGTAGGCTCCGGCATTAAAAACATCCCGGTAGACTTCGGGCGACCACCGTTCGATCGCGTCTTTAAAGAGAATCGACGCCGCCTGCGAGAAGTTGAAGAACTTCTGAGCCAGATAGATGGTGATCGAATTCATCCCAATCACAATGAACGGGAATGACCACCATTTAAACCCGACGACATCGATAATCCAGTAGAAGATGCCGAGTCCGGCCATCGAAAAACCGCCGACGAAGCAGACGAACGAACTTGTCCAGAGGTTCTTGTTGATCGGCATATCAAGGTTCCAGACCCAGCCGGTCAGAATGAGCAGCGCGCCGGCGAGAACCAGGCCGAACGCCTTTTTATGCCCCCCGGCATTTACACCCCCCTTACGGAGCCATTCACCGGCAAAAACGCCGAGCATGGCGGTTCCGATCGCCGGAATCGTTGAAAAGAGACCTTCGGGGTCGTGCATATCACGATACAGGTGCCCCGGAAGAACATGCCGGTCAACGAATCCGGCAAGGGATCCTTCCATCGACCAGCAGTCGGCGTTCGGGTCAATATCGGTTGCGTGGAATGAACGCATGGCCAGCCAGTAACCGACCAAAAGGAAAACAAGGATCGCCGCCCGCGTACGAACTCCGAACGCCATGGCAAAGAGCGCGGCAAACATCCACGCCAGACCGATATGTCCCAGAACCGACGAATAACGCAGGTTGGCGAAATCAAAGCTGACATCGTTGTTGTAAATGATTCCGATCAAAACGAGCAAAAGCGCACGGATAATGATCTTTCGGACAATCTGACAGGTCGTCCGTCCTTTCTCACGCTGCCGCGCCAGGGAAAACGGAAACGCGCACCCCGCAATGAAGAGGAAAGTCGGGAAAATCATATCGTGGTGGGCGACACCGTGCCACGAAACATGATGCATCTGGGAACCGACCCACTGCCAGAATCCGCAGTCGGGCCAGAGCGCCGCCAGTGCCGCAAAGAGTGATGAGCCCCCCATAATGAAGAACATATTTGCGCCGCGATACGCGTCGAGTGAAACGAGTCGGCGGGGGAGATTCGGAGTCTGCACGGAAGATTCGGACATCGGATTTCCTTCTTAAATGATCCCCCTTAAATTTCGAAGGGGAATGTGAAAAAACGGGAACTATGGGATTTTAATTTCGACCGTCGCGTTTTTAATAGTTCGGCTTACCGGATCGAAGGTGCGTAGTCCGACCTGGATCACCTTAATTTCAGCTTCGTACGGGGGAGGATAGTCCGGCAGATCCGAAGCGGTCACGTTTCCGTCAAGTGGAATATCACCGACCGTGAAACCGGGGCGGCTCGAAGCGCCGAAAACACCAGACCATGACTGGGTCAAAAATTCTTTCTGATACTCTTCCGTCCACGTATCGAAGACCGCCGGCATGACAGGACGATAACATGGGGCACTGACTATCGGGTCATGTGTTGTCGGATCAAAGAGCAACGGAAGATTGCCGACAACATTATGACTGTAGTTCCCACCCGTCAAAAAATTCATCGGATTCGGATCAGGCGGCGAAATCGGCCTTCCATTTGGATCAAGCGTGATCCCATTACCGCTTACGTCAAACAACGGCACTCCATCAAGACGTATCTGCTCTCCGTTCGAGTTTGCGCTCATAACTTCACCCGCCCCCAGATCAACGAACGAGCCCGACTCTCCTTTCGAGACATCCACGTCATTCCAGACCTTCACATCGAAACTCAAAACATTCGTTAACAACACATCGTTATTAAGTTTTTTATAATCGCCTGGATTGGCTAAACCGGCAAGCTTCAATTCTCTTTCCTGCTGTTCTGACAATTGACCGAGATCAGTTGGGAGAATCGAAGACAGATCCAGCTGTCCCGAAAAAGGCTCCTGCTGAGCCCATGGATTCGGAAATTGCCAATCATCGATAAAAGGAACTTCTGGCAGTTGTTTTGTATCGTAAGCGGAATATCTGTCCTGAAGTGCCAATCGATCACCCATCCAGGTCGGCGGTTCAAGCAAGGCTTTTGGATTACGACCGAACGGAAAACCGGCACGAAAGAATTTGCCATCCGACTTGGAAAATGGAGACCATAACGCGCTCTCCTGAAGGGTCGGCATCCTCATCCAGTACCAACCTCCTTCATGTCCCGAAATGCCAGGATCATCAAGAGGCTCCTCTGAAAGCGAATCAACGACTGGCGTACTCCAATAGCCGTATCTGTTCTTCCGATTCGCTAGGTCGGAAACAGTATTCGCAACAACGCGCCCAGGAAGAGAATAATGGGTACTATCTCTGACGTTCATCCACGAGAGGGTCTTATCGGAATCGAAATGGACCGAAACGTCGAAAAAACGATAGAACCCAAATCCGTCGCTAGGCATAAACTTGGGAGAGCCGGCAATCTCTGGGAAATTGTACTGAACATATAGGTTCAGCGACCGAAGCCTTTCCTCCAAAACCTCATCGGGAATAATCAGAAGAACCCGGCGATAAAGGGTAGTGCCGCGCAGAAACCAGACCACCTCGGCATATTCCGATTCGATCGTTTCGATATTATCGTCAATCGAAGCCTGGTAATCGTACGAGGTCACGTCATCGGAGAGTTTTTTAAAGCAGCGTCCGCGGAACCACTTTCCCGCCGGCGCCCGGACAGTAAACGAAAGAATATCATCGGTATCGCCGACCGTGTTATCGACTGTTGGTTGGCGTCCGTCGAAATTACCGTAGGTACTGAATGTTCGGCTGTTTGTCGCGTAAAAGAATCCGCTTGGCGCCGGCTGGTATACAAAATTCCTCGGTGCGTTCCCCTGCCCTTCCACATAGGAAAAGAAGCCGTATCGGGAAGTCGGTGCTTTCAGGCGGGGAACCGTCAGATTTTCGAGATCTTCGCGCAGACGGTCTTTTGCCGCGCGGAGATTGTTGGTCATCGAAAGGATGTCCTGCGTCTGGGTCATAATCGACGTGACCCGTCCGAAGATCGCCGCCAGGGCATACATCAGGACGAGCGTCAGCGTCACGGCGATCATCACCTCGATTAAGGTATACCCCCTCCCTCTTTCCCTGAGGGGAAGATCGTCCGTCCCCCGGAAAGATAAAACAGAAGGTCCAATATCACTGAATTCGGCTTTACCCATATCCCGCTCCGAAATACTCCCTCCCCTTATTGATTTAAGCGCAAAAAGCCGTAAAAGTCAATAAGATGGCGTTTTTTTCAGATAAATCGGGAATCAGGGCTAGCGGTTTTAACGATCGACAGTAAAACTCCCGTCGAGCCGGAACGTGGAACTGAAGATTGCCCCCTACCCCCCTTGCGGAAAACCGAAAAAGTAGTCTAATAGATCCCGTTGGGCGAGCTACGCCTATCACAGTGCACCCATAGCTCAATTGGATAGAGCATCGGTCTACGGAACCGAAGGTTATCCGTTCGAATCGGATTGGGTGTATTCGCTCAGACCCCTTATTTTTAGGCGTCTGAGCGTTTCTTTTCTCCGTACCCCACCCCAATTCT
>JAGCAH010000236.1 GCA_017652805.1 Thermoguttaceae bacterium | reverse complement strand
TTGGGATCGGTACTCTTCGCGTAAACCGAAACGTAAATCGTATCGCCGACTTTCGCTTCGCTCAGCGAGGTGACCTCGTCAATCTCGGTCTCCGTCGGAATTTCATAAGAAACGGAAATCGCCGTCTGGATCGGAGCGACCTCCGGCGGGGTATCGCCGTTAACGGTGAACGTCGTTGACGCGAACTCGACGTCCTGATTGAACGTGTCCGGGTAGTCTTCGCGGATCAGGTTCCAGGAGTACTTCTCCGCTCCCTTGGCGTTACGCGCCTGCCCGTCCGAGAATTCATACTCGCCCGCCGCCGTATCCGTCACGGTGAACGAGTGCGTCCCGAGCAGAGCCCACTGCGTCTGACCGTATGAATCGGTCATGCCGGAAGGAGTTCCGCCGAACGCGGAAATGTAGTTGTCCTTCGAATAGCTGTAGCCGTCGTTGTACGACAGTTCCGGAAAGATCGCGCTTTCGGTGAATTCGCCCGCCGTGAACGCGGCCGTGTCGTAGTAGAGCGAAACGTAACCGCCCTGAAAGCCGATGTCGGAATTAGGATTTTCCCAAGCGGTACTCTTCGCGTAAACCGAAACGTAAATCGTATCGCCGGGCGCGGCCTCGGTGATGACATTCGCTCCGCCGCCGACATCTGCCGAGGGATCGTCGACCTGAGTCACGGTCGGAATCGCGTCGGTCACGACGATCATCGTCGTGACCGCGGGAAAATCATCGCCGGTAGCGCCGATCGGATTGGCGTCCAGAAGCGTACGTTCCTCGAGATTCTCAAGTTGGAAACGGCGATGCCCCAAGCTCTTTTTGGAAGTCATGCCGAGACCGTTTTGAGCGTTGCGGAAAAAGTTAAAAATAGACATACACAAACTCCTTCTGATGTTGGGTTTTTGCGTAACGCAAAACTAACAAAATTTTATAAAAATACAAAATCCCATACCTATCGTTGCATAATACAGCACCCTAGATTATACCTTAATTTCCTCGATTTCAAATATAACGGGGGGTAAATTCCGAAAAAATTCCAAAATTTTTCAGTTGCGGCAGAAAACCGTTAGAACAGGAAGAATAAGCAAAATAGGAAAAAAGATCAAACTCTCCTTTTCGCAAACTTTTCGCTCCTCCTCTCGAAAACCTTAATCGGGCTAAACGGCATAAACGGATAAAGAAATCCTGTTATTTTAACCGTAAAATAGGCAATCTACTTGATTTTAGGTAAGGATGGGTGTAGGATTAGCATAATGGGGAATTCTATTCGTTCCTAAGCGATTCCCTCGTCCCGGTATCGGATGAACCGTCCGGATCGACCGCCGGGGCCAAACGGGTCTTTCAGCCACAAAGGATATGCCATGATGCGCAAGCTTCTGTCGCACACAAAGAGCCGCCTCTTCGGATGGGGCGTCCTCCTTTTTGCCGTTGTTCTCATGACAGCGGGAACGCCGCTCTACTCCCAGAACTACAACCGCAGCAACAACAGTAGCAACCGAAGCGGCAGCCGCAACAGCAGCTACGGCAGCGGACGCAACAGCAGCTACGGCGGCGGAGGTTACGGGAGCGATTACGACAACTACGAGAACTACAGCATTCGCGACTACTACAACTGGGGTTATCGGAGCGCGGTCGGCGGTTTTTCGATTGACGCCGACCACATCGTCCGTACCGCTCCGACCGAAGCCTCGCAGAAGATGGCCGAGCGGGTTCGTTCCCTCCTGGCCGAAATCCCCGCCGACCTCGACGCTCCGACTCCACTGCGGAAGATTTCACTCCGTCGGCTTTCGGCCGAAATCCGTTCCTGTCTGGCCACGGACCGCCCGATTCCCGACTCGGTTCTTTTCCTGGGAGGACTGACGGGGATCGACTATGTCGCGGCGGTTCCCGAAGATCATGACATCTACATTGCCGGACCGGCCGAAGGATGGACCGTCTCCGAAACGGGGGAAATCGTCGGAAAGGAATCGGGAAAGCCGATCTTCCGTCTCGAAGACCTCCTGACGATCCTCCGCTCCTGGAATACCGAGGTTCCGGAAGTGATCACCTGCTCGATTGACCCGACTCCGGAAGGGATCGCCGCCGTCGCCGAGCTTGGCGCCCTGGCGACCGACGCCGAACGAGAAGAGGCGATCGGACTGATGGACGTCTCATTCACCGGAATCCCCGCCGACAGCCGCGTCGCCGCGGTTCTGGCCGCCGCCGACTACTCCTTGAAGACGATCAGTCTCGGCTACGAAGAGGTTCCGGTCAAGAACTTCCCCAGCTATTTCGAATCGATCAAGGCAAGCGGCACGGCCAATTACGGACAGCGGTTCTGGATCTCCCCCGTCTACAACAAGATTTATCACGGAACCGATTCCCTCACCTGGAAACTTTCCGATATGGGGGTCGAAACGCTGACCGAACGCGAACACTTCTCCGCGGACGGCTCGCGTAAGGCCGGCGGCAAAAAAGACGCGCAGGCCGTCAAGTGGGCCGCCAATATGAGCAAGCGCTACGACGAGGTCGCCGCGGCGGTTCCGGTCTTTGCCGAAGCGAAGAACTGCATGGAGCTGGCTCTCTGCGCGGCGGTCATCTACGCCAAACACCTTCCCGAAAAATCGGGGCTCTCTCTGGCCGATCTGACAGACGAAGCGGTCTTCCCCGCCTCGCCCCTTCCCGCGCCGGCCAAGGTCCCCGGATTCTCCCTCTCACGTCAGATCGGCGGTAAAGCGGCCGTTTCGGTGACCGGCGGCATCTCGATCAACCCGTGGGATGCGGTTCAAAACGGTACGGCGCTCGATGCCGAGCTTGACGCGGTCAGTCTCGCCTTCGCCGGCGAGAATTGGTACGCCGACTGATACGACGCTTGACACGCGGGAGATAAAAAAACGCAATCCTTTCGGATTGCGTTTTTTTATCTCCCGCGTGTTTTCTTCTCACTCCTTCCCGAAAAGAGCCATCAGGGCGTCGCCAAAAAGGGAAAGCCCGTACGGATTCGGGTGGTTGATGTTGTTTTCCATCAGCGTCTGGTAGGGGATTCCCTGCCGCCAGAGCCGACCGTAGAGAACCTGTGTTTCCGCGACGGGAACATTGTTCTCTTTTCCGAACCGGAGGATATACGCCGTGTAGGGACGCGGATCGTCGTCGATGTTCTTCTGCGAGGTTAGCCCCATCCAGTTCGGGCGGATGTAGTGCGGACCGACGATGATCCATTCTGCGCCGATCGCGTCGAAATCCTTTTTCAGTCTCGGATAGACGGTCTCGAGCTGTTCGACAGTCCAGCTGCTGTCGTTCACAAATTCTGAAACGACAAGATCCGGCTTCTCGTCCAGAACTTTTTCCTGAAAGTTGTGTTCCGATCCCGGCGCCGCGGCCAGGAAATCCATGGATGTGCGCCCCCCCCATCCCCGCGAGACCAGCTCGATATTGGCTTTGGGGAACCGTTCGCGCAGTCGGCGGACGAAGACGCTCTGCCACCGGTTCTCTTCGCTCGTATAGCCCGCTTCGGTCACGCTGTCCCCCCAGGCGAGGATTTTGAGCGGCTCGCCACTGTGCAGTTTTTTCCACGTTTTCGGCAGAAGCTTCTTGGCAACCGCTTTTTGCGGAAGATGAAGCGCGCCGTCGTCGAGGATCGGAAAGAGGTTCTCGTCGGTCAGACGCTCTTTGGTCGCACTCGAAACGAAGATGTTCACCAGCCGGGTCTCCCCCTCCGAAAGAGCGGGAGGAACCGGATTGACCGCGTGGGAAGCGCCGGGGGCGAGTTTCATTTGGTGATCGGCATACACGACCGAATCGATCCGCATCGGAATGTAATCGTACGAGAGATAGACGGGGGTCTCGGGACCGATCTTCCCCCCCTCTTTCCAACCGATGTTGGCGTTCACCTCGTCAAGGATATAGTCAACGTCCGGCGTGAGCGGCTCCCCCCCGGGCGTGAGCGAAGCGACGAGCGTTCCGGGAACGAGAGAATTCTCGACCGAACATTCGTCGGCGACCAGCGGTTTGATCACCGTCGCGCGATGCCAGAAGTGGCCGCTTACGTTAAAGGGGTCGAGAGCCGGATACTCCTCGTCGACGACATGTACCGTTTCGGGTGGGGCGATCTCGAAGATGCCCTCTTTGCCGCGGTAAGTCACTTTGATCTGCCAGTCTCCGGCCAGGGTCACCTGCGCCGGATTTTTGATCGGCGAAGGAAGGGGCGCGGCGTCCTGCGCCGCGGCGAGCCCGCAGACGAAAAGAAAGAGCGCGCCCAACGCGCCGAGGCGTAAACAACTTATCATCGGTTTCATCAAATCGTTCCTTTCTCGGGATTCTCTCACGCGGGAACCCCTCCCGCGGATGTCAAAACAAGTATCGAAAAACAGAATCACTTTGTCAAGACGCGGGATGTTTTCGTTTCGAAAGATCGAAAGAGGTCAGCCGCGGTTGACCAGGAAAAAAATGTACCCGGCATACCCCAAGAGGAGAACGGCCCCTTCCCAGCGCGAAAGCTTCTTGTCGGTAATACAGAAATACCCTCCCAGCAGCGCCGTGGCGCACATGATCGGCATGTCGTAAACAAGCGCCTGTTTTGAAATCGCCAGTCCACCCGCCGCCGTGGCGGTAATCCCCAGAATACCGAGCAGATTGAAAATATTGCTTCCGACGACGTTGCCGACCGCGATGTCGACGTTCCCGCGGGCGACCGCCACCAGTCCGACGACCAGTTCCGGAAGAGACGTACCGACCGCAAGGATCGTCAGACTGATCACCAGTTCGCTCACCCCGCAGTACGCGGCGACAACCTTCGCTTCGGCAACAAAAAGGTTCGAACCGGCAATCAGCATGGCAAGACCCGCAAGGAGAAAAAGGAATGCCACAAAAAGCCCGGTAAACCCGCCCAAAAGTTTTTCCCGCGCCTCCGTCTGCCGGGTGATCTGATCAGCGACTTCCCCATTCCGTTTTCGCTTCGCCTCTTTCACGATGACGATGTTGTAACCGACCAGAAGCGCCACAAAGAGGATTCCCGCCCAGAGGGGAAGAAGGTGAGGTGTCTCGGTCCCAATCTCCGGCGCGGTCGAAAAGAGACCGATCATCCATAGAAGAAACGAAAAGGCGATCATCATCGGGATTTCCCGCCTCGTCAGGCCGCTCGAAACGGCCAGCGGACGAACGAACGACGAAAGACCCAAAATCAGAAGGATGTTGG
>JAGCAH010000235.1 GCA_017652805.1 Thermoguttaceae bacterium | reverse complement strand
GGGCGCGGAGTCTTTTGCGGAGGGTTCGGAAAGAGCTGTCAGCGGCACAAACGATTTGGGCGTTTCGGCTTTTGCGGGCTCGGCTCCCTCTTTCCCCCAGATATCGTCGAGGATATCCTGAAGGCCCCCGGGGGCGTAACGACAGGTGCCGCACGCGCCGCCGGCTTTAATGGCGCCGGTCAGCTCATCGACGGTATGGAGGTCGAGTTCCTTGATCTTGCGGCGGATATAAGGCTCGGTCAGACCAAAACATTTGCAGACGATCCGCCCTTCGTCTTCGTCTTGGATATTGATTTTGATTCCGAGCGCCGCCAGATCGACGCCGCGCCTTTTCGCCCAGTCGACGACCGCGGCCTCGAGAGCTTCGGCTCCCATCACCGAGCAGTGGATCTTTTGCTGCGGGAGCCCGTCGAGGAATTCGACAATATCGTTATTGGTGATTTTCAGCGCCTCGATCGGCGTGACTTTTTTATCTTCGATGATGCAGCAGAGCGCCTCGGACGCCGCGATTGCCGACGTGCAGCCGAAGGTCAGGTAGCGCGCTTCGACGATACGGTCTTTGAGCGGGTCCTCGTTTTTTTCGACCCGAAACGAGAATTTGAGCGCGTCGCCGCAGGCGATCGAGCCGTGTTCGCCGACCCCGTCCGGATCGGTGATTTCACCTAAATGGGTTCCCGGCTTTCCGTGAACCGCGTCGAGGAAAAGCTGTTTTGTTTTTTCGCTATAGTCCCAGCCCATCGTCGATGAACTCTCCCTCCAGTCCTGTGAAATTCCGCTATGGAACTTCATTCTCGGTCATAATCCAGGGTGAGGAGCTTCGTTAAAACCCACCCTTTCTATTATAACACGCTTTCCTCATTTTCCAAGGTTTTCGATAGGAGAATCGGCGGGCGGGCGCGGTTTGGGAAAGCGCGCGATTTCGGGGAAACCGGCGGGAGAGGGGACCGCGCGGGGCGCTTTTACTTTCTCGAGATTACCGCGATCCAGGGATGATCCGCGTGATGCGCCGAGGCGACTTCCGAAAAACCGGCGGCGCGGAGCGCCTCTTCCAGCTCCGCGGCGGTATAGACGGTCATCGAATCGATGATCTGCTCGAACTTGCGTCCCTGAGGGTCGAGTCCGTCGGTCTCGTGGACGATCAGAAATCGGCCGCCCGGCCTCATCACGCGCGCCGCCTGTTTAAAACAGGAAATCAGACCCGGCCAGAAATAGACCGTTTCGAAAGCGGTGACCAGATCGAACTTTTCGGCCGGAAGGGTGAGGTTCGAGATGTCGCCGAACGTCGAGACGCACCGTCCGGCCCTGACGAACTCACGGTTGAACCTCGCCGTCTTTTTTACCGCGACCGGCGCGTAGTCGATTCCGGTTCCGGAGGCCTCGGGGTAGAGCGTCAGAAGTTTATGGAGATGGCGACCGCCGCCGCAGCCGATATCGAGAATCTCTTTCGGCGGTTCCGGGGGGAGAAGCGAAATCCCCCAATCGGCCAGTTCGGCGTGCCGAACGTTCATTCCCCGCAGAATGTAACGCCCGAGAAAGCCTCTCGGCTTCGCGCAT
>JAGCAH010000234.1 GCA_017652805.1 Thermoguttaceae bacterium | reverse complement strand
TTCTCCGGCCAGATGGTCTTTCTGACCGCCGGCGAAAAGGAAGTCCGCACCTGGCTGATGCGCAAAAACGGCACCGCTATCGAGGCGGCGGGGTGCATCCACACCGATTTCATCAAGAAGTTCATCCGCGCCGAAGTCGTCGCCTGCGACGACCTGGTTCGGCTGGGGAGCGAACGCGAGGTCAAGGCACAGGGTCTCAACCACCGCGAACATAAAGACTACGTGGTTCAGGAGGGGGACGTCCTCCTTTTCCACATCAGCCAGTAACCCGTCCCGAAAAGAAAGGGATTCCCTCCGATGACAACCCAGACCGATACCCCCTCCTTCGGATACGTACTGAGCGTGATCGCCGGCGACAAGCCCGGGATCGTCGCCGGACTGAGCGAAGGGATCATGCGGCTCGGCGGCAATATCGAATCGTGCAACCAGGCGGTCCTGAGCGGGTTTTTCACCCTGATGATGACCCTCCGTTTCGACACCGACTTCGAGCCGGACGCCCTGGCGGCGGAACTCCTCAAAGAGAACGGCGTCGAAGGGTGTAAGATCTTTTGCTCCCGAACCAGTTCCCTTCACGTCCGTCCGGTTCCCGAGTCGAGCATCTTCATTCTGACCGCGTTCGGGAAAGACCGGCCCGGTGTGGTGCGGGTTCTGAGCCGCTCCCTGGCCGATAAGGGGGTCAACATCACCGAGCTCTACTGCGAAAAGGACGGCAAAGACGGATTCACGCTGATCGGTCAGGTCGAGGTCGATCCGAACGACGACCCGCGCACCCTTCTGCTCGATCTGGAAGATATCGCGTCCGAATACGAGTTCACCGTAAAACTTCAGCACAAAAACATCTTCGTCGCGACCAACCAACTCCGCAAACCGTAGTTCCGGAGGGCCATTCCCCATGCTTCGTACCGATGAAGTCCTTTCGACAATCCGTATGCTCCACGCCGAACATCTCGACGTGCGCGCGGTCACCCTCGCTCTGAACCTGAACGACTGCGCCGGGTCGAATCCCGACCAGCTCGTCAAAAAGGTCCACAATAAGATCCTCCGCTACGCCGGTCGGCTGGTCGAAATCTGCGACGTGGTCGGCGCCAAATACGGGATCCCCGTCACGAACAAGCGAATCGCCATTTCCCCCGCCTCAAACCTGCTGGCCGGACACGGCGCCCCCTGCGCCCTGGAACTGGCCAAATGCCTCGACGACGCGGCGAAAGAGTGCCGCGTCGACCTGGTCGGCGGTTTCACCGCGCTGGTTCAGAAGGGAATTTCCGCCGGCGACCGTGTCCTGCTCGACGCGCTGCCCGACGTCCTCTCGCAAACCGAACGGGTCTGCGCCTCGGTCAACGCCGCTTCGCGCAAGGCGGGGATCAACATGGACGCGCTGCGCGCACTGGGCGAGATCATTCCCGCTGTCGCTCAGGCCGACGCGGCGAACCGCGGGTTCGCCGCCGCCAAACTGGTCG
The DNA here is from genome assembly GCA_017652805.1 of Thermoguttaceae bacterium. GTDB lineage: Bacteria > Planctomycetota > Planctomycetia > Pirellulales > Thermoguttaceae > RUG695. The sequence goes on along the minus strand of JAGCAH010000234.1, from coordinate 1,040 downwards.
TCTTCGCCAACATTCCCGAAGACAACCCCTTCATGGCGGGCGCCTATATGGGGGCGGGGGAACCGGAAGTGACGGTCAATATCGGCGTTTCGGGGCCCGGCGTGGTCGACTCGGCTCTCAAACGGCGAATCGCCTCGGCGCGGGAACAGGGGAAGAAACTCACCCTGACCGACCTGGCCGAGGAGATCAAGCTTTCGAGTTTCCGCGTCACGCGGGTTGGGGAACTGATCGGCCGCGAAGTCGCCGAGACGCTCGGGATCCCGTTCGGAATCGTCGACCTGTCGCTGGCGCCGACCCCGACGATCGGCGACAGTATCGGCGAAATTCTCAAGACGCTCGGCCTGGCACGGATCGGCGCGCCAGGTTCGACCGCGGCGATCGCGATGCTCAACGACGCGGTGAAAAAGGGAGGTCTTTTCGCCTCGAGTTCGGTCGGCGGGCTGAGCGGCGCGTTCATTCCGGTTTCGGAAGACGCGACCCTGGCCGACGCGGTCGAGCGGAAACACCTGGTGCTCGAGAAGCTCGAGGCGATGACGAGCGTCTGCAGCGTCGGGCTCGACATGATCCTGATTCCCGGCGACACCCCGCCGACCACGATCTCCGCGATCATCGCCGACGAAATGGCGATCGGTGTCATTAACAACAAGACGACCGCCGCCCGGCTCGTTCCCGTTCCGGGCGCCAAGGCGGGCGAGAAGGTCAACTTCGGCGGTCTGTTCGGGCATTCCCCCGTTCTGGAAGTCCGCAACGTCGGGGTGAGTGAAGAGTTCGTTCAATTCGGCGGCCGGATTCCCGCGCCGCTTCAATCGCTGGGGAACTGACGTGGAAAAGAAAAAGTCGATTCTGATCACTTCCGGGCCGACCCGCGAATATCTCGACCCGGTCCGCTACATCTCGAACGCCTCGAGCGGCCGAATGGGCCGGGCGCTGGCCGAAGCCGCCCTGGCGGCGGGCTACGAGGTCACCGTCGTCTCCGGCCCGGTCGAAGTCGAGTACCCGAAGGCCGCGCGCGTGATTCCCGTCGTAACGACCGAAGATAT
>JAGCAH010000233.1 GCA_017652805.1 Thermoguttaceae bacterium | reverse complement strand
GAGCGCGGTCACATAGGTGTCGCTTCCGGCGCAGGCGCGGTCACAGATCAGGATTCCCCGGGCGGCGCCGAGGGAAAGTGCCTGACGCAGGGCCTGTTCGGCGCCTGCCGGTCCCATCGATATGGCGGTGATTTCCGTTTCGGGAACCCCGTCGGCAAGTCGCAGCGCGGCGCCGAGCGCGCAGAGGTCGAGCGGATTGGTGACCGCATCGGCCGGATCGCGCACAAGCGTGCCGGTATCCGGATCGAGCCGTACCGACTGCGTGTCTGGCACCTGTTTTAGGAGGACGGCGATATTCATCAGGTTTCTTTTTTCGTGAGGTTAAGTGCCGGTTGGGCGTTTCGACGTGAGCGAACCCCTTCCGCCCCCTATTTTACCCGCGAAAAGCGTTTCACCAAGGCGCACGAAAAGTGGGGCAGGATGCTGCAAAGGTGACAGGAAGCTGCTATAATTCTGACAAATACGTCGATGACGCCGATCACGAATCTTTCGAGGGACTTCGCCGATGCTTAAGCCCGGACTTTATGAAAAGGTTGTCAACAAAGAGACCTCTGACGAGATTACCAAAAGCCTTCAATCCATGCTCGTCAACACAATGGGGATCGACGGCGCCCAAGAGCCGCGTGTTCTTTCCGGGTATCTGGCGCGTGTTATTGAAAAGGGGTTGGCGGTTCTTCCCGAAAACGAACGGAGACGACGGCTGGAGTTGGTCAACCGGATTGTTCAGGATGTTTCTTCTCTGACCGGAGACGTTGACTTCGACAGGATGCGCGTAAATGATCCTGCGGAACTTCTCCTGGCCGCGGCACTGAAGATGAACAACCCGGACGCTTTAAGCGGAAAGATTTCAACGCCGCGCCCAGAAACTTCGTTGGCGCAGAGTTCCCTCTTTACCGGCGCGGAACATGAACCGCAGTTAATGACCGAGCTGAAAAAGGAGATCGCCTCAGCGGATCAGATTAATATGCTCGTCTCGTTCATCCGCTGGAGTGGGCTGAGTCTGATCTTCGATGAACTGCAGGAATTTACCAACCGCGGGGGAAAACTTCGGGTCATAACAACTTCGTATATGGGAGCGACACAGCTGAAGGCGGTTGAAGAGCTCTCCAAGTTGCCGAACACCGAGATTAAAATTTCCTACGATACAAAACGGACTCGGCTTCATGCCAAATCGTACGTCTTTAGCCGTGAAACGGGGTTTTCGACCGCGTATGTCGGATCATCGAATATGTCGAACGCCGCCATGACAAGCGGTTTGGAATGGAACTTAAAGATCACAACCAGCGACCAGCCCTATACGATCGATAAAATACAAGCGACCTTTGAAAGCTACTGGAACAGTTCTGATTTTGTCCGTTACACTCACGCCGATCGGTCTCGACTTCTCGAGGCGCTGAAATCGGAACAGACTCCGTCCGAAGACACGCCCTATCTTTTTGATATCCGTCCTTTCCCCTATCAACAGGAGATCCTCGACCATTTGGAAGCCGAACGGTCTATCCGCGGGTATTACAGAAATCTGGTTGTTGCGGCGACCGGAACGGGGAAAACGGTTATATCGGCATTTGACTATCGCCGATTCCGACAAAAAGAGCGGAAGGCGAACCTTCTTTTTATCGCACACCGAAAAGAGATTCTAAAACAGAGCCAGAACTGTTTTCGCGGCGTGCTGCGAGACGCGAATTTCGGCGAACCCTTCTACGGCGGGCAACAGCCGAGTTCGTGGGATCATCTGTTTATGTCGATTGACACGTTTAATTCTCAGAAGTTTTACGATAGAACGGAACCCGACTTCTATGACTTTATCATTGTTGATGAATTCCATCACGCCTCAGCTCCCTCGTATCAGCGGCTTTTGGAGTATTACAAACCGAAGATCCTTCTCGGTCTGACTGCAACTCCCGAACGAATGGACGGGAAAGATGTTACGAGTTATTTTGATAATCGGATCGCCGCCGAGATACGGCTCCCCGAAGCGGTCAATCGAAAACTTCTCTGTCCGTTTCACTATTTTGGCGTTTCAGACGGCGTCGATCTGAGCCAAGTGAAATGGACGCGGGGCAGATATGATCCTACAACGCTTTCAGAACTCTATACCGGAAACGATCAGCGAACGGCGCAGATCATTGAACAACTGAACAAGTACACAGCAGATTTGGATGATGTGAAGGGTCTGGGATTCTGCGTCACCAAAGAACATGCCCGCTACATGGCAAGAAAGTTTAACGAAGCTCATATTCCTTCCCTGGCACTGACCGACGAGTGCCGGAAAGATGAGCGTGATACGGCTCAGAGGAGATTGGGGAAAGGAGAAATTCGATTCATCTTTGCGGTTGACCTCTACAATGAGGGAGTTGATATTCCGGAAATCAATACGGTGATGTTCCTCCGTCCGACCGAAAGTCTGACCGTTTTTTTGCAACAGCTGGGACGCGGTCTGCGCCTCGCCGAAGGGAAGGAATGTCTGACCGTCCTCGATTTTATCGGACAGGCGCACGCTAAATATAATTTCGCTTCGAAATTCGCCGCGTTATTGGGGAACACGCGGCGGAGTGTGAAAAGGGAGATCGAAAAGGATTTTCCCCTCCTGCCGAAAGGGTGCTATATCAAGTTGGAAAAACAGGCGCGTAGCTATATTCTCGAGAATATCGAAAAAGCTTTGCGCGGCCAAAAACGGATTGTTGAGAATCTTAAAACGTTCAAGGAGGAAACTGGGAAAGACCCGACTTTTGCCCACTTTCTTAAGCATTACAATTTAGATCCCCGTTCCATCTACAAAACAAAGAACAGTTTCGCCCGACTTTGCGTCAATGCCGGTATCATTGACGATTTCGAAGAAGAAGTCGAAGGAGATGTGACCAAGGCGCTTCCGCGGCTTGCGAATATCGACTCGCGGCGTCTGATTGAGTTTGTCTGCCGAAACCTTCCATTTGTTGCCAATCAATCGAAAACGTATACGGAGCTTCAGATGAAGATGTGGAATATGCTCCAGTTTACGATCTGGCAGAAATCGTATAAAGAGTGTGGATTTAAGGACCAAATGGAAGGATTCCGAAAGATCGCGGATTCTCCGAACATGCTCAAAGAGATTATCGATTTGCTGAACTACAAATATGAGGAGATCGACTTTATTGATGAAAAAGTGAACGTCGATTTCGAATGCCCGCTCGATGTGCACTGCAGTTATTCCCGCGACCAGATTTTAGTCGCGCTCGATTTTATGAAACCGAGTTCGATTCGAGAAGGGGTGAAGTATCTGGAAGAAAAAAAGACGGATATTCTCTTTGTCACCCTCAATAAATCGGATGCCGATTATTCTCCGACTACTATGTACAAAGACTATTCCATCGACTGCGATCATTTCCACTGGCAGAGCCAGAGTACGACCGCCGAAAACAGCAAGGCGGGGCAAAGATACATCAACCAACCTCGGGATAAAACGCACGTGATGATTTTCGTCCGTGAGAACAGACAAGACCAATACGGCAATGTTGCACCGTACACGTTTCTGGGGCTCGCCGACTACGTTGAACATAAAGGTTCCAAGCCGATGGATGTGATCTGGAAACTCCGCACGCCGATTCCCGCGAAATATCTTAAACAGACAAGTCAGCTGATTGGGGGGTAATCTCGGATGAACAACAAAAAACGGCGAAAAGGAACTGCTCCTTTTCGCCGTTTTAAAATCGGGGCAACTGGATTCGAACCAGCGACCTTTTGACCCCCAGTCAAACGCGCTAAACCAGACTGCGCCATGCCCCGGACGACAGAAACTGCCGATGCCCGGTTAGTGAAATGGGGTGCGAAACGCACCCCGCCGGACACGCCGATCATTATAGCAGATTTCCGGCGAAAGGGAAGGGGGATTCTTAAAGGGTCACAACCGCCTTCATTCCGGGATATTCTTCGAGCGTGAGCGTCAAAAGCGGCACTTGCGTATCGGCGGGAATCAGACCGGCCGACTTCAGCTTTTCATAATAACGGCTCGCGATATGAAGGGCGATCAGTTCGGCGGTGGCGTTCCCCCACTTGATCGGGACGATATCCCCGTGGGAGAACGCGAGATCTTCTTCGGTCTCTTCTCCCGTTTCGAGTGAGACGGCGGTGAATTTGATGCGGATGCAGGAGGTGTCTGTCGTGATCCTGACTCCCTTCTGATTCTCGCCCAGAAAGCATCTGCCTCGGAACCCGTCGAGGATCTCCGCCAGAAGACGGTGCGCCGCGTGGAAGTCGACGAGGAGCCCCACATCGTTTAACGCGCCGCGGATCCGTACGGCAACTCGGAACGTATGTTCGTGAATCGGCTCGACGACGAGCCCTTTTTCGGGGAGCCGGAGTGTGATAAAATGGCGGGCGGTAAAGGCCAGGTCCTCGCCGTCTAAGAGGATCGAAAATTCGGGAGCTGGCATAGAAGGCTCTTTTCTGTTCGGAAGAAAGTCAAAACGCGCCCGGGGCGCTTCGACCGCCATTATAAGGTGCGGGCGCGGAATTTCAAGCGTTTTTCTTCCGCGAACCGTTTTTCGAAAACATATATGCCGACCGACAGCGATATTGCATTTATGCGCGAGGCAATCGCCGAGGCGCGCCTGGCGGCCGAGGAGGGAGAAGTCCCGATCGGCGCGGTCATCGTGCGCGGCGGCGAAATTATCGCGCGGGCACATAACCGAAAGGAATCGGACTGCGACCCGACGGCGCATGCCGAAATCCTGGCGATTCGTCAGGCGGCGAAATTCTTCCCCTCGTGGCGGGTGGAAGACGCGGCCCTCTACGTGACGATGGAGCCGTGCCCGATGTGCGCCGGAGCGATCCTTTCGGCTCGGATCGGACGGGTGGTCTACGGGACCGCCGACTACAAGGCCGGAGCGGTTCGAACCCTGTACCGGCTTCTGGAAGACGAACGTCTGAACCACCGCTGCGAAGTCGTGCCCGATGTTCTGGCCGAGGAGTGCCATGCCCTTCTGCGCGCTTTCTTCCGCGATCAGCGGGCACTCGGGAAAAAGTAGTCTCCTATAAACTTTTTCATTACCTTTTACGGGACATTCGGCTATCATAAGTAAAAACCGCCCGTTTTGACCCGAAGTTTACCCTTTTTCGGCGACGGTTCCTTGGGGCGGGTTTCCGGTTTTCGGCGGAGAAAAAAGCGGAAAAACTCTTTTTCGTTTTTCGGAGGTTTTTCTATTTTGCCTACGAAATCGACACATTTTCCTCAATTTCTCCCGACGATTTTAAAAATTTTAAAAAATTTTTTCGTCATTTGGTCCTTGTTTTTAAGGGGTTTGACGATCGGATCAAAAATTTCTTTGGAAAACCGGCGTTTTGGACCCTTGACCAATACTTGACCTAGCTTATAATAACAAGACGTTGGTAAGTTTTATCCTTTCCCCTATATGCCTTATAGTTGCGCCGCGAATTTTCAGGCGCCCGATTGCGGGGGATGAGGTAACATAGAACTTGCTGAAAGTAAAATAAGTTTCGGTAATATTCAGGCCTTAGCGCTCTAAGAAAGGAGAGTGCAACGATGATCCGTAACGTTTTTGATGCGATTCTGGAAACCGGTCACGACGAAAACTTCGAACCCACCATTACCGATGAGTTCTGCCCGACCGATGCCCCCGCCGGCTCTTCCGCCAAGGTTGAAGTCCTTTCCGAACGTATTCGTAAAGGTCTCCCCCTCTGGCATCCGGAAGATCGTGTTTCGTTCAACACTGCCGCGTCGAGCATTCTTCGTGTAAGAAACTGACCGTTTCCCGCATTGACTGTGATTCATTCCCCTATCGTCATAGGAGACAGTCGAATGGGAAGTTCTGAAAAGTAAGGGGTAATCGGGGCGTGAGTGCCCGCGGTTACCTCTTTTTTTTTCGCCCGATCCCGCTTTTCCCGAGTCCCCGCACTGAACCCGAAACGGTTTTTTCGATGAACGATCATCATCTTGATTATCTTCCCACAGCTTCGCTTGAAACGCTGAAAGAGCGCGCGCTCCTCTTAAAGGCGCTCCGCGCGTTTTTTGACAGCCATGGTTTCTTTGAGGTTCAGACGCCGGTCCTTTCGCATGACGTACTGGTCGACCGATATATCGACCCGATTCGAGTGAATGTCGGGCGGGAAGAGTTTTACCTCCAAACATCGCCGGAATTTGCGCTCAAGCGGCTTCTGGCGGCGGGATGCCGACAGATCTATGAGATCACCCCCGCGTTTCGGCAGGGGGATCGCGGACCGATGCACAACGCGGAGTTCACGATCCTGGAGTGGTATCGCGTCGGTGACGGGTACCGCGAGGGGATTGATTTTCTGCGCGGGCTGGCCGACGCGTTCCTTTCCGTGTCGCCAGACTCGAAAGCGGTCTTCCGTTCGTTCGGCGCGCTCTTTAAGGAAAAGACCGGGGTGAACCCTCACGGCGCGAGCGTTGAAGAGCTCCGTTGTGCCGCTGATCGGCTGGCGCCGAATTATCCCGAAAGCTACGTCGGCGGCGAAACACCGGCGTCCGCCGATGACTGGATCGATTACCTCTTTGAAGAGACGGTTCAGCCGACCCTGGGTCTCGACGCGCCGGTCGTCATCTGCGACTATCCGCTCGGTCAGGCGCAGCTGGCCAAAGTCGGCCCGGCTCTTGACCCCGACGGCGGGGCGCGGGAAGTGACCCGCCGATTCGAACTGTTCAGCGGCGGGGTGGAACTGGCGAACGGATACGACGAACTGACCGACCCGACGGTTCTGCGTGCGCGGTTCGACGAAAACGCCGCCGCGCGGCGGCGTCGG
>JAGCAH010000232.1 GCA_017652805.1 Thermoguttaceae bacterium | reverse complement strand
CGCTTTACCGAGCCGGGCCGGACTTTCAGCGAGACAACGATTCATCCCGAGAATTCTCTTTCGAAAGAGAACATGGCCTCGAAACTGGTCTTTTCGACCTTTGCCGACGTGCGCAACACAATGTTTATGTGTCGGACTCCAGCCGACTACTGGCCGTTTTTCGCCAAACGGATGAAAAAAGAGGCCGCGTACCACGAGGTTCTGAAAGGGTGCGCGCCGAAGGGGCCGTTTAAGCACTTCTGGGGGAAGGCCGGCCGTTATATGGCCGGGTACAACGCTTATTCGCTCTTCCTGGCGACCGGGATGCCGTTTGAGGTCACGGACGGACTGGCCGCCGACGGCTGGACGTTTCTGGGGGATAACGACGCCCGTTCGCTCGAACGGGGCGAGATCGCCTCGCCGGGCACGGTCTGTATTACGCGCCGCGAGTCTCCGTCGGGCCGCTCGACGGCGGTCGACGAGAGTCTCGAGTCGCTCTTTGCTTTCCGCCGGTCGATTCTGCCGAAACTGCGCGAGGCGCGCGTTCCCTATGTGGAAGAGGAGAGCCCGGTCGTCTGCGGGTGGTATCCCGAGGCGCGGGCGGTTCTGCTGTGGAATCCCGAAAAGAGCGACAAGACCGTTCACCTGTTCTTTGCCGGACGGAGTACGGCGGTCGAACTTCCCGCGCTCGAGTCGGCGCTGATGCTCGAAAACGGCGACGGGACTTATCGCGAAATGCGCATTGCATAGGTTCTGTCTCCGATACGACGGAAAGACCCGCAAAACGTTTGTATAGAAAGGCAGGTCATGAAACGACGGCATTTTTTTCGGACCGCGGCGCTGGCGCTTGGCGCGTCGGGTCTTTCTTCGGCCCGAGAGGTCGATTTTCGCGATGTTTCCGATACGTCACCGCTCCTTACGTCGGAAGACTACCGGCGAATCGATTCGACCGAACGGGTCTACCATCGTTCGACTCATGCGCGGGTGGTCGCGAACGATCCTGATCAGGTCGCGGCGTGGCGCGACGCCGGCGTCAGGCACCTTTGGTTTCTCTTTTTCCATCGCGGCCGAATTGACGACGACTGGGAGACCTTCGATCGGGCGGTCCGCCGTACTCGGGAAATGGGGATGGTCCCCCACTTCTTTTCCATCCCGTTCGGCCACCCGGCTCCGTACGAGTCCGACGAATTCCCGGAAGGGTGGAAGCCGAACGAGCGCCATGACGGTCGAAAAGGACGGGGGATCACGTGCCATGAATTGACCGATCGCGAGACGGTCGGCTCAAATCGGCTGCTGTTTGAGAAGTTCGGGATCTGCGATCATTTTCTGGACGACGATTTTCGCTGCGCCGACTCGCCCGATCATATCGGCGGGTGCGTTTGTCCGGAATGCCGACAGGCGTTTATTGAGACGGCGGGCCTTTCGGCGTCGCGCTGGGACGAGCTGGTCGGCGATCTGAACTCTAATAGCGACACTCCGCTTGTCCGCCTTTGGGTCGATTATCAGTGCGATCTGCTGACTGACCTGTTCCGAAGAACCGAGGCGGCCGCGCCGAAGATCGATCTGGGGATTATGGTGATGGGGATGGGGTCGGAACGGGCGGGGATCCGCCTGGAAAATTACCGGGGAAAGCTCTTCCGGGTCGGGGAATGGATGTTCAGCGACGATTGGTACGACCCGCTGAAAAATAAGACGATCGAGATGTTCAGTGTTCTGTTCCACCGGCGTTTTACCGAGCCGGGCCGGACTTTCAGCGAGACAACGATTCATCCCGAGAATTCCCTTTCAAAAGAGAACATGGCGTCGAAATTGACCTTTTCGACTTTCGCCGACGTACGCAACACGATGTTTATGTGTACGACGCCGGTCGACTACTGGCCGTTTTTCGCCAAACGGATGAAAAAAGAGGCCGCGTTCCACGAGGTTCTGAAAGGGTGCGCGCCGAAGGGACCGTTTAAGCATTTCTGGGGGAAAGCCGGCCGCTATATGGCCGGGTACAACGCCTATTCGCTTTTCCTGGCGACGGGAGTTCCTTTTGAGGTCACAGACGAGCTGGCCGCCGACGGCTGGACGTTTTTGGGAGATAACGACGCCCGTTCGCTCGAACGGGGCGAGATCGCCTCGCCGGGTACGGTGTGCATTACGCGCCGCGAGTCTCCGTCGGGCCGCTCGGTGGCGGTCGACGAGAACCTTGATCCGCTCTTTGCGTTTCGCCGATCGATTCTGCCCCGTCTGCGGGAGAGCCGCGTTCCTTATGTGGAAGAGGAGACCCCGGTCGTCTGCGGGTGGTATCCCGGGGCGCGGGCGGTTCTCCTCTGGAACCCCGAGAAGAACGACAAGACCGTTCATCTGTGTCTTGCCGGAGAGCGTACGGCAGTCGAACTTCCCCCGCTCGAGTCGGCGGTGATGCTGGAAAACGAAGACGGAACTTACCGCGAGCTGACCGTCGGGTAAGTCCCGTCGAGAAGGACGCAGAAGATTCTTTGTGACCGACGAACTTAGTCGCCCGCCGCGCGGGTGATCAGGGCGGCGAGTTCGTTCAGGTTCATCTGCGCGCTTAAATAGCGGACGCTTCCGTCACACATGAGCGCGTGCGCGCCGCCGGGATGCTGACTGCGGAAATCGTATTGGTAATGCGAACAGTCGCAGCTTGCGCTCCCGCTGCCGTCCGGATTCCACCACCACGTTCCTTTTTGGAAACATTCGCAGGTCGGGCGGAAATTGATCTCGCGGTCGTTCTTGCGGAAGATGTTCGTCCCGATCAGCCAACTACCGTTATCGTAGGTTGCAGGTGTCACCGTTTCATACGACGAGGCTTCGGCCAGGAGGAGCGTGTTCGATAGTCCATCGCGGATGTCCGAGGCGCTGACTGAACGCCACTGAAGCAACACACCAAGCTCGTCGTTTTTTTCCCCTTTTTCGCTGATCGTTTCGGAGGACACACCGGCATAATGTGAGGGGGCTAGTTTCAGCGTCTCGAGCGCCCATCCCCTGTCGGGATTGGGGTACAGAATCTCACGAACCTCACGGTTGCTGTCGGACGGGCAGATGTAGAACGGTAGTATCGTCTGACCTGCTTTGATATTCTCTTCTTCGTACACTTTTATCTTGAATACACACAGATCCTGCGCCTGGAGGGCTTCGCAGAAAGGAAGAATCAGCGCGCCCCAGCCGAAAAGATTTCCTTCGCCGGTGTATTTGCCAGAACGAACTGTTCCTAATTTACCCGGCGGGAACGTCTCGAGCGCGGAGTGATAGGCATGCATGGCGATGCCGATTTGTTTAAGGTTACTGGCGCACTTCATGCGGCGCGCCGCCTCGCGCGCGGCTTGCACCGCGGGGAGCAAAAGACCGATAAGGATACCGATGATCGCGATCACCACAAGCAGTTCGACCAGAGTGAACCCGCATCGGCTCCTTCGGGAAGAATGTTTCCTGTACATGGAAACGCCTCCTTTCCAGAGTGATGAAACTCGTCCGAAAGGCGGTTGAGCATGCGGGGGACGACCCTGGCCGAAAAAGACCGTCCACCGCGGTTTTTCGACACAAACAAGAAATCGGCAGGTCTTCTGACTTCGGACAACCTCGCCCGGCCTTCTCAAAGCCTCGGCGGCGGACGCGCTTCGGCCTCAATGGCGCACGGAGGAGCGAGATCTTTTCGCGTCCGATACAGCGGCGGGGACCGTCCCGGCCTCTCACCGGGTTCCCTTACTCCGACTTCCTCAACTGCATTGAAATAAGTTATAGAAAGAGAATTGCCGTTGTCAAGATGTTCGTCCCCGCCCGCGCGGGGCGGAGAACGTAAAGTCGCCGATCAGAAAAGGGTTTGAGGAAAATCGAAATCGGCGGGGTTGAATCCCAAGTGTTCGAGTCCCTTTTCGGTCACCTTACGTCCGCGCGGGGTACGAATGAGCAGTTCACTCCGTAGGAGGAACGGTTCGACCTCGTCGATAAGGGTGTCGGGCGCGATGTTCATCGTATGCGCGACCGCTTCGACCCCGACCGGTCCGCCGCTGAAGACCCGGCAGATCGTCTCTAAGAATTTGCGGTCGAACGGGTCGAGTCCGAGCGAGTCGATCCCCTGCATATCCATCGCCCGGAGCGCCACTTTGGGGGTGATCTTCCCGTCGGCGCGCGCGTCGGCGAAATCCCGGACCCAGCGGAGACGGTTATTCGCCAGACGGGGCGTGCCGCGCGAGCGCAGCGCGATTTCCATCGCGGCGACGTCGTCGATCGGCATCTGGAGTTTTTCGGCGTTCATCAGGACGATCACCGAGAGCTCCTCGGGAGTATAAAAGTCGAGATGCTCGCGCATCTGGAACCGGTCGCGCAGGGGGGCGCTGATCAGACCGGTCCGCGTGGTCGCGCCGATCAGCGTGAACTGCTTGAGGGGCATATTCATCGTGCGCGCGTTGGCGCCTTCCCCCAGGGTCAGGTCGATTCGGAAATCTTCCATCGCCGGATAGATGAACTCCTCGACCGCCTTCTGCATCCGGTGAATTTCGTCAATGAAGAGTACGGAACCCTCCTCGGCGTTCGTCAGGTAGGGAACGATATCTTTCGGCGCTTTGAGGGTCGCGCCGTTGGCGATCTGGAGTGTGGTTCCCAGCTCCCGGGGGATACAGGTGGCGAACGTCGTTTTTCCCAAACCGGGGGGGCCGTCGAAGAGGATGTGTCCGAGCGGTTCGCCCCGTTTTTTGGCGGCGTCGATCGCGATCAGGACTCGTTCGTAGACCTCGCGCTGACCGACCATCTCGCTCATCCGTTTCGGACGGAGAAGGAGATCTTCTTCGGTCGTCGTCCGCCGCCGGTCAAGCGACCGATCGGGTTCGTCGCGGTTGTAACGGTCGCTGTCGTCCGGCCCGTATATCACTTCTCGTGTCATGGGTTTCTCTTCTTTGAATGGCCTCTTCGGCGCGGGGAACCGTGCGCTCAGTTCCCCCTGTTGTTTTTGTAGATCGCCTCGATCAGCGCCGAGGAATCCTTGAATTTCTTCTTTCCGTTATCGGTTCCCTTATCGATGAGACGGCGCGCTTCGGCTTCGGAATGACCGAGCGAGACGAGCGCCTCGAACGTTTCGGCGATCACGTCGAGGATTTCCGGCGTGATGGCGTCGTCGTCGGGACGCGCCGCCATCAGGGCGAACTTCGGGACTTTCCGGCGGAGTTTGGCGACGATCCGCTCGGCGGTCGCCGGGCCGATCCCGGGAAGCCCCGCCAGGACTTTGACGTTTTGATCTTCGATGGCCGAGGCGATTTCGCGTACCGGCCGGATCATCGCGCGGAGCGCCTTTTTGGCCCCGACGCCGTCGACGATGCAGAACAGGTCGAAGAATTCGCGTTCCGCCTCGGTCAGAAAACCGATCATTCGGGGAACGACCTTCCCCTGAGTGATATTCCCGTCGAGATAGACGAGCGTATGGAGCTGAATTTCATTCCCCAGTTCCTGCTGGAGCTGGCGGCGCGTATAGTCGGAAACCAGAACTTCAAACTGAAACGGCCCGATTTCCATTATGACCTGTTCGTCGAACAGTTTGACCAGTTTTCCGGTGATTTGTGTGATCATTGTCAGTCCGTCCTGCCGCCGATCGGCGTGTTGGATGAATGAACGCGGTTCTTAAAGATTCACATAAAGGTGTAAATATGGCAGAGCGCGATCGCCAGCGCGTCGGCCACGTCGGGCGGATTGGGGTAACTCTTCAGCCCCAGTTCGTACTGGATGGCCCGCTGTATCTGATCTTTCGGCGCCCGGCCGTGCCCGGTTAAGGTTTTTTTGACGGCGGTGGAAGGGTACGAGATGACCGGAAGTCCGGAGAGGGCGGCCGCCAGACAGATCGCCCCGCGGGCATGCCCCATCAGAACGGCGGTCATCGGCCGCTTGTAATGGGAATAGAGCGCTTCGAGCGCGAGCGATCCGGGCTCGGCTTTTTCGATCACCTCGCGGACCCCGGTGAAGATATCGCGCACTCGCCCTTCGAGCGTTTCGGCCCGGCTTTTGACAACCCCGGCTTCGATCAGGCGAATCCGCTTTCCGATCATTTCCAGAACGCCGTAACCGGTGATATGCAGACCGGGGTCTACCCCGAGAACCCGTACCGGAGTCGACACGCCCCCCGGCATCGTCAGCTCCGCGACCAGGTCGTCTCGCCCGGACGGTCTTCGAGAACGATCCCGACCGCTTTTAAGTCGTCGCGGATTTTGTCGGCGGTTTCGAAGTCCTTCCGTTTTTTGGCGGCCAGACGGAGTTCGATCAGAATCTTCATCAGCGCGTCGGTCAGGCCGTCGTCGGCCGCGGCCGGTTCGGCCTGTTCTTCACGGAAAATGCCGAGAATCTGAGCGAGCTCTTTGAGGACCGTCATCGCTTCGACCAGTTCGGCCTTATCGGCGTCGGAACCGGTCGTTTCGAGTTTTTTCTCTTCGATGGCGCGGTTCAGAAGGCGCGTCATATCGAAAAGGGTTCCCATCCCGCCGGCGGTATTGAAGTCGTCGTCCATCGCGTCCAGGAATTTGGCACGGCAGGCGACCGCCTCGGTCAGAAGTTTCTTCTCGGCGGGAACCGCGCTCCAACGGGCATCCCCCTCGGCGCGCGTCTTCGGCGCGGCGAGCGCGTAGAACGACTGACCGGTGACGAGCTTGAACCGTTTAAAGAGACGGTAGAAACTTTCGAGTCCTTTACCGACTTCGGCCAGACGCTCTTCGCTGTAATCGATCGGGCGGCGGTAGTGACTTGAAAGGAGGAAGAAACGGATCGTTTCGGCCGGAATTCGCGCGACGAGGTCGCGGAACGCGCTTGCTCCTTTCGATTTGCTGATCTTTCCCGCTTCCTGTGAGGCGAGATCGCCCTCTTTCGCGCCCGATTCGGCGGCGCGGGTCTTCCGCCCGCCGACCTTACCGACCTCGTTCGAGGCCTGCATCAGACCGTTGTGCATCCAGTATTTCGCCATCGGCTTGTCGTGGAGCGCCTCGGACTGGGCGATTTCGTTTTCATGGTGGGGGAACTGCAGATCCAGCCCGCCGCCGTGAATGTCGAACGTCTCTCCCAGCAGAGCGCAGCTCATTACGGAACATTCGATATGCCAGCCCGGCCGACCCGGTCCCCAGGGGCTTTCCCAGGAGGGTTCCCCCGGTTTGGCCGATTTCCAGAGAGCGAAGTCGAAATCGGACTCTTTCCGATCCGCCGTTCCGCCCCCTTCGCCCGACATCTGTTCGAGCGTGCGGTTACTCAGTTTGCCGTACCCTTCGAACTTGGCGACGTTGAAGTAGACGTCTCCTTTCGACTCGTAGGCGTAGCCTTTGTCGATGAGGCCTTGGGTGAACTTGATGATCCCGTCCATATGCTCGGTCGCCCGCGGGAAGTATTTGATCGAATCGACCCCCATCGTTTTGAGATTCGTGAAATAGTCGGCGGTCATCTCTTCGGCGACGGCCGACATCGGGATGCCGCGTCGCTGCGACTCGGCGATCAGTTTATCGTCGACGTCGGTAATGTTGACCACAAAGGTGACGTCGTAGCCGAGGTAGGTGAAGTACTTACTGATCGTGTCGAAGATGACCGGCCCGACCATATGCCCGATATGGCTCGGTTTATAGACCGTCGGTCCGCAGAGATAGATGCCGACTTTTCCCTCGTTGACGGGTTTGAACGGTTCTTTGGTGCGCGAAAGAGTGTTGTAGACTTGAAGCATTTTCTTCCTCCGTTGAAGATGTGCCGCCCCGCCCCCTGTTTTCCGTTTTTGAGCGGGGGCGGCGGATAACGCGGCGTACAGTTTTCCCGATTATACCACATTCCCGCGTTTCGGAAAATGTTAAAGTTTCCCCCCCGTTTTGTGATTTTACGGCGACGGTGACGTGCGCGCGGGACCGGGATAGTTTCCTCTCGGCGAGGGGGCGGAGATTTCCACCGCCTTGGCCACGGCGTCGAAGAAGAACGGCGGGAGTTTATAGGTCTGCCGAATTTCAAGTCTGACCTGCGCCTCGTTCAGGTCGGGAAGGGGAGAGGTTTCGGCGGCAATGACTCCCGGCATTCCCAGGGGGGCGAGGTTTTCGGCTCCGTCGGCGGAAAGGTTGAACTCTTCTTTCGTTTCGGCGACGGTCAGCGTCAGGTTTTCCCGGATCGGAAGGTTCAGGAGCGCTTCGTCGGCGGGAACGGGGAACGTCCCGATCAGGCGGTTCCCGTCAAGCAGAAGGGTGATTTCGGCGGGCCGGTCTTCGGTGCGGCCTATTGCCTCGATGATTTTCAGGCGGACCGCGTAGGCGCCCTTCGAATCGTTCAGGAGCGGAAACAGTTCGGACGCCGCATTTTCGTCGGGCGTATACGCCTCGGCGCTGAACTCGGCCTCTTTCCGTTCCGAGACGAACATGACGATATCGTTCAGATCGGAGAGGATTCCCCCTTTTTCCTCCTTCTTTTTCAGAAGAGGGGCGATCGGGGCGATCTCTCCTTCGAGTGTTTTCAGAGCGGTTTCGAGTTCGGCGAGCGTCTTGGTCGGTTTCGAGTCGATCCGATTATGGTGGCGCGCGGCAATTTCGGTGATCTTTTCGCGGGCCAGGCGCTTGCAGATGAATTCGGAGGCGGCTCGGAATTCGTCGGCGTATTTTGAGTCGAACCGCGCGAGGGTCTCGTAGGGGAGAGCGGTCAGAAAGAGCGCGGCCCGATCGAACCGCGCGCGGGCACTTTGTGTGTCGTCGCCAAAGACGTTCAGAATCCGATCGAGCGCGCCGCGGATCGGCTCCCCTAGCTTTTCCCGAGCGGCATCGTCGCCGAGCGATTCGCGCAGAGCGCGGTCGAGGAGCGTGTAGTCGTCCCGGCCGGCGCCGTCGGGGATCGCGTCGAGTTCGGCGGGGGAGACCGCCGCGCTGAACGTCGAATTCGGAGGCGCCGTTTCCGGCTGCTGAACGTAAAGCCAGCCGATCCCCGCGACCGCCGCGACGGTCAGGAGGGCGAGGAGAAAGACAGAGAGACAGCTCGGTCGGCCCAACGGTTTCGGTTTACTCTTGATCTGGGTCATGGTTCAAACTCATCGTAGAGGATTCGGTTTCGCAGAGAATACCGGGAAATCTTTCCTTGACGGATTCCAAAAGCCAGCGCGTCTGCGAGGGACCGGCATTGTCGGTCTCCAGAGCGTAGAAGCGCGTGTATTCCTCTTTTGTCGATTCGGCCAGTTCGTCGAGTCGGCGCAAGAGGTTTTCGGCGAATTCTTTGGTGGTATATCCTTCAACCGAGACGGGGTCAAGTCCGGCGGGAGCGAGAATCGCGCTGAACCCGGCCTCTCGACTCGGCGG
>JAGCAH010000231.1 GCA_017652805.1 Thermoguttaceae bacterium | reverse complement strand
GGCGGCAAGACCGCTGTTGTTCTCGAACGTCGAGTCGGTCACCGTCACCGTATAGGTGTTCGTCCCCCAGGTCTGAGAGTAAATCGCACCGCCACCCGAACCGGCGCTGTTCCGCGTAAACGTGCTCCCCTCGACCGTCAGATTCCCGAAACCGGTCCAGATCGGCCCGAAGCTCCCCGTATTCCCCGTAAACGTGCTGTTCTTCACATAGGCGTTGATGCCGATCGCCGCGATCGCGCTCGTGCTGCCGCTGTTCGTGTTCCCCGTAAACGCGCAGTCATCGAACGTCACCGTCTTCGAGAAGGGGGTGCCCGCGAAACCGGCCGTGCAGCTGTAAGCCGCACCGTGGCCGGAAGGACTGATATTGCTGAACGTCAGGCCTTTAAGCGTCACGTCCGCGTTACCCGTCTGCGTAAAGATGATAAACGTCTTGTTGTCGAAGACGATACGGTCGTCGCCGTCGATCACCAGACCGTCGTGCGCCGACGTCAGCTCGTACGTCTTCGTCGGGTTCAGACCCGCAAGACCGGCGGCAAACGTCACCGTTGTGTTCGTCCCGGTATTGTAGATAACGGTGCCGTTGTCGTACGACATCGTTCCGTCCGTCTTATAGTAGACCGTCAGTGCTTCGCGCAGTGAAATCAGGCCGTCCGTCGCGTCGACCACATCCCCCGAGGTCGTTACGACCATCGACGGAATCTCAGGCCCGCTGATCTCGACCCGGAAGTCTTCACTCGCCGGGCTCACCGTGTAGTTCGCCGCGTCGGCCCCCGTAAGACCATAGGTCACCGTAATGTCCCAAATACCCGGCTGAGAACTCGGCAGGGCGCCCGAGGCGGTCACCGTCACGTCGTCTCCGTCGGCAATCCCCGTCACCTCGCCAAGCTCGATCTGGGCCGTCGTCGTCCCGTCGAAAACCTTGTCCCAGACAAACGTCCCATCGACCGTGATCGTCGCGGGCGTGATCGAAAGAACCGCGCTGCCCGACCATTCGGCGTGACCCGTCCGCTGCACCTTCGCGTAGACCGTGTAGTCCCCGACATTGATGAACGTCGGAGCGTTCGCCGAATACGTCTGGCCGTCCGTCGAGTACAGAACCGTGTCACCTTCAAGAGTTCCGCCCACCGTAATCGACTGCCCCGAGCCGTTATAGACTTTCTCCGCGTCGCTAAACGTAATCGCCGGAGCCGGAAGTTCGGTGATACGCGCGGCAAACATCTGAGCGGCCGGAGCGAAGTAGTTCACCGCGGCATCCCCGGTCAGCGTATAGGAAACCGTCACGTTATAAGTCCCGACATCCGACGACGGGAACGCGCCCGAGGCGGTCACGCCGACCGACTCCCCTTCCAGAACGCCCGAAAGGGTTCCGACCGTGATCGACGCGGTATCCGTCCCGTCATAATCCTTATCCGCAACGCTCGTCCCGCTGATCGAGAGCCGTATCGCGTTAATCGACGCGCTCGCCGTCGAGGAGATCGAGTAGTTCCCCACCGCGCCGCCGGTCGTGTAGTCAACATCGACGGCAATATCCGAACCGGCGTTCCGATCGGTGAACTCGGCGTCGCTGACCGTCACCGTCACGACATCGTTGCCCAGAAGACCGTCGAACGTGTATCCGAGGACCTCGGCCGTCTTCGTCCCGTCGTACGTCTTGTCCGAAACAGAGAAGTTCACCGTTAAATCGGCGGGCGTGATCGAAAGAGTCGCGTGACCCGTCCAGTCCGCGTGGCCGGTCCGCTGAACCTTCGCGTAGACCGTGTACCGGCCGACATTCGTAAATCCCGGAGCATCGACGGAGTACGTCACTCCGTCCTCCGAGTACAGAACGACGTCCCCTTCAAGCGTCCCGCTCACCTCAATCGACTGCGCCGAGGCGGTATAGACTTTCTGAGCGTCGCTAAACGTAATCGCCGGAGCCGGAAGCGCGACGATACTGGCGCTGAACGTCTGAGCCGCCGGAGCGATGTAGTTCGAAGCGTCGTCGCCCGTCAGCGCATATGAAACCGCGACGTCATAAGTGCCGACATCCGCCGACGGGAACGCACCGGAAGCGGCGACCGTAACGTTATCACCCTCAACCACACCGGCAACGTCGCCGAGCGTGATCGCCGCGGCGGTTGTCCCGTTGTAATCCTTATCCGCGACGCTCGTCCCGCTGATCGTCAGCTGCAGCTTATCGATATCCGCCGTCGCCGTCGCGTTCGCCGACAGGACATAGTTCCCCGCCTTAGCCCCGCCGAGCTGATAGGTCAGATTGACCGTCTTCCCTTCCGCCGCGGTCTTATCGGCGAACACGCCGCTCACCGAAACGGTAACCTCATCTTCACCCAGAACGCCCGAGAACGTCACCGCCGTCGTCGCCGAAACGCCGCCGTCATAATCCTTGCCTTCCGCCGTCCCGACCGCCGTAATCGTCGCGGGCGTGATCGAAAGAACCGCGCTCCCCGTCCAGTCGTTGTAGTTGGCGCGCTGAACCTTCGCGAAGATCGTGTATTCGCCGACGTTCGTATATTCCGGGACCGAAGCGCCATAGGTCGTCCCATCCGTCGAGTACTGAATGACATCGCCTTCGAGCGTTCCGCTCACCTCAATCGACTTCGCCGAAGCGGAATAGGCGAATTCCGCGTCTTCAAACTCAATCTCAAAGTCGACCGGCTTAATCTTCGCGCTGATGTTCTCCGAAGCCGGAGCGATGTAGTTCGCCGCGTCGTCGCCCGAGATCGAGTACGTCACCGCGACATCATAAGTACCGATATTCGCCGACGGGAACGCGCCGGAAGCGGCGACCGTAACGTTATCACCCTCGACAGCACCGTCAACTTCGCCGAGCGTAATCGCCGCGGCGGTTGTGCCGTTGTAATCCTTATCCGCGACGCTCGTCCCGCTGACCGAGAGCTGAACCTTGTTGATATTGGCCGTCGCGGTATCGTTCTTGGCAAGAACGTAGTTCCCCGCCTGAGCCCCGCCCAGAGCGTACGTCAGATTGACCGTTTTCCCTTCCGCCGCGGCCTTATCGGCGAACACGCCGCTCACCGAAACGGTAACCTCATCTTCACCCAGAACGCCCGAGAACGTCACCGCCGTCGTCGCCGAAACGCCGCCGTCGTAAGTTTTATTCGACGCGGTTCCGACCGCCGTAATCGTGGCGGGCGTGATCGAAAGAACCGCGCTCCCCGTCCAGTCCGAATAATTCTCGCGCTGAACCTTCGCGTAGACCGTATGATCGCCGGCGTCGGTAAAGACGGGAGTCTCGTCGTCATACGTCTCGCCGTCCGTCGAGTACAGAACGGTATCCCCTTCAAGCGTACCGCTCACCGCGATCGAGTGCGTCGAAGCGTCGTAACCGACAGTCGCGCCGTTAAACGTCACCGCGAACTCAATCGGATTGATCTTCGCGCTGATCGTATCGGCCGCCGGCGCGACGTAGTTCGCCGCGTCACGACCCGAAAGGGTGTAGGTAACCGTCACGTTATAGATGCCGACGTCCGACGACGGGAATTCGCCGGCGGGAACAGCGGCGACGACATCCCCGTCGAGAACGCCGGAAAGCTCCCCGACCGTAATCGCCGCCGCGGTCGTGCCGTTGTACGACTTATCGGCGACCTTCGTCCCGCTGATCGAGAGCGGAATCGCGTCGATATCGGCCGACGCGGTCTCGTTCGCGTCAAGAACGTAGTTCCCCGCCTGAGCCCCGCCCAGAACGTACGTCAGATTGACCGTCTTCCCTTCCGCCGCGGTCTTATCGGCGAACACGCCGCTCACCGAAACGGTAACATCATCTTCACGCAGAACGCCGGAGAACGTCACCGCCGTCCTCGCCGAAACGCCGCCGTCGTAATCCTTGTCTTCCGCCGTCCCAACCGCCGTAATCGTGGCGGGCGTAATCGAAAGAGTCGCGCTCTTCGTCCAATCGTTATAGTTAGCGCGCTGAACCTTCGCGTAAACCGTGTACTGGCCGACATTGGTAAATTCCGGAACATCGACGGAGTACGTCACTCCGTCCGTCGAGTACAGAACGGCATCCCCTTCAAGCGTGCCGCTCACCGTGATCGACTGCGCCGAGGCGGTATAGACTTTCTCCGCATCTTCAAACGTCGCGGTAAAGTCGATCGGCTTAATCTTCGCGCTGATATTCTCCGTCGCCGGAGCGATGTAGTTCGCCGCGTCGTCACCCGAGATCGTGTACGTCACCGCGACATCATAAGTGCCGACATTCGCCGACGGGAAGGCGCCCGAGGCCGTAACCGTAACGTCGTCACCCTCAACGACACCGGCAACATCGCCGAGCGTAATCGTAGCGGCGGCCGAACCGTTGTAATCCTTATCCGCAACCGTCGTCCCGCTGACCGAGAGCTGAACCTTATCGATATCCGCAGTCGCCGTCTCATTCGCCGACAGGACATAGTTCCGCGCCTGCGCGCCGTCCATGACGTACGTCAGATTAACGGTCTTCCCTTCCGCCGCGGCCTTATCGGTAAACTGGCCGCTCACCGTAACGGTAATCACATCTTGTCCCAAAACGCCGGAGAACGTCACCGCCGTCGTTGCCGAAACGCCGCCGTCGTAAGTTTTATTCGACACGGTTCCGACCGCCGTGATCGTCGCGGGCGTGATCGAAAAAACCGCGTTCCCTGTCCAGTCGTTATAGTTCGCGCGCTGAACCTTCGCGTAAACCGTATATTCACCGACATTCGTAAATTCCGGAACATCGACGGAGTACGTCACTCCATCCGTCGAGTACAGAACGGCGTCCCCTTCAAGTGTCCCGCTTACCTGGATCGACTGACCCGAGGCGGTATAGACTTTCTCCGCGTCTTCAAACGTCGCGGTAAAGTCGATCGGCTTAATCTTCGCGCTGATGTTCTCCGAAGCCGGAGCGAGATAGTTCGCCGCGTCGTCCCCCGAGATCGAGTACGTCACCGCGACATCATAAGTACCGATATTCGCCGACGGGAACGCACCGGACGCCGTCACGACGACGTCGTCCTGACCGATAACACCGGAAACCGTGCCGGGTGTAATATCCGCGACAGTCATCCGATCGTAATCCTTGTCGGCGACGCGCGTCCCGCTGATCGTCAGCCGTAACTTATCGATATTCGCCGTCGTCGTTGCGTTCGCCGAAAGAACATAGTTCCCCGCCTGCGCGCCGTCCATGACATACGTCAGGTTGACCGTCTTCCCGTCGCCCGCCGCCGCGTCGGCAAACGCGCCGCTCACCGAAACGCTGACCTGATCATCCCCGAAAACTCCCGAGACGG
>JAGCAH010000230.1 GCA_017652805.1 Thermoguttaceae bacterium | reverse complement strand
GATCGCGATCACCACCAGGAGCTCGACCAGGGTGAAACCGGTCTTTTGTCTTTTCACCGCATTTTCCTTCTGAGGCTCTGAGAAAAAACGCCGGACGGGGAATCCGGGGAAAACGGCGGCTCTTCGCTTCCGCAATCGCCGTTGCCGTGCTGAGGGAAATGTTGCCCGGCGAAACATGAAGAAAACGGCTGTGCAATGCCTTACGGATTATGAACCACGGGCAACTGTCTGTCAAGCGAAAATTACATGACTTTCCGGCCACAACGGTTTTCCCCGCGGGGGATTCCGAATGGAAAACGTCGTCAGAGGAGAGTGAACCGGCGGCGAAAACCGGAAAGGAAAACGAAAAAAAGAAGCTGAGTTAAAACAAAAAACCGCGCAAAGAGGACCTGCGGTCCGCGCGCGGAAAAGCCATCAAATGAGGAATCGCTGGGATGACGGTCGGGAGAGGATGAAGATTCGGAGTCCGGCAAGGTCCGAAGAAAGGAAGGGAACTTCGGACCTTGTCCCGAATCAGTTGTTTATCCCGCAATCTCAGATCTCGAAGGCACCCCGCAGTCCAAGCACAAAGGCACTGTCGGATTCTTTGTCGCCCAGAGGATTCTTAACGAATTGGGCGAACGGCGAAAGGTGCGCGAAGTCGTTGAAGACATGGCGATAATAGGCTTCGACGAAATGCTCTTTCCCCGGATCCTCGAGCAGATCGGCGAGTGTGTCTCCCGGCTCGGCGATACCGTAGCCGACGCCGATCACGTCGCGGTGCCAGCAGGCGTTGAAGTGCTGAAACTGCACGCCGCCGCTGTAATGCTTGGTGACATGGTTGTACTCGGCGTTGCCGTAGCCGAAACGCCCCCAGACACCCAGATAGTGCGAGAGCTCCTGGTCGTAGTTCGTTCCGAATCCGGCGCTCGTCCCCTTTTTCCCCTCGGCGGTATAGGCGTACATTTCGGAGCGGCTGACCCAGCCGTAGAAGCGGAGGTTCCCTTCATGTCCGCCGGCGTCGAGATGGAAGTCGGTTTCCAGAATGCCGAACCCGTGATGGAACACGTCGGTCCAGCTGTCCGTTTTGTCCGGAAAGCCGTCCTCGTCATAATCGATGAAACCGTCCTCGGCCAGATAGGCGGCGCCGACCGAAATCGCTTCCCCGAAATCTTTCCAGAGCATCATGCCGAACGACGGGCAGGCGTATTCGTAGCCCAGGGTGAGGTTGTGAACGAATCCGGTCGAATTGAACTGGGAAATGCCGCTGTTGGCGTAATTGTTCGTATCGAAGTCGGTCGTCAGGTCGAGATGGCCGATCCGGAACCGCCAGCTTTCGTTGCATCCGAACTTATGCTCGTACCACAGTTCGGTGAATTTGAGGTTACTGTCCGGTTCAACCTCGTCGTTGAACACCGCGAGCGTCGGAATGCGCCCGTCAAGCGCGCCGCCGTAACCGGCTTCCAGAAGACCGTAAAAAGTCCCCTTCTGACCAAGATGCATCAGGAACCCGAAGTCGGCGGTATAGACCGCGTCGGTTTCACGCCTGTAGGAATCCGTCTTGTTCATGTTCGAGACGAGCTCGCCCTCGACGACCACACCCCACTCGATCGAATCGAAAAAGGCGTCGGCGGGATCCTGCTCTTCCGTCTGGCCGTAATCGCGAAGTTCACCGAGGCGGTCGCGCTCGATCCGTCGGATCACCTCGTCACTTCGCCGCGGGGTTCCCAGCGATTGGGGCTGCCGATTGGGAGTGAGCGACTGTTCCGTGGTGATCGGCTCCGTTTCGTTTCCGATCAGCCGGTCATAGACCGGGTCGTCCGAAGCCGCAAGAGCGCCTGTCAGAAGGCCGCTCAGAATCGCGGCCTGCGTAATGGAACTCTTAAACACTCTCTTCTTCAAAGACACATCCATGCTCCTTTCCTTGCGCGGCGCGCAAGTCCAACATCCCTATTCGGGCGTCGCGAGGAAAAACAGCAGGAGGAAAGCCGATTGCTCGGCGACCGCTTTCAACGCTCCGGAATAAGCTCTTTTTTCGTCCCGGCTTCCGTGCCGGAATCTCTCCGACACCAACATCGGAAATCGGGTTAGGGGGATTTTACCGAAAGGACCAAATTTCGGGAATTTTTCAGTCGTTTCTGATATTCCGGTTCGGGTCGCGTAAAATGGGAAAACTTTGACGTCACATCCCCTTGAAAAAAGGAGCCAAATTTTTCGGAGGACCTGTAAATGAACCCGGTTTGGGAGTTCAAAGCGGAGTTCAAGCCAGGAAAATGTTAAAAGTCAACGGATATATCAAATTTGCCATTTTAACTGAATATTCGGATTCCCGTTCGACGATAGGATAGAAGAAAATCCAAGCAGGGTGCATTCTGCATTATGCACTCTTTATGCACTCTGCATTCAAACCAACATTTCAGCGGCCGAAACAGAAAAAACCATGAAACGAACGCGAAACCGCCGGGGAATCTTGATTGCGGTGATGGCATGCGCGATCGGCGTGTCGGGAATCCAATCTCTCGAGGGCGGGGAGATGCCGGAAATTGACTCTGACCCTGTTCTGAATGAATTGATACTCGCTTCGGAGTTTCCGGCTCCGCCGACGGATGAAGTCCGGGAATGCACACTGAGCCTGAACGAGCTGATTACGGCGGTTGCCGAGCGTCATCCGTCGGTGGTGCAGGCGCGGAGCTTGTCGGATGCCGCTTACGGCGAATGGATTCAGGCCGGATTGCAGGCAAACCCGGAAGTTGCCTATGCTGGCGATGAGATTGGGGGATACAAGGAATGGGGAATACAGGGCGTGGAGGTTTCCCAGGAGGTGATTTCCAAAAAGAAGCGTTTCGCGCGCCAGGCAGTGGCGGTTTCCGACCAGCATGTGGCCCAGCAGAATGTCTCTCTCTATACCCAAAAAGCGGTCAACGATGCCCTCCTTGCCGGATATGCGGTGATGATTGCCCGGGACAAGGTTGAAATGGCGAAAGATCTGCTGGAGCTTTGCCGCAAATCGTCGGAAACGGTTCAGACGCTGCTGGATGTGGGGGAAACGGCGGCAACGGACCTGATGGTTAATCAGATCGACCAGATGGAAGCCGAATCGACGCTGGCTCAGGCGAACCTGGAGCTGGAGACCGCACAGGACAATATTGCGATTCTTCTGGGGGAATCACTCTGCACCCGATATACAATCAGCGACTGTCTTGAAGAGATTCCGCTGGAGTTGGACGAACAGGCGCTTTGGACACGGATACTCGAGGAGAGTCCGGCGATGGGGCTGGCCCGCGCCGAATACGCTGCGGCAGTTGCACGTGTCAATCAGCAGGCTGCCGAGGCGAAGACGAACATCACCGGAGTGGGAAAGGTTCAGTATAACACATACGAACGCCAGACGGAAGTGGCGGTCGGCGTCTCGATTCCGGTTCGTGTCAATGACCGGAATCAGGGGAACATCCTTAAAGCCCAATACGAAGTCCAGGCGGCCGAAGCCAATATCCGCCGGACGGAAATGACGCTGCGCAAGGCATTTCAAGCCCGGCTGTTTGAATTCCTGTCGGCCCGGCGCAAAGTCGTTCTCTATCGGGAGAGCCTGCTTGAGAAAGTCAATAAAACCTTCGAGATGATTTCCGAGGCGTATGCCCATGGGCAGAGCACCTATATGGAACGCCTCATGGCGGAACAGTCTCTCAAAAAGGTCCGTATGGATTACCTGGACAGTCTCCATTCCATGGTCGTCGCGCGGATCCTTCTTGAAGGCTTTTTGCTGGAAAACGCGGATGAGTGACCGGCCGTTCCAAGCGCGGCCGCTGACGGCACATCTGACCGGGACACCGCCGGGCCGGATGTGCCGTCAATTGTTTAGTAAACGACCTGATGCCTAATTTTCCCGTTCGATGCCGAGGATATCGGCTCCGGCGAGCTCCTGTTCGAGCCGCTTTTGAGCGGCGCCCCGGCCGAAAAGCCAAAACAATGCCGGACGAACGAAGAACTCGGTCATCGTCGAGGTGATCAGCCCGCCGACAATGACGGTTGCGATCGGATAGAGGATTTCACGGCCCGGCGTCTCCGGAGAAAGGGTGATCGGCCAAAGTCCCAGAATCGCTGTCAGGGTTGTCATCATGACCGGAGCCACACGGTCTTTTCCCGCCCGCAAAATCATCGATTTTGTCCAGGATTCCCCCTCGTAACGGACGAGATGGAGATAGTGGTCAAGGATCAGGATTCCGTTTCGCGAGGCGATTCCGCAAAGGGAAATCATGCCGACCAGGTTCGGGATCGAGCGATCCTGGCCCGTTAAAAGGATTGCCGCCACGCCTCCCGCCAGTCCGACCGGCAGTGCCGAAAGGACCTGCATTGCCAGATTCATCGAACCGAACATTTTATACAGAACCAGCACAATTCCGATTAACGAACCGATAAAGCAGATCATCAGTGTACGGGACGATTCCTGCTCGCTTTCGAACAAGCCGGTCAGTTCAATTGAAATACCGTCCCGGCAGAGTTCGTCCCATTGGGGAAGGAGAATTCTGTCGATTTCCTCTTTAATTTCGACCGGGCTTCGAACCGGAGGGCTGATTTCGACCGCAATCTGGGGGCGGCCCCCTTCGTGGTCGATCCGACTCGGACCTACCGCCTGAGGATCGATCTTCGCGATTTTCGACAGGGGAACCAGAACCCCGGAATCGGTCCGGAACGGAAGGCGTTTCAGGACATCGAGGTCTTTCCGAAAGGAGTCGTCGGCCCGAAGCAAGACGTCGTAGGACTGTTTTCCTTCGAGAATCTGCGTGGTTACTTCCCCGCGCATTACGGTTTCCAGCTGCCGGTTGATCTCTTCCGGAATCAGCCCGTAACGCGCCAGCGCCTCCCGGTCGAGAATAAATTTGATCTGCGGAATGTCCTGCTGAATCGGAGAAAGCCGCATCGTTCCGATGCCGGGAATCGCCGAAAGAAGCCGCTGAATTTCCCATGCCCGCCGCCGGAGCCGGGAGGGGTCGTCCCCCCGTATTTTCAGAGCGATTTTCGAGGTTGTTCCGGTCCGCAAATGAGCCATCAGATGCTGAATCGGCTGATCGTAAAACGCCGTGGCTCCGGGAATTTTTTCCGGGGCAATCACGGAATCGATGTCGGCAAAAATCTCGGAAATGCTCCGGCCGGATTCGGGGTTGAGTGTACACATCATTTCCGAAATGTTGACCGGGACGGCATGCTCGTCCCGTTCGGGACGGCCCGTTTTCCGGACGACCGAATCGACCCCCTGAATGGAGAGGAGCTCTTCGGCGATTTTCGCCCCGAACCTGTCGCTCGTTTCCAGCGACGTGCCCACGGGAAGAATCACATTGACCTGAGGCGCCCCTTCGTTAAAGGGGGGCATAAAATCCCGTTTGAGCGTGAAGAAGAGGAAACCGAAAACAGCCGTGGCGACCGAAGCCAGCGTTAAAACAGTCCTCGGAAAAGCGAGTGAAAAGCGTATGGCCAACTCCGCCAGGAACTGGCATACGCGCAGAATGACCGATTCCCGGATTTTGTTCTTCTTCGCCTTCTGCGGAAGAATCCAATAGGCGAGAACCGGCGTTACGGTCAGCGAAACCAAAAGCGACGCCAGCAGGGAAACGATGTAGGCAACTCCCATCGGTGCAAAGAGTTTCCCCTCCATGCCGGAGAGAAAAAAGACCGGAAGAAAGACAATGACCACGATCATCGTCCCGTAAACGATGCTGTTGCGGATCTCGGCACTGGCGTGAAACACGACGGAAAGCGTTTTTTCCCGCTCCTGCCGGGGTTTCTTGAAGTTTTCCCGCAGCCGGCGGTAGATGTTCTCCACGTCCACAATCGCGTCATCAACCAGTTCGCCGATTGCCACGGCGAGGCCCCCCAGCGTCATTGTGTTGATCGAAAGCCCCATTCGGGCGAAGATCAGGCACGCCGTAAGGAGCGAAACCGGAATCGCCACAATCGTGATGAGCGTGATCCGCAAATTCATCAGAAAGATGAAGAGAACCAGCACGATCAGGACCGCTCCGACCCAGAGAGCCTCGACGACGTTCGCCACCGCGAGATTGATGAAGGTCTCCTGCTCGTAGAGCGGCTCGATTTTAATGCCGGGGGCCGTTCCGTGCAAAGCCCGCTCAATTTCTCCCGATACGGCGCGTATCTGCTTTGAAAGGCGGCGTGTGTCGGTGTCGGTCTGTTTTTCGATCACCAGGACCACCGAAGGGCGGGAGATGACCGAGCCGTCTTCATTTTTCCGGTAGACCCCGCTGGTTCCGACTTTGACCGCCGGCTGCGCTGCAATACGCGCCACTTGCGACAGCCGGACCGGGGGATCGTTTTCCGGCCCGACCACCAAATCGTTCAGCTGCCGGTAGTCGTCGATTCGGCCAATGGTCCGAACCAGGAGTTCATTCGGCCCGGTCCCGGTTAAGAATCCGCCGGTGACATTCCGGCTGCTTCCTTCCAGGGCCTCCTTGATCGCGTCGAACGTGATGCCGAACTGGTACATCGCTTTCAGGTCGGCAAGGACCTGATACTCCTTTCGGTCGCCGCCGATCACGAGCACTTCGGAAACACCGGCAATCGAAAGAATCCGGGGGCGGACCGTCCAATCGGCCAGAGTCCGGAGTTCCATCGGAGAGATGTCGCCGGTTTCGTCCCAGAGGGTCAAATACATGATCTGCCCCATCATCGAAGCCATGGGGGCCATCTGGGCCGTTACCCCGGGGGGCAGAAGTTCGGCCGCCATCTGCAGGCGTTCCTCCACGATCTGGCGGCAGCGCAGCGGGTCGTTTCCCCAGCCGAATTCGATCGTCAGCATCGACAGACCGACGGTTGAACTGCTCCGGAGCGCCACCACCCCGGCCGCCCCGTTGAGATAGGTCTCCAGCGGAAGTGTTACGAGCGTTTCCACCTCTTCCGGAGCCATTCCGGGAGATTCCGCCATGACCACCACCCGCGGGCGGTTTAAGTCGGGAAGGACATCGACCGGCATTTTCCTCATGCAAACGAATCCCGCAGCCGCCAGAAAAACCGCCGCTGCGATGACGGCCAGCCGATTGTTCAGGGAAAAACGTATGATTGTATTAAACATGGGTTATCTGTCTTGTCTGATGGGTTTTTATCATCCGGCTCTTTTTCCGGCCTTTTCTCCGGAACCGGCGGCAAAAGGCGGCTGTTCAGTGGACGTGATCGCCATGCTGAATTCCGCCCCCGCCTGCCGCTTTATGCTCCGATGCCGAGAGGGCAGAAAGGAGAAAATCGGCCCCCCAGCCGGCAACGGGCGCCCCGAGCGGAACCGAACCGTCGTTGGACAGGACCGCAAAATCCTTTGTTTGGTCCAATACCGTAACGGCGCGCTTTTTCCAGATCATTTTGTCTTCTTCGGTTCCGGTTTTCTCAAATACGATGGCTTCCCCCAAGTCGTGCGCCAGCGCCGCGGCCGGCAAGACGATGACGCCGGGCATCTTCTCGTATTCGATTGCCAACGTGCACCGTTCGCCGGGACGATGCCGCCACTGAATGAACCGGCGCGCTTTCCCGCCGGAATCGTTCCCCGATTCAGAGATTTTTCGCTCATTGACCAATTCGGCGTAACAAAAGACCACCCCTTCGGAGTTGACCTCGTTTTCCATTGAACGGAGTGTTAACCCCCCGACCGCCTCGCGCTCGGACGATGCGCGGTTCTTCATCTCCCGGTTATCGAAATAGACGGTGACCGGCTTTCGATCCTGAATCGCCTCGATCGCCGCCTTTTCGTCTCCCGCAAAGAGCTTCCCCTTAACCATCAGGCGGTTCATGCGGCAAAGCTGGCCCAGCGAATCCCCTTGTGTTACCTGCTGCCCGACATCGACCGATAACTTTTCAAACGTCGCCAGCGGCTCGTCCGATTCCGATTCGGCAAAGTCCGGCGCAAAGACGGTGATCTGTTTTACGATCTCGCCATTGTCCAGGGAGTGCTCGATTTCCTCCCGCGTGAGACCGAGGAGTTCCAGCATGCCCTTTTTCCCGGCGATTTCACTCTCTAACCGCTCTCTTTCAAAGAGGACTTCCCGCTGTTTCTGCGGAACAATTCCCGCATCCAATCCCTGAAGCCGCTGTTGTTCCTGCTGGTTGATCTGCAGAGCTTTCTGCAGCAGCAGATAATCGTTCTGCGCCGTAATCAGATCCGGATGATTGAGCTGGATCTCGAAAAGCGGCTCTTTCGGCGCCACCGCCGTTCCCGATTCCGGATAAATACGGGTAATGATTCCTGTTGCCGGAGCGGGGATCTGAATATTGGTATGTCCCGGAACCTCTTCCAGAACAGCCGGAATCTCAAATGTGCGGGAGTAGTCCTGTAACTCAATGACCCGCAGGACGGAATCGTCAATGCCGAAATTTTTTGCCGCGCTTTGACTGAGGACAATTTCGTCGATCGGCTTTTCCCCGTGGTGATGACCGTGGTCATCGTCGCCGTCGTGTTCGGAGTGGTGACCGTGGTCTTCATCACCGTCGTGTTCGTGGTGATGATCGTGGTCTTCGTCACCGTCGTGTTCGTGGTGATCGCTGTCTTCGTCACCGTCATGTTCGTGGTGATGATCGCCGTCTTCGTCACCGTCATGTTCGTGGTGATGATCGTGGTCTTCGTCACCGTCGTGTTCGGAGTGGTGATCGTGGTCTTCGTCACCGTCGTGTTCGTGGTGATGATCGTGGTCTTCGCCGCCATCGTGTTCGTGGTGATGACCGCTGTCTTCGCCGCCGTCGTGTTCGTGGTGATGATCACGGCCGCCTGATTCGGTTAAGGTCCGGCTGAAAGCCCCTTTCCAATCCTTGAGAACGGGAGCGATGATTCCCCATTGGGTCACGATTCCCCCCAAAATACCTCCCAATAGAATCAGAGCGAAAAGAACTTTGGATCCCGTATTTTTCTTGTCCGTTTTTTCCCGATCACTCATCGGCTTATCTTCCCTTTTGATCTGGATGACATTCTGTGCAGCGGAATCTCTATCGGCCTTTCGCCAACAGGCCTTCTCTTGTCCGCATCCGGAAAAGGGAAGGGTTGATTCCCTATCATGACACAGAAGAACTGCAAATACACTCCATTACGTAAGATTTTACGTAAGATTTATGGAACCAACGCAGAACAGGCAAAATATCAAACGAGAAAACGGTCCAGGATAAGGTGGATTCGCCTGGTTTTTTTCGTGAGAATACGCTCTCCCGGCAGCAGCGATGCCGTCAGCGCTTCGTTTAAGCGGGAATCGGCCGGCAGGAACGAACAGAAGCCAAGCACCAACAGGAAAAGAAAATGGGCGTTCTCTTGCGACAGGTCACTTTCCAGGCAATGGCAGGCTTCGTGACGGCATACTGTGTGCTGATGCTCTTCCGCCCGAAGCGAGGCGTTTTCGATGAGAAAAACCGGCTGCTCCAGAAAAGAGGTGCAGGAATCTTCCGGCGCTGTGAAGAAAAAGGCCGCAGAATGGCAATCCCCCGAATCCGCACAAAAGCCGAGAAGGGATTCCCCTCTCGTGCAGAGAAACGAATGCAGCATTACCGCCGCTATCGTCAGATACTGAATTGCCCGGTTCATTCGCCTATTGCAACTGGCTTTCCACTTGTGCCAGCGGCCTTTTGACCTGAAAAAGCACAAAAACGCGCGCCCTTTTCGGCAAATGCAGAAAAGGGCGAAAGAATCACCTGAGTAGGTCAGCAGGGACTTGAACCCCGGACCTAGGGATTATGAGTCCCCCGCTCTAACCAACTGAGCTACTGACCCGCATTTATTAACAGGGGTAGTATACCCCTTATCAGAGAATTTGGGAATAGGGAATTGGGGAAGGGGGCGAACCTGGTTTCGGAGACGCGCCCCCTTGCCGAAAGGTGCTGTGTGCGCCTTACAGACGCTTGATTTTCACG
>JAGCAH010000229.1 GCA_017652805.1 Thermoguttaceae bacterium | reverse complement strand
CCCAGTACAACCGACGACGAGATGAGGATGATCAGAAGGAGGTAGGCAAAGAGAGAGTGTCTATGAATCATAGGGCGGTCTCGAATTTGGGGCGGTTCCGGTCAGGTTTTCGGGAAAAACAACACGGGGGGACTTTCCGATTTCGGAAAAGACACCGTGCCTTAATTATACCCCCGTTTTTTGTTTCCGAAAACACCGAAAACGGGGGGGGAGACTCCCTCCGTTTTCGGACTAATGTGATTCGAGTTCGGTTTTCGGGCGGAATTCGATCCGAACCGGTCCGAAGAGTCCCGAGGGGGAATCGCCGCGGTAACGGGTCGGAATTGTCAGATAGTGATTCGAGAGCGTATTGTGAACTTCGACCTCGAGCGTATTTTCCCCGGCGCGAACCTTTCCGGAAATATCGAGCCGCCACGGCGGGGTGACAAGCGTTCCCGCTTCGATTCCGTTGATCAGGACGCGCGCGGCTGCGCAGAGGCTCCCCAGATCGAGCGAAAGGTCGCTCGCCGCTTCCTCCTCGGTGAGGGCGAACGTCTGCCGATAGAGGATCCCGCCCGAGAAGGTGTCGAGGACGCCCTTTTCATTCCAGTTACCGAGAGTGATTTCGCCGACTCCGGTCTCGAGCCGGATCGGTTCGGGGAAGAACGCGCCCCCGGCCGCCTCTTCGGCGGCGCCGCGAATTTCGATGCGGCGCGCGGCTCTGACGCCGTCGTCGAATCGGACGCGGTACCGTCGGCTTCCGTCAAGCCCGGTCGGGGCGTAGAGGTCTCCTTCTTCGACCGGCGTGGCCTCGAACGGTTTGCCATCGGCATAGACGTCAATTTCTCCTTTCGCCGAGATGACCGCGCCGGTCAGACCCGGCGGGGAGAGGAACGTGTAAATCCCTTCCGGCGCCTCGCCGGGATGAACGTCGTAGTCAAGACGACCCGGCATTTCGAACCATTTCATCGCAAGCGGGGTGAGCGGCTCGGTCCGTTCCGGGGCGCTTTGGTCGACCAGGACAAACGCGTATCGTCCGGCGTGATTATAGCGCAGAAGGAGTGGATACTTTTCCGGGGTCGATTGGAAGCGGGTCTCGGGGGTGACCGGCTCTCCCGCGAGGAAGGCTGCCGCGGGGAACTCTCCTTCGGACATGGGGACGATCGAGCCGTTCGGATCGATCTTGGCGTGTGCCCAGGTCAGAAGGTAGTTGATATTTCCTTCCTTTACGGGGACGAAAAGCGTTTCGTTCAGTCCCTCTTCGTTTGTTCCCAGCCCGATGAACCGGTTGTCGAGAAGCTCTTTTAAGCCGTGATATCCCTCGTGTCCGGGGTTTCCCTCGATTCCTTCCCGCCACGAGAAGGGGTAGAGGCTCCAGTTGTATGACACACCGGCCGCGGCGACCGGGCCGAGCGTGTCGGGCGCGGCAAGACGTGCGTCGAGTTCGGCGATCTCCTCCGCGGTGAGGGAGTCGGGCAGGGGACCGAGCCGGAGGAATTTCGGGCCGAAACCGTACGTAACGCGGTTCTCTTCCGAAAGGGGAATCGAGCTGTCTTTTTCGGTCCACTGAAACCGCCGCGCTTCGGGGCCGAGAAAGCGCTCTTCGATCGGAAGACGGAAATCGCCGAATCGGTTGTCCAGGGTCGGAATGATTTCCGATTCCCACGTTTGGGCGAAGAGCTTCGGGTCAGGAATCGGTGGCGCTTTTCCCGTCAGGAGAACCTTTTCTCCGTCGGCGATCACTTCGATCGTCCGCTGGCCCGCGACTCCGCTTCGGCCGACGGCGCGCCACTTTTCGCCCGGTTTGGCGGGAGGGGTGATCTCGTCGATCGATTCGAGATTGGTCCGAACCGAATCAAAACGCGCGGGGGCGTTACGGTCGAAAACGATCACCTGCGCGGTATTTTCGTCTTCCGGCATAACGATCCGCGTCAGACCCGGTTCGGGATGGCTGAGACGGAGAATCTCTTTCGCCTCGCCGGTCCACGGGTCCCAGAGTTCCGCCCGGCCGACGGCGCGGAACGTGAGGGGAACCCCTCGCTTTGCTCCCATCACGACGAAGATGTCGAAGTCGTCGGTGACACGATGCTGGAAAATAACGCGGTCACCGGCGGGCACCGATGGGTGATCGGCCTCCGCTTTTCCTGTTTTGTCGGGCGACGGTTCGGTAATGACGTCGAGCGGCACGCTCTTTTCGAGAAGCGAAACGAGCGGTACACGGAGTTTGGAAAGGTCTTCTTTGATGACCGTCTTCGGGTCGCTGAAGAGCTCTTTGACCAGACGGTTCATTTCGGCGTCGTTCCGCCCGGCGCGGTCGCTTCCGCTCGGGATGATGTTCAGCGCGATGACGCTCCCCCCCGCCTTGTGCCACTCGGCCAGGCGCGACAGGGTGTTCCAGCGGATCGCGCTGATATTCGGCAGAATGAGAGCGCTGTACGCCTCGCCGTCGATCACGAGTTTCTTCTCCTCGACCTTGCCGCGGTTGATCGAGTCGTCGTCGACGAAAAGGATATTGTAATGTGAGGCGGCAAGGAGCCGCGCCGTTTCGAACGCGTATTGCGCGGCCTCTTCCCCATGCTGACCGGCTCCCTGGAATTCGGAGACGGGGTAATAGATCAGGATATCGGTTTTCTGCCGACCCTGACTCATCAGGTAGGAGAGGCGTTCGAAGTAACGCAGAAGAACGGAGAAGTCGCTCCAGTAGGGCATCCGGAAATGGTAGCAGGGGGGCGCCCATTCCCACCAGGAACCGCGGGTCGAGTAGTAGAGCCCGTGAAGGTTCAGCAGGTTGGCGCCGTAGATGAAATTTTCGCACGTGGCACGGAAGATCCTCTCGGGGGTCGCGCCCCATCCCAGACTGTGGTAGCCCTCGAGCCAGACGCGCGGGCGGTGATAGAAGTGGGCGATCGACGAGGAAACCCGGTTCTTGATGAAATCGGCATTCCCGCCGGGGGTGTCGTGTCCGGGCGCGGTGTACCAGCGGATCGCGCTGAAGTAATCGCAGAACTCGGACGGATTGTAGCCGCGGCTGCCGGGATCGCAGGCGTAGATCAGACCGCGGTCGTTGTGCCAGTCGAAGATCGGTTTGAAGTAGCGTTCTTCGGCCAGACGGACACGCACGTCGAACCAGTCGAGACGGTACTTGACCGCCATACGTCGGCTGGCGGTTCCGTCCTGATCGCTGAAGAAAGCGGGGAGCGCCTCGAAGAGGGAGTATCCCTTTCTCTTCTGAAACTCTTCGGGCAGATCATCAGACCAGAGGAGCGGTCCCGTCCCGATCTGCAGTTCGTCCTGGAAGAAGTAGTTCAGTCCTCGCGCCGAATGGGTCGGGGAATGGTCTTCGAACGGCTGAAAGAAGTTCTCGATCACCCGTCGGCCGGAATCGGGGTGGAGCGGGTTGAGTGTGTCGGGAACTGCCTCGGCGGCGTAGAGCCAGAGCACTCCGGCGCTCGGCGCGGTGCCGATCAGTTTCCCGTTGCTGACGGTGAACCCTTTGGGTGGCGCGTGGAGGAGCTCCGTTCCGTCGGCGTAGAGGGGGGAACCTTCGCGCCCCATCGGGTAAAAGACCGCGGCGACGGTTTTCCGCTCGGGGGAGTCGGTGAGATTTTCGGAAAAGGCGTCCTTGGCGCGAAGAGTGATTTTCTTTTCGACGATGATGTTCCGGCTGAGCGTTTCGGGGTGGTTATAGATGATCCGCGAGAAAAGGTTGCCGGGGGTCCTCTGCCAGTCGATGGTGTATCCCGAAACGCCGATCCCCATTCCCCGGTCGGCGCAGGCGGCGGCCAGGCGGTCGTAGACTTCCCACCACGGGTCGGAGAAGATTTCCGGGTCGGGCGGATAGGTTAGCCAGGGAGAAGCATCCCGGTGGGCGTAGTTGATCTGTACCCCCGATATTCCCGCCTGATGGAGTTGGTCGAGTTGCCAAAGAAGGCGGTCGGCGTCGAGTTTGTCGCCGGTCCACCACCAAAAAGGGACCTCGCCGAAACCGGCGGGCGGGTTTCTGAACTCTTCCCTCAGCTTATCGACTTGGCCGCGCGCCGCTGTGATCGGGAGGACGAGAAGAGCCAAAAGGAGAAGAAAAAGGTTCAAATTTCGGGTCACGGCAGCCTCGTGGTTTCGTCATAAAATGGTCGTCGGGGTGGGAACGCGGGGATCTCGGGGCCGAAAAAGCCACCGGAATTGAAAAACTCGTCTTTCCGGCCGTCCCGCCCCCCTTGCCGACACCCCGATATCGCTTAAAATATCAATTGTCTATATCTCTGTAAAGGGGGCGCTCTGTTCCGGGTTGTTCCGGAACGCGCCTTTTCGGTCCCGTTCAGCCGGACGGCGGGCACTCCTTTTCCAGACGAAAGAAGGATGCGGGAACATCCCCTTTCACCGTGTTAGTCATTTCATCCTTACAACCAAGTTCAGCAGGTTAAAAAATGGAAAAAACATATATGGCCAAGCCCGGCGAGGTCGAGAAAAAATGGTGGATCGTGGACGGCGAGAACAAAGTCGTCGGGCGTCTGGCGAGCGATATCGCGATGATCCTGATGGGCAAGCACCGCCCGACCTATACCCCTCACGTTGACTGCGGCGATTACGTCATCGTAACCAACGTCGATAAAGTTCAGTTCACCGGCCGCAAGTGGGAAAACAAACGCTATACGTGGAATACCGGTTATCCCCGCCTTCGGAGTGAATCGGCCAAGGAACGTCTGGCCAAGCATCCGGAGATGATCCTCCGCGAGGCGGTTCGCCGCATGCTTCCGAAAAACAAGCTCGCCGCCCAGATGCTCGAAAAGCTGAAGCTCTACACCAGTGATCAGAGTCATCCTCATCAGGCTCAAAAGCCCGAACCGATCGAGTTGGCTGTCAAAAAGTAAGAATCAACAAAATCAGAATATCAGAATAAAGGGAATAGAGTCAAATGATTAAACGTGGCACTTACGTTATCGAAGGCAAAGGGAAAAATGATAAGCTCGGAACCGGCCGCCGCAAGACTTCCGTCGCCCGCGTCCGTGTCCGTCCCGGCAGCGGCAAGATCAGCGTCAATAACCGCGAGTTTGAAGAATTCTTCCGCACCGCGCAGCAGCGCAACGCGGTTCTGGCTCCTCTTCTTGCGACCGAAAAGCGCGATGTCGTCGATGTGGTCATTCTGGTCCACGGCGGCGGCACCACCGGCCAGGCCGACGCCTGCAAGCTGGGGATCGCCCGCGCGCTGAAAGAATTTGATCCCGAAGTCGAACCGAAGCTTCGTGAAAAGAGCCTCCTGACCCGTGACGCGCGTGAAGTCGAACGTAAAAAGTACGGTTTCCGCAAGGCCCGCCGCGGTACGCAGTTCTCGAAACGTTAATCTTTCGGAAATTTTTATCTTTCAAAAAGAGGGACGCGCAAGTGTCCCTTTTTTTATAAGACCCCGTCTTGATTTTTTCACCCCGCCGTGCGAGAATATCCTATCATATCGCTTGAAAGTTAGGCCATCACCATGACAGATTCCGTTCGCAAACATGAGCAGCCGTTTTATAAGACGTCGGTTCTCGGCAGTTGCTATTCCCTGATCGAAAATGACGGCGTGATCTACTTTCACGCCGTTGTGGCGCCGACCGAAACGGGGGATCTGAAAAGGGCCGTCGCCTCGGCGATCGACAAGTTCGACGCGCTCCTCAAGCGGGAACGTCTGCAGGGGTGTGTGATTTCGCAGACGGTCTTTCTGCGGAGTATGGCCGACCGCCGCGTGATCGAGCGGCTTCTGGCCGACTATTACGGCGACTATCTTCCGGTGATCACTTTCGTGCCGCAAAGCCCCTGCGAAGACGAAGAGCCGTTCGCGTTTGAACTCCTGGCGATCAAGGGGGAGAAGCGCCGCATCCGCATCATCCGCCGCGGCCCTCACGCGGTTCTTTACGATATCGGCGAGATCTCCTACGGGCGGTTCGGCGACTTCGCCCCGAAGAGCGACGCGGGACCCGCGTACGACGAGTCGATCGAGACTTTCAAGGCGATGCGTGCCGAAATGCGCCGCAGCGGCTTCGATACATCCGACCTTCTCCGCACCTGGCTCTATCAGGGGGGTATTACGCGTCCCGAAGGGAAAACGCAGCGGTATAAGGAGCTGAACCGCGCCCGAACCGACTTTTTCAGCGATGTGCGGTTTTTGCAGAAGTTTATTCCCGAAGGAAAACAGGGAGTGATCTATCCGGCAAGTACCGGGATCGGCGCCGACGGGCTCGGGATTCGGATGTCGGCGATCGCGGTTCGGATCGACGCCGAAAAATCTCCCGGTCTGCAGACCGTTCCCCTCGAAAACCCGGAACAGACCCCGGCGTTCGACTACGGCGCGGTCTACAGCCCCCAGAGCCCGAAGTTTTCGCGAGCGATGGCGCTCGCCTTCGGGAACACATGCCACGTCTACATTTCGGGTACCGCCAGCATCAACGATTCCGAAACGCAGTTCGTCGGAGACCCCGCCGCGCAGACGCGCCGCACGATCCGGAACATCTTAGACCTGATTTCCGGCGCGAACCTCAAACGCCACGGTCTGGGCGGCTTTTACGCCACGCTCGACAACCTGGCGATTGCCCGTGTCTACATCAAGCGGGAGGCCGACTACCCCCTGGTTCGTTCCATCGCCGACGAGGCGTTCCGCGGCACGCCGATCACCTACACGTTTACCGACATCTGCCGGGACGATCTCCTGGTCGAGGTCGAGGGGCTGGCGGTCTGCAGCAAAAAAGAGAATTAATCCGGCTT
>JAGCAH010000228.1 GCA_017652805.1 Thermoguttaceae bacterium | reverse complement strand
CGGCCGCGGTCTCTTCGGGGGTTGTTTCCGGCGACGGGGCTTCGGCCGGGGTTTCTTCGGGGGTTGTTTCCGGCGACGGGGCTTCGGCTTTCGGCGCCTCAGAAGATGGGGGGTCTTTCGCTTCGGACGGTTTTTTCTCTTCGGCTTTCTGCGAGGTGATCTTTCCG
Source organism: Thermoguttaceae bacterium (assembly GCA_017652805.1). Lineage (GTDB taxonomy): Bacteria > Planctomycetota > Planctomycetia > Pirellulales > Thermoguttaceae > RUG695. The sequence goes on along the minus strand of JAGCAH010000228.1, from coordinate 2,336 downwards.
GTTCGTTCGAAGACTTCGCGCGCCTTTTGACGGAGTTCCGCGGCGGAGCTATACTGTTCGCTGATGATGTGTCCCGCGCACTTGAGCGCGTCTTCGGCTGTGGCGACGCCCTTTTCGACGTTGACATACGGGGCGGCCGCGGCGGTAAGATCGGCGGCCTCTCCCGAAAGGATGGCATCGGCCAGCGGCTGTAAGCCCTTTTCCCGCGCGGCGGCGGCCAGCGACTGCTTCGGCTGTTTGTACGGGGTGTAGAGGTCGGTCAGGCGGCGGGAGTTCCGGGCGCTGCGGATTTTCTTTTCAAGGTCGGGAGTGAGGAGGCCTTTGTTTTCGAGAATGCGGAGCATTGCCGCCTTCCGTTCGGCGAACGTTTTCTGTTCGGCGTAGCGTGCGGCGATCGCGCGGATCTGATCCTCGTTCATGTTCCCCGTCAGATCTTTCCGGTAACGGGCGATGAAGGGAATAGGATTATCATCGTTGAGGAGATCGACGACGGCCGAGACCGATTCGGGCGGGAGGTTCAGGTCACGGGCAAGACCAAGAAGATTGACTTTAACAGGTTCGATCATTTTGCGCTCAAATCCCTTTGAAAGAGTCTATGGGCTGTAACAACACTCGATCCGACGGATCGAAAAGGGTATCCCCTACGGACCCCCTTATATTGCTGATATTATACTTTTTTTAAACGCCGGTTCAATTAGGAAAATCTCAAAATCCGAAACTTTTTCGGCGATCGAAAAACTTTTCCCGACGTTGCACGGCGGCTACGGCTCGGGGTGAAGAAGGTTTTTCGGAATTTTGAAAATCGGTCCTTCGGTATACGCAAGGAGGAGTTTGTCGCGCGCGTCCTGATGACCGCGCGCCGCCGCCAGCCGGAAGTAGTGCGCTGCCTTTTCTTTGTCGGCGGGGAGACCTTCCCCGAGCAGATAGCAGAGACCAAGATGATACTGCGCGTCTCGGTCGCCGCCGTCGGCGGCGGGGGTCAGGAATTCGACGGCGCGGATGTAATCCCGGGGAACGCCGTAACCGAAATAACAGCAGATTCCGGCTCGCGACTGGGCCTCGATCAGACCCCGGTCGGCGGCGCGGGCGTAATGCTCGAACGCTCGGCGCATATCTTTCGGAACGTTTTCCCCAATCTCGTACTGACGGCCGATGAAGAACTCGGCGTAACTCGATCCCCGTTCGGCGGCAAGCCGGAGCCAGCGGAGCATTTCGGCGGGATCCTTTCGGACGACGACCCCCTCTTTGTAGATCCGTGCCAGGATCAGCGGCGATTCCGGGTCGCCGTTTTCGGCGGCGAGACAGAACCAGTAGACCGCCTCGGCTTCGTCGCACGGAACCTGCTGGCCGAAATAGAGCCCGCAGGCGTAAATTCTCTGGGCTTCGGCGTGCCCCCCTTCGGCGGCGCGGATCAGCCAATAGACCCCGTGTTTTAAATCGCGCGGTCCCCCTTCGCCGGCGCGCAGACGGGCGCTGAGGAGGAACTGAGCGTGAACGTCCCCCGCTTCGGCGGCGTCAAGGAGCGACTCGTTGCTTGACGCGCGGGTCATGGTATACGTGGTTTGGCGGGGTGGAGTGATCGAGACGGTTACCGGAGGATGGGCGCCGGGGCGATTTCGACCGGCGGGAACGGGGTCGGCCAGAAGAAAACCGGTCGGCGCGGCATGGTCGTGTGTGACAGTGGCGTAGTTCGACTCGAGAATCTTCTGAGCCGCCGGAAGGCCTTGCGCCGCCGCACGGCGGAACCAGACGGTCGCTTCACGCCGATCGACGGGGCCGCCGGTACCGTAGTAGAGCGAAATTGCCAGATTGTATTGCGCGGAACCCTCTCCCTGTTCCGCCGCCTTGCGAAACCAGTAGCGCGCCGCCGCCGCGTCGCGGGGTGTACCGAGCCCCTTGGAGTGAACGTAGCCCAAACGTGCCTGGGACGAGCGGTCCCCCTCTTCGGCGCGCTTGCGCAGAAGGGTCAGTTCTTCGGGAGTGGGGCGCGGGAGCGGCGGCATCGGGCTATTGGGGAAAACGGTTATCGTTCTATTCGGCCGTCGGCGTCGCCGAAAGCCAATGCGCGGACTTCATCGAGGGTTGAAAAGTTTAGGTCGCCGGGGATCGAGTGTTTCAGCACCGCCGCGGCGGTCGCGAACTCGAGCGCCTCGGACGGCGAGTCGAAGTGCGCCAGACCGTAAATCAGGCCCGCGTCGAACGCGTCGCCGGCGCCGATTCGGTCGACGATGCCGGTAATATCGTGTGTTCGGGCGGTGTAGAATCCCGAGCGTGTGCGAAGCGCCGCGGAGAGACGGTTGTGGTCGGCCGAGATCGTCTCGCGCAGTGTGGTGGCG
>JAGCAH010000227.1 GCA_017652805.1 Thermoguttaceae bacterium | reverse complement strand
ATCGCGAATTTTCTTATCTTCGACCAGAAGGGTCGAAAATTCTTTTTTGCCTGCATACCAGCGACTTTTCCAGTCTTCCATAATCCCGGTCCGGAATGCAGTCGGATTAACTTTTTGGCCCATAGTGACTCTCGCGGTCCTTTAGTGTTTATGTTCTATGTGAAATTGCGTTTACGATTAACCAAGCGTGACAGTAATGTGACTCATCCGCTTTTTGATCACACTCGACATACCGCGCGCCTTCGGACGGAAACGCTTGAACATCGGGCCGCCGTCGATCTGAACCTCAAGAACCACAAGGTTGTTGGGATCCGGCTCGTTGCGGTCTTCGGCGTTGGCCATTGCGCTTTTGAGCACCTTCTCGACCAGACGGGCACCGCGGTTCGGATACGCCTTTAAAATATTCATCGCGTCGTCGGCATACTGGCCGCGGATCAGGTTGGCGAAAGGACGGACCTTCTGCGCGCTGATGACCGCGAACTTGTGCTTAGCGGTATATTTAACAATGCTGGAATCTTGCATCTGAACACCTAAATCTTTTGTTTTGAAACGAACAAACCGTTAGAAAGCGACTATTAACGTTTCCCCTTCCCGCCGTGGCCGCGGAAGACGCGCGTCGGCGAGAACTCACCCAGTTTGTGCCCGACCATCTCTTCGGTCACGAAGACCTTGGTAAAGATTTTGCCGTTGTGAACCATGAAGGTATGACCGACAAATTCGGGAAGGATCGTGCAGGCACGCGCCCAAGTTTTGATCGGCTCTTTCTTGTTCTGTTGATCGAGTTTCATTACCTTGTCATACACGCTCGCGACGACGTAAGGACTTTTCTTCAGCGATCTGCTCATGCTTTGCCCGCCTGTTATCTGGACTCTGTCTTAGTTGTTAATTCTCTGTATGTTTGACGTTTACCGGGGTGAACGATTACCCAAGCTTCAGGATGCCGTAGCGGCGGCTGCGGCGGCGACGAATGATCGCGCTGTTGCTCGGCTTTTTCTTGTTACGGGTCGAAGTCCCCTTGGTCGGTTTCCCGGAGGGGCTGACCGGATGACGACCGCCCTTGGTACGCCCTTCACCACCGCCGTGCGGATGGTCGATCGGGTTCATCGCGGTACCACGAACCGTCGGGCGGCGGCCCATCCAGCGGACACGGCCGGCCTTGCCGATGACGATGTTCATGTGGTCGCTGTTGCCGACGACGCCGACCACGGCGCGGCAGTTGCTCGAAATACGGCGGATTTCACCGCTGGGGAGCGTGATCTGCGCCCATCCCGATTCACACGCCACCAGAACCGCCTTGACGCCGGCGGTGCGGCACATCACGCCGCCGCGCCCGGGAAGGAGCTCAATGTTGTGGATTTCGGTACCGAGCGGGATCTCGTTGACCGGAAGGCAGTTGCCGACCGTCGGCGGGGCGCCGGGGCCGCTCAGAACCTTCATACCGACTTCGAGACCGTCGGGAGCGATGATATAGCGCTTCTCGCCGTCAGCGTAGTAAAGCAGTGCGATGCGGGCGCTGCGGTTCGGGTCGTACTGAATCGAGTTGACCGTGGCGGGAATCCCGTCCTTATTCCGGCGATAGTCGATCAGGCGGTACTTCCGCTTGCATCCGCCGCCGCGATGACGAACGGTGATGATCCCCTGGTTGTTGCGGCCGTTGCAGCGGCGCTTGGCGCGAAGAAGGCTCTTTTCGGGAGTCGTCCCTTTGGTGAGCTCGGCAAAATCGCTGACGCTCATGTTACGGCGTCCGGCGTTATTCGGCTTGTATCTTCTGATTCCCATTGTATCTCTCGTTTATGTAAAACTTGGTTCGTTTTGTTGACGTGCCAAAGGCACCCCCGCCCTACGGCATCTTAGAAGATGTCGATACGGCTGTCCGGATCGAGGGTGACCATCGCCTTTTTCCAGGACTTGGTCCGCCCGATCGCGCGGCGGGTGCGGCGGAGTTTTCCCGAGCGGTTCTGGGTCGTCACGTTGATGACTTTGACCTCAAAAAGTTCTTCAACCGCCTTTTTGATCTGCTCTTTCGAAGCGAGCTTGTTGACTTCGAAAGTGTAGGTGTTCCGCTGGTTCGAATTGAAGAAACCCTTTTCCGTCACGATGGGGCGGAGGATAACCTGGTAAGGTTCCAGCTGGAGATTGGTTTCGGTGATATCTTTGTTGCGTGCCATTTTTCGGTTTCCGTTATCTTGGGATTCTCTCTAAAACCTCTTGCGAAGGATTACTCCGCCGCCGACGCCGCGTTGGCGACAAACTTTTCCATCGCGGCTTTGGTCATCAGAACTTGTTTAGGACGCAGAACCGCATACGCGTTCAAGTCGCTCACGGGGAGAACGTCGACGCGCGGGATATTCCGAACGCTCTTGTAGATGTTGAGGTCGTAGGAATCGACCACAATCAGGAGCGAGGAGTCAATCGAAAGATTTTTCAGCAAAGAGGCGATCTCTTTGGTCTTGGGGGCGTCCACTGAAAGGACATCGACGAGTTTGACGAAATTTTCGTTGATTTTGCTGACAACCGCCATCTTGGTGGCGAGTTTCAAAGCTTTGCGCGGAAGGCGGTAGCTCCAGTCGCGCGGACGAAGCGCGAAGATATGACCGCCGCCCCGGCGGACGCCGCTCTGGCGCATACCGGCACGGGCGTTCCCCGTTCCCTTTTGGCGGAAGAGCTTCTTGCCGGTACCGGCGACTTCGCGGCGCGACTTGGTCTTCACCGAGCCCTGACGAAGGTTCGCCTGATACATGACCACCGCGTCATGAAGGAGCTGCTTGTTGATCCCTTTCGGAGCGATCGCTTCGGTATTGACTTCAAAATCGCCGACCTTGGCCCCGGTTTTATCGTAGATCGGAAGGTTTGCCATAATAGCCACTCTATTCCCAAATGATTGTTGCTGTTAAATTACGCCAGACGCCACTTGTTGGTTTTGGGCGCCGGCAGGAAGTTCGTCGGGCGGATGGTAACCAGACCGCCGATCGGACCGGGGACCGCGCCGCGGATCAGAAGAAGATTGTTCTCTTTGTCGATCTTGACAACCTTCTGATTCCGGATGGTGCACTGAGTATTCCCATACTGCCCGGGCATCCGCTTCCCTTTGGGAGTGCGGCTCGGATACGCACTACAGCCCGTGCTTCCGAGGTGACGATGACATTTTTTAACGCCGTGCGTAGCGCGCTGACCGGAGAAGTTATGACGCTTCATGGCGCCCGAATAACCGCGGCCCTTGCTGACGCTCGTCACGTCGACGGCAATGACATCGTTGAAAACGTCAACATCGTACTTCTGGCCGACTTCAAAGCCCTCGACCGGAGTACGGAATTCCTTGATGAAACGCTGGGGAGCGACTTCGGCCTTGGCGACCGCCTCGACGCCGTTTTCGGCGCGTTTGGCTTGGCGCTTGCTGTCAAGTTTGGCCACATGCCCCTGCTCGCTGCGGGTGGAAAGACGCATCGGTTTGTCTTTGTAACCGAGCTGAACGGCTTCGTAACCGTCTTTTTCGAGCGTTTTGACCTGAAGAACACTGCACGGACCAGCCTGGATCACCGTCACGGGGATCACTGCCCCCTGTTCGGTGTAGAGCTGGGTCATACCGACTTTCTGTCCGAGTAAACCGATTCCCATTTCTTTTTCCTATTCTGTGTTGCGCATTGCGGCCTTAAACTCTGAAAAACGGCTTGGAGCCGGTCTAAGGTCGGTACGTCTGTTTAAGAAGAATAAACTCGGCTGAGCCTCTTACTTGCCGACGGATTTGATTTTGACATCAACGCCGGCCGGCAGGGTCAGCTTATTCAGTTCATCGATCGTCTTGTGGGTCGGATTGACGATATCGATGACCCGCTTGTGAGTCCGCATTTCGAACTGCTGACGCGCTTTCTTGTCGACATGGGGACTCGAAAGAACCGTATAGCGTTCAATACGCGTCGGAAGCGGAATCGGCCCCCGCGCTTCACTGCCGCCTCGCTTAGCCGCCTCAATGATCTGTTGAGCGCTCTGGTCGAGGATAGCGTTGTCGTAAGCTTCCATTCGAATTCGAATGATATCTTTCTTTTCTTTTTTATCCGCTGGCATTGAATTCTCCTTAGGATTTAAGGGGTTATGGAGCCGATTACCTGATTGCCAAGTTTCTCTGATACTCGCAGTCGCCGGCTTCTGTCCGCCCGAATGTGTGGAGAGGAAGGCGAAAAAACGCGGATCGGGGCTTAGACAAGGCGGTCTTTCCTGGAACACTCAAAACCGTCTGTCTGCAAGGTAAGCCCGTTTAGAAGAAGGGCGTCCCTTATACCGCAACTATCCGCGATGCCGGTAATTTGCAAATATATGCGACAAGTATAAACCAAGAAAAGAATCGTGGAAGGGGGCGACTTGAGGATTTTTTCAAAAAAAACCGAGAAAAAACCCGGGCAAAACCCGAAGTTCAGGAATCCGTTCCTCTTCGGGGTTTGCCGGTTCTCCCCGTGCCTCCTGCGCGGGAGAAGGCGCCTGCCGGGCGCCGCGGACTCTAAAAGGCCGATGATCCCGTCAGGGCGACCGCTAGAATATTCCGCATCCGTGCGAAGTCGGTTCCGTCCGTGGAACCTAAGCTAAAAGAGGGGAGAAATCCGGCCTTTCGGGCCGCGCTTTCCGCCCTCGTTTTAACTGGGAACATGTTACCTTTTTTCCGAAAAACGGTCAACGTCAAATCGGTCGGTTTTCCCTTTTTTCAGCGCGATTGATCCAAAAGCCAACGATAAAGCTCCGGGTTGTTGTACGTCTCGGTCCAGCAGTCGTGGCCATAGCCCGGATAGGCGGTAAACCGGATCTTTTCACCCCCCAGTTTTTTGATCGCCTCGACCATTTTCACGCTCCGTTCGAACGGAACCGCGCCGTCTTTGTCGCCGTGGAAGACCCAAATCGGCTTATCGAGCATTTTGGACGCTTTGGCCGGGTCGCACCCGCCGCAGAGAGGGGCAGCGGCGGCAAAACGCTCTTTCGCCAGATCCAGGAGCATCCAGGTGGCGTACCCACCCATCGAAAGGCCGGTTACATAGACGCGGTCGGTATCGACCGGCTGATCGGCGATCACTTTGTCGATCGCCAGGAGAATCTGGTCGGGAGACCAGTACTTATCGGCCGGGCAGGAGGGGGAAAGGGTGATGAAAGGCCAGGTCTTTCCCGCCTCGGTTTCGACCAGTTTCGGCGGACCGTGGACTTTTACCGCCTCGGGATTTCCCCGTTCCCCCGCCCCGTGCAGAAAGACCAGAAGGGGAAATCCCTTTTCGTTCTTCGCCGACTCGTCGGTCGGCAGGAAGAGCCAGTAGCGGAACTCCTCTTCCTTGGTCGGGTCGGCGGGAAGGTACTCCCCCAACTGGTCGACATCGCCGGTGGTCCAGTACGACTGACTCGCCGGAACGATGATCGAACGGAGAACCTGTTTCCCCCGCGCGGGAGCGTCGGTCCCTTCGCCGGCCCCCCAGACTGTCAGGGCTAGGCCGCAAAGGAGGGCGGCCGCGGTCATTTTCATCAGCATCGAAAAACTCCTTTAAACAATTGACAACGTGTTCGGTTGCGGGAAGCGCCTCTTCCCGGATACCCTACAGATTCTACCCGAACGATCTGGCGATTACAAGTCTCGGACGGCCGACAGGGGGACGCCCGTCGGAGTGAAAACAAAAAGAAAAGAACCGCGAAGAGGATTCGCGGCAGGAACGCGGGATTCTTTTTTCGCGGATTCCGAAAAAAACGCCGGCCCCGCCCGAAACGCGGGCGGGGCGAAATGCGGGCGTATTACTTGGACTGCTGCAGGAGCCAGTTGTAGAGCTCCCAGGTATCATACGCCTCGTCCCAGCAGTCGTGCCCGACGCCCGGGAAGAGGGTCAGTATCACCTTCGTTCCGCCGGCCGCGGTGATCGCGTTGTACATATCGCGGCTCCGCTGCGGATTGACCCCGGTATCGGCGGCGCCGTGGCGGATCCAGATCGGAATATCAACCAGAGCCGACGCTCGCGAGGGGTCGGACCAGCCGCAGACCGGTACGCCGGCGGCGAACTTGCCGGGCGCCGCCAAAAGGACGTTCCACGTACCGTGTCCTCCCATCGAGCATCCGGTCACGTAGATCCGATTCTTATCGACCGGAAGCCAGTCGGCGACCTCGTCGAAAAGTTTCAGAAGCTGGGATGTCGACCAGGTGGTTCCCGCCGGGCAGTTGGGCGAAAGGGTGATAAAGGGCCACGAATCGGCCCAGCCGATTTCGATGAGTTTCGACGGGCCGTGCAGCTTGATCTTTTCGGGATTCCCCCGTTCCGAGGCTCCGTGCAGGTAGATAAGAAGCGGGAGGCCGTTCTTGTTCTGAGCCGAAAGATCGGTCGGCAGATAGAGCTGACAGACCAGGCCGGTCGACGGGCTGGTATAGAGAAACTGCTTCCCCGCCGCGGGAAGGTCGGCGATCGTATTGGCGACCTTTTCGGGATTGAAAGTTACGGAGATATTCGAGAACGCCCCGATCCCGCTCGTGGCATAGAAACCGACGTACCCGCCCGAAACGCGCGTTTCGGTCATGGCGATGAGCGTCTCGCTGCCGACTCCGCAGGCCAGCTGTCCGTCGGCCAGGTGCATCCAGACCGAATAGCTCCTCCCCGCGGTGAACGTATAGCCGACCGAGTGGAGGAGCGTGAAGTTTTCCCCCTCGTCGATATAGTAGAGCGAGACCGCGTCGCCGCGGATTTCGGCGTAGTAGCGCGCGCCCGAAGGCTGTACCGCGAGCTCGATTCCCGCGTTGAACGCGCCGGATCCCCTGAAATCGGCGCTGACGCGGATATCGTCTTCGAATCCCTCGTAGTCGCAAACCGCCTCCAGAGCGCCGGACGTCGCGTCGATGTTCAGGATCCCGTTTCTCGCGGTCACCTTCGAAATCTTGTCGCCGAAGAGGAACCAGTTCGAGGTATCCGAAGGAGATATCCTGCAGGTCGTAATCGGCTCGGCGAGGGGAACGCCGTTTTCCGCGAACTTGGTCGTAATAATCACGTCGCCGACGCGGTTCACGGGCGCCGCGGCCTTTTCGGGATTGTTCGTCACTGAAATGTTGCTGAAGACATTCACCCCGCCCGCGGCGTAAAAGCCGACCTGCCCCCCCGTCAGGTGCGAGTCGGTCACGGCGACAAGCGTGTCGCCGCCGATTCCGAAGGCGAACTGATTCCCCGACCTCTGCGCCCAGACGGTATAGGTCCGGTTCGAGGCGAACGTGTAGAACGCGCCGTCCAGAAGAGACATTCGGCCGCTGCCGTTGACGTAGTAGAGACAGACGCGGTCTTTCTGAATCTCGGCGTAGTAGCGCGCGCCGCTCTCCTGTACCGCCAGTTCGAGCCCCGTCAGAAACGACGTCGAGGAACCGGTCGTTTTAAAATCACAGGTTACGCGCAAATCCGAGGCGAAACCGTCAAAGTCGCAGACAGCTTCCAAGTCGCAGCTCCGCGCGTCGAGGGTCAAAGAGCCGCCCCGGGCGGAGATCTTCGAGACCTGGTCGCCGAAGAGAGACCAGTTCGAGATATCGGAAGGATAAATCCTATAAGACTTCGTACTGTCGGGAAGCGCGTCGTTGGTCTTGAACCAGTTTGAGGAAATGTACGCGTGATCGCCCGGCCCGATGAACCCGTCACCGTCCAGGTCGCTCGCCGGGTTCCAGTTCTCCTGCCCGTCCGTACTGAACCAGGCGTAACTCATATACGACATTTCCGCCGGCCCGATAAAACCGTCTCCGTCGGCGTCGAACGTCGAGGCGATATAAACGTCCCCGACGGCATACCCCGCGGGCGCGGCCTCGGTCGGCGCGGGAAGGGGCT
>JAGCAH010000023.1 GCA_017652805.1 Thermoguttaceae bacterium | reverse complement strand
GCGAATACCAACAAAAACTCCTCGACGAGTTCGACCGTCATCTGCCGGAACTCCCCCCCTGGAAAACGGTCTGACTTTTTAACAGGTTCCCTCTGGCGAACCGGAAAGGAAAACAGCGATGAAATGCCCCTACTGCCGGGCCGATGACGACCGCGTCGTCGACACGCGTATCGCCGAAGACGGGTTTGTGATCAAACGCCGCCGCTACTGCAACGTCTGCAACCGCCGGTTCACCACCTACGAGCGGATCGAGGTGACGAATATCCGCGTCGTGAAACGGGACGGAACCCGCGTTCCGTTCGACCGCGAGAAACTCCGCAAAGGGGTCGAACGCGCCTGCTGGAAACGCCCGGTCAGCGAAGGGCAGATATCGGCGCTGATCGCCCGGGTCGAGACGAAGATCGAAAACGACGGCGAGAATGAAATCGACACCGACTACATCGGCGAAAACGTCCTGGCCTGCCTGCGCGAACTCGACGAGGTCGCCTACGTCCGGTTCGCCTCGGTCTATCGGAAGTTCGACAGCGTTGACGACTTTTCGCGCGAACTCCGTTCCCTCCTGAAAGATCAGTCGAACAAACGCCGTCAGGTGAAAGCGCGGAAAACGGACGAAGAGTCCGAATGACTCATCCAAACCTTCTTGTGATTTAATTTAATATTAGAAAAAATAGAAAAAAGAGGGAAAGATTGTTGACGATCTTTCCCTCTTGGGAATATAATAGGGTGCGGATCTCTCTGCGTTCCTTTCGATAAAATCGGTTGTATCGGTTAGGGCGCGCGGGGAGGCGTCCTTCAGGTGTTTTTCCCTGTTTCCCGACAAGGGGGGCGGGAAGGGGAGCCGATTTAACAGATAGGGAGTCTGGTCGGCTTTCCCGCCGCGGCCGGGGACGTTCTCGGTATGTGGAAAATTGGACGGGCGGTTCGGTCGGCAGATCGCAGAGAGAGGTTGCTTTATGAACCTGGTTGGAAAGATCTTTGTAAGTCTCATCGCGATAATGAGCATCATCTTTTTTTCGCTCTCGTTGACCCTCTACGCGAACCACAAGAATTGGAAAGAGGATTCCGCCGCCAAGCAGCAGCAGATCGCCCAGCTCGATAAGGAAAAGTCCACCCTGGCCGCCCAGAAACAGGATCTCGAAAATAAAATCGCCAAAGAGCGGGAAGCTTACGAAGCGACGATCGGCGCCCTTCACGACGTGGTGCAGGATCTCCAGGTTCAGAACGACACCCTCACCGAACGGGAACAGCAGACCGAGAAAGACCTCCAGCAGCGCCTTGACGTGATCGCGGCGAACAACGCCGCCATCAAGGATTACCAGGACACGTTAAAGACGATGACCGACGATCTGGCCGCCACACAGACCCAGCGCGCCGACTACCTTCAGGAACTGGCGACCGCCGTCAACCGTCTGCACGAACTGGCCTCGATCCGCGGCGACCTCGAACAGAAGAACCTGGAACTGACCCAGGAGTTCGACAGGGCAAAGACGGTTCTGAACATGAACGGTCTGGAACCGACCCCCGAACTGTACGATCAGAATCTCCCGTTCCAGGTCAAAGGAACGATCCAAGCCGTTCAGGAAGGGCCGCGCGGTCTGGTCATGATCACGCTCGGGTCGGATGACGGCCTCAAACCGGGGCACCGCCTGAGCGTCGCGCGGGGTGACTCCTATCTCGGAAAAATCGAAGTCGTAACGGTTGAACCTCATCGCGCCGTCTGCCGTGTTCTTCCCGAATTCCGTCAGGGGACGATCAAGGAGGGGGACGATGTCGTTTCTAAGTTCGAATAAATCGAAGGCGGAAAAGCCGAAGAAAGAGAAGAAGGCGAAGGCCCCGAAAGAGCCGAAGCCGAAAAAGGAAAAGAAGGCCAAGCGGAAGAAGGGGAAGCCGGATCCCTCCGGTGAGGGCGCCGCCGCCGAGGGCGGCGGAGACAACCCGTCCGAGTCCGAGCCGGTCGAACCTCAGCCCCCGAAGCCCCGGGTGATCACGCCGAAACGGCTCGATGTCTACGCGCTGATTCTCCTCCTTTCCTGGATCCTCCTGGTCGCGGCGTGTATCCTGACCTATCTCGATATCGCCTCCTACAATAAGTGACGCGCCGCCGGAAAGGTGCCCCGGGTTTACAGAGAAAATCGGACCGGTTCGATTTCGAACCGGTCCGTCTCCGTTTCGTTTCCCGCCGCTGTCGATCTCTTTACGGCTTTTGTACCGCTTCGCGGACGGCGGCGTTCGGATCCCCTTTTGTTCTTTTGAGGAAGACGCGCGCCGCCGAGCTAAGGGAAACAAAACGCGGCGCGGGGGCAGCGCTTTTCGATTATGGTTCGGGCAGACCGTAGTAAGAGAGACGAAAGCGTGAGGAAGGCTGCTTTTCGCGTTTGATGTCGTTGTATTCGAATATCGTCTTATGCGCGGCGAGACTTTCGCCATTCGTTATTTCGGCGACCACCGTCTTTTTTTTCAGAATACTATTACCGTCTACGGACTCGTATTCGCAGTTTAGCGAGTATGGAAATTCTTCCCCCTTAAGAACGAGGAGGAATTTCGCGGATTCGACAAGGTAGGAATCCCGAAACAAAACAAAGCTGCCCGACCGGACGGGGATCGAATTGAACGGATCTTTCGGTTCGAGTTTGTAATCGACGTAAATCTTTTCCGCGTCGCTTGAAAGACTTTCGATGGAGAAGTCCTCGTGCTGCAGTAATTGCGGCAGGGCCACGAACCCCCATAAGATGAATTCCTGACCGAGGTAGTATCTCATCTGAGGTCCCGTTTCGACTAACCAATCATTGTGCAGAAAGGACAGCGAAAAAAAGCTCTCTTTCCAGTCCTGGGGACTGGCGTCGAGTTTGTCTTTCTGAAGATTGAGAATCTCAAGAGAGTCCGTTTCGGGATTGCGGTTTAATTTGAAACCGTAATCCTCGCCCAGGCACGAAACGTATTTGATGACCCCGTTTTCCTTCCTTTCAATGGCGAAATACGGGTAATCGAATACGATAGTCAGTTCCCCCTTGGATTCGGGTTTCGGAGGGTATGATGTGGTGATAACGAGCGAACATTCCATCCTTGAAGTATCGTTGAGGTAGTCCGCCCATTTTTCGTTCGCCTCTTTGTAAAAATCGCCGTATCGTTCTTCATCCGAACAGAACGCGAGAGAAGAAACGGAACAGCAAAGCGCCGACAACATTAGCGAAACAATCCAAAACATCTCTTTTCGAAGTCTCATTTTGCGTCTCCTTATTCCGGGTATAACGGCTTGATTGTCCGAAGTCTCTTTTTTGAGACAAACGTGTTAGGTCGCGAAATCCTCGGCGTTCCGAAGGGGCGGCGACGGGAATCGGTTTTCCCGAAATTGAAATTGTCCGCCGCCGCGGATTC
>JAGCAH010000226.1 GCA_017652805.1 Thermoguttaceae bacterium | reverse complement strand
TCCGGTTCCATACCGTCCTGACTGACCCAGACGCGCATCTTTCCCGCCGAACGGTTGTCCCACAGCGCGTAGGGGATCGCCTTGACTGTCTTGTTGTCGCAGGTCTTGGTGGTGATCACAACCGTGTCGCGGTCGGCCAGCCCCGCGGTCGGGTCGTCCTCCGAGGCGGCGGCGATATAGTTCTTTTCGACCTGTTCGCGGAAGAAGGGATAGCGGGGAAGGACGATCTCGTCGAGCGGAACGTCGGGATTGTCACACTCTTCGAAGCAGTAGACGAGCGGTCCGCGCAGAATCGCGATCTGGCCGCGGTCCGCCTCGACTTTCGGATTGGCGATCATTCGGCGCGGGGTCATGTCGAATCCGAAGGCGGCTTTCGATTCGGCCTGACCGGCGTCGAAGGTCAGCTGTCTCGAAAGGTATTGTCCTTTCCCCGGCTGACGAACCAACAGGTTGACCCTCGAGGGAGCGCTCGTGTCGTTGGACCGGACGCTGATTTCGACGACGCCGCCGTAGGGATAGTCCGTTTTCTGTTCCACGGTATACTCTTTTCCGGCCAGCTTGACCTTGGCGGTTCCCTGCACGAAGAGGTTGACGACCAGCGTGTCAGGCTCGTTGGCGCCGGCGGCTTTCGCTTCCTCGGAAAAAGAGGTCGCGTAGACGTAGCCCGGCATCGAAGCGATCAGGCGGATCACGTTCGTCGGGCAGCAGGCGCAGCCGAAGAAGGGACTGCGGTGGTGCCCCCCGTCCGATTCCAGGGGGTTCACATAGAAGTAGCCGTTGCCCGAGAGCGCGTAACCCGCGATCACGCCGTTGTAGAGAACCCGTTCCATCACGTCGGCGAACCGCGCCTCGCCGGTCGCCAGGTTCATCCGGTGCGCCCAGAGGGTCAGACCGATCGACGCGCACGTCTCGCAATACGCCGTTTTGTTCGGCAGGAAGAACTCGCCGCGGAACCCTTCGTTCGAAGCGTCCGAACCGATCCCGCCGGTGATATACATTTTGGTCAGGGTGACGTTGTCCCACAGACGGTTCATCGCCGCCATCAGCGCGCCGTCGTGGTAGTAACCCGCCACGTCGGTCGCTCCGGAGTAGAGATACATCGCGCGAACCGCGTGTCCGAAGATTTCGGACTGCTCGCGAAGCGGCATGTGATCTTGGCAGTAATCGCCGTAGAGGCCTTTTTCCCGCCCTTCGGCCACGCCGCGGCAGTCGATAAAGAATTTTGCCTCTTCCAGATATTTCTTATCGCCGGTGTATTGATAGAGCTTGACCAGCGCCAGCTCGATTTCCGGATGTCCCGCCACGTTCCGCAGCTGATCCGGTCCCGGACCGTACCGTTTGCAGATCAGATCCATCAGACGGCGGTTGGTGTTGAGGAACGTTTCGTCCCCCGTCGCGCGAGCCATGGCGACCGCCGCCTCGGCCATATGGCCGGCGCAGTACAGTTCGTGCATGTTCGCCAGGTTGGTCCATTTTTGATCCGGCTCACGAATGATGTACCAGCACATCAGGTAGCCGTCCTCCTGCTGGGCGGCGCTGATCAGGTCGATCCACTCTTTCGCCTTCGCCTCGATCGTCGGGTTCGGCTCCTCGGCCAGGGTGTAGGCGAGTCCCTCGATCACTTTATAGACGTCGGAATCGTCGAAGTAGATCCCCTGAAAATCCCCCTCGGCGCCGGCGGCGACCTTATAGTTCTGAATCCGGCCGGTCTGGTTTTCACACCAGTCGATGTTGTGCGCCGCCGAAACTTCGGCATTCGTCTTGATGCGGGGCGCCCAGAAACTGTCGGCGGTATGAACGTCGTTGAAGGGGACTTCTTCAAAGACGCGGCCGTCTTCCTGAGCCTGAAGCGCCGCGGCAAAAAGAATGAGCGCCGCGGTTCGAATGATCTTTTTCAACATGGGCAATATTCTCCTTACTGCATTTGTGAGGAAACGCAACCGCAAAACGGACAATCGGAATCCGGGACGTCTTGACGCGGCCCTTCTTTTCTTCCTTTTCTTCTCCATTTTATCTGAATCGGTTTGCGGTATCAAGAAGCGCGTACCGCCCGAGGGGAAGGAGGAATCGCCGAAAGAGCCGTCCGGCGGTCTTTGAAAGAGACCCCGTTAAACTCCCTTTTAAACTTCCCATCTTCACTCCCGATTTTCCGAAATATCGGTAAAACCGCAAAAAAGCTCTTGTTCCGAATTAAACTTTGCCGAAAATGAGTCTGGTAACTCCTTGCCGGAGATACGTCAGGATGACAATTACTCGAACCAAACGGATTTGGAGGATTTCAAAATGCGGCGTTTGTTTGCAACGGCATTAATCGCAATGACGGCGGTGTGCGTCCCGCTCGCTTTTGGTGGAAATCAGGAAGAGGCAAACCGCATTGCGAAAACGATTGGCGCGGCGTTTCCTCAGTATACGGTCGAGGTTGCCTATAAGGACGGAAGCGTCCGCCTTCGGGGTGAAGTCGGCTCGGCGATGGAGCGCCAGCGCATCACCCAGATGGTGAGACAATCCCCGGGGGTTAAGTCGGTTTCGGCCGATTCGATTCGGGTCGTTCCCGAATTGGGCGGGACTGCCGGGAGTGTCGAATCGGCCGTTGCGTCTTCACAGGTTCTCCCCGCCGTTCCCACCGCCGGAAATGTGATGATTCCCGAATTCATCCGTTCCGATGAGGTTCCGGCGCGGGGATCCGGTCAAATGATGCAGACCGGCGCGCCTCTGCCGCAGGATTTTGAAAACAGCGCCATGTCGATCACCGGAGGATCGATTTCACAGGTCGCCGGCGAGTTCAGCATGAACAGTTCGCTCGAAACCGCGCCGATTCAGAACGCGCCTCTTTCGTCCGACTCGGCCTATCAGCCCGGTCCGGGGCAGGGAAATCTCCGGTTCGACGGCGGATACGCCACGGCTCCCGCGCCGCAGGAGAACGGCTATAGTTCTTCCGGTTTCGCTCCGGCGCCCAACCAGGTGATCTATGCCCAGAACAACTACGGCGCGCCGCAGGGGGTTCCGGTTGCCGCGGGTCGGAACGGTCAGAACGGCGAACCGAATCTGCCGAACTACGCCTGGCCGACCACGGCCGACTATCCGAACTACTCGCAGGTCGGGTATCCGAAACAGTATGCCGCCAGTGCGTTCCCCTATATCGGCCCCTTCTACCCCTATCCGCAGGTTCCGCTCGGGTGGCGTAAGGTAACGATGGAATGGCACGACGGCTACTGGTGGCTCGACTTCAATGACGGTTCGGTGAACGGTCCTTTCTCGCCTCTCTTCCGCCAACCGACCAAATACCGGTAATCGGGTAAAAGAGCGTGTCTGAATCGCGAAGTCACGAAAAACGGAGCCGAACGGCTCCGTTTTTTTATGCACGGCGGCGTGCGGTTTCCGCCGATTTTCCTTTTCGATCCGGTCTTTTCAGCCCTTTTGGAGGGGGGCTTTTAGCCCCCTTTTCGGTGAATGAAGCTCCGAGGTTTTCTTTTCCCTCCCTTATATATCATATATATCAGGGTTCTCCTCCGCACAGCGGCCAAAAGTTAAAATAGGCAATTTCCCAATT
>JAGCAH010000225.1 GCA_017652805.1 Thermoguttaceae bacterium | reverse complement strand
GTTCAAGTCCTCTTTCCCGCACTCCAAGCCCCGTGAGACGATCACGGGCTTTTTTGTTTACAGTGATCCCGTAGCTCAATTGGATAGAGCGTCGGCCTCCGAAGCCGAAGGTTGCTGGTTCGATTCCAGTCGGGGTTATTCCCATTTCTTTTGGTCAAGTCCCCGGATATCCCCTTCAGACATTGCGATGAAAAATTTTACCCGATTCAAACAGATTCTTCGGACGTCCGTTCCTCTGGCGATGCACACATGGCTCCAGCTGGGTGGGCAGGTCGAGTATTTCGCCGAACCGCGCAATGAAGAAGAGCTTGCCGACCTCCTTCAGACCGCGAGTCGGGAAGGGGTGGAGACCCGTTTTCTCGGGACCGGGACGAACGTTCTCGTCTCCGATTCGGGCGTTCCCGGAATGGTTGTCCGCCTGACCGCGCCCGCCTTCTGCTCGATCAATCCCGACCCGGCGTCCGAAACCGTCTCGGCCGGCACCGGCGCCAAACTGGGACGCATTATAACCAGCGCGGTCTATGCGGGTCTGACCGGTCTGGAAGGTCTGATTGGGATTCCCGGAACCGTCGGCGGGGCGGTACGGAACAACATCTCGACCTCGGACGGCGATATCGCCCAGTGGCTTGAATCGGTTCATATCGTTCGTCTCGACGGTCAGGCCGCCGATCTTTCCGCCGCCGACCTTGACTTCTCTGAGGGGAACGACCCGTTGGCCGATGCCGTGATCACCGCGTGCCGGTTCCGCCTTCAGACCGAAGAGCCGGAAGAACTGACCCGCCGACTCCAGAAGATCTGGATCCTCCGTAAAAAGAATCAGCCGTTCGGCTACCAGGGGGCGGGGCGCCTTTTCAAAGATCCTTCGGGGAGCGCCGCATCGGAGCTGATCGACGACGCCGGCCTGAAAGGAACCCGTATCGGCGGCGCGGTCATCTGCGAGAGGAACTCCAACTTTGTTCTGATCGAACCGGAATGCTCGACCGACGACGTCCATCGGCTGATTCACCTGATTCAGACTCAGGTGCGTGAGCGTTCCGGCGTCGATCTCGAAACCGATCTGACTTTATGGTAAAAGGAAGGTTTTCCTATGCTTTCCAAAGCGATTCGTTCAACGTCCATTCCCGGAATGACTCCCAAACGGGGAAAGGTTCGCGATATCTATGATTTCGGCGATACGCTCCTTTTGGTCAGTACCGACCGCCTGAGCGCGTTTGATTTCGTTCTTCCGACCGGGATTCCCGACAAGGGGAAAATTTTAAACCAGACCGCGGAATTCTGGTTCGACCGCCTTGAGGTGCCGAACCATTTCATCACCTCCGACGTCGATAAAATGCCGCTTCCCGAAGGGACCGACCGCGAACAGTTCCGCGGGCGTTCGACCCTTTGCAAGAAGGCGAAGATCGTCCCGATTGAGTGCGTCGTCCGCGGCTACCTGGCCGGGTCGGGGTGGAAGGAATATCAGAAATCGCAGACCGTCTGCGGCGTTTCTCTTCCCGCCGGACTTCGGCAGTGCGAAAAGCTTCCCGAACCGATCTTCACCCCGTCGACGAAAGCCGAAGAGGGACACGACGAAAACATCTCGTTTGAAAAGATGGTCGACCTGGTCGGCAAAGAAATCTCTGAAACGCTCCGCGACCGCGCGCTCGACATCTTCACCCGCGGCAGCGATTACGCCGCGAAACGGGGAATCATCATCGCCGACACCAAATTCGAGTTCGGCGTTCTCGACGGCGAAATTGTTCTCGCCGACGAAGTGCTGACTCCCGACTCCTCCCGTTTCTGGCCGTCGGCCAACTACGAACCGGGGCGCGATCAGGACTCGTTCGACAAGCAGTTCGTTCGCAACTGGCTTCTCGCCTCCGACTGGGATCGCAAAACGACTCCGCCGGCGCTTCCCGAAGATATCGTCGAGAAGACGCGCGAGAAGTACATTGAGGCGTTCAAGAAGCTGACCGGCCGC
This sequence comes from Thermoguttaceae bacterium, assembly GCA_017652805.1. Taxonomy (GTDB): domain Bacteria; phylum Planctomycetota; class Planctomycetia; order Pirellulales; family Thermoguttaceae; genus RUG695. The sequence goes on along the minus strand of JAGCAH010000225.1, from coordinate 6,010 downwards.
GTCTTCGTGCCGTGATCGGGCGCCCGAGCCGCGCGCGGTCTGCCGGACTTTCGGAAACGTCCCCGTAGCTCAGGGGATAGAGCGACGGTTTCCTAAACCGTAGGTCGCGCGTTCGAATCGCGCCGGGGATATGACCTTTTGAAACACGCCCTTTCCGGCCTGCGCCGGGAAGGGTTTTTTCGTGCACATACCTCACTGTGTGTTTCAGATCGGACAATATCCGATCCAGAAATCTCGATATGAATCCTCATCGCCGACGATCTTCATCCCAAAAGCGGTCCAGCACGCTTTTCAGGTCGTCCGAAAGACGACGGCGGCATTCGGTCCTGATGCTGTCCGGCACGCCGTAATATGCCTCGGCAATGCTTCCAGAGATGCATGTCAGTGTATCGCAGTCTCCGCCCAACGACACCGCGGTGCGAATGACGTCCTCAAAATCGTTCCCTTCCAAAAACGCGGTGATCGCTTCGGGAACGGTTTTCTGACACGTCTCGTTGTGATGATAGGTCGGCCTGATTTCGTCACAGGTTCTCGACAGGTCATAGTGAAACTCGTCAATGACGTATTGTTTGATCTCGGACTTTTTCGCGCCGGTCCGCGCCAAAAAGATTACGCTTGCCGTCGCCTCGGCCCCTTTGACCCCCTCGGGATGATTGTGCGAGACCTCGGCGGTCCAACCGGCCACTGTCCGCGTCTCTTCCATGGTTTTGTATAGCCAGCCGACGGAGGAGACCCGCATTGCCGAACCGTTTCCGAAACTACCGTACGGCTTTGGTTTTTTCGCACGCAGCCACGAGGAGAACATTCCCCCGTATCCGGCGTTCGGATACCGCTTTCCCCATTTTTGGATCGATTGAATCAGGTTCGCCTCGACGACATCCTTCGATGCGCCGGCGGAATCCAGCAGCGCCTCGGCTACCGCGAGGGTCATCACCGAATCGTCGGTAAACTGCGACTCTTCGATGAAGAGCGGAAAATCTTTGGTTTTGTCCCCGCGGTCGAATTCGTAGGGGGCGCCGACTATATCTCCGATGATCGCACCGTACATAACTATCTCCGTAAATCATAACGAATTAAGAGTTTCTTATTTCGGAATCGGGGTGTTTCACCGCTCCGCTCTCTTTTTTCCTGCGGTGGAAGTCTGTTTTTCCGCCCCAGGAAAAAAGAGTTTGTTTCCGCTCGGACCGCCGCATCCCTTTATCGTAGCGCCGAGCCCGTTGTCAATCAATGAGGGAAAGAGTTTTTTTCGCCGTCGTCTCATCGCGGCGGCAGGCCGATCGCAAAAGAATTCGGCTCGCCAATCTTTACACCGGAACGGTTTATGCTAAAATGTTCTTTTCGGTGACGGTCTCGCCGGGGATAAATCATACCCGATCGGTCTGTCACCTCTTTTTGTTAAAAGTGTACGAAACGGAATGGAAGGTGGCGGCATGAAGTATGTTTTTGTGACCGGAGGTGTTGTTTCCGGACTCGGGAAGGGGATTACCGCCGCATCGCTCGGACGCCTTCTGAAAGCGAGAGGGTTCCGCGTCACGATGCAGAAGTTCGATCCCTACATCAACATCGACCCCGGAACGATGAATCCGATTCAGCACGGGGAGGTCTTTGTTACCGACGACGGAACGGAGACGGATCTCGATCTCGGGCATTACGAGCGCTTCATTGACGAAAGCCTCGATCAGAACGCCAACGTCACCTCGGGAAAGGTTTATTGGACCGTCTTAAATAAAGAGCGCCACGGTGATTACGGCGGCGGAACCGTCCAGGTCATTCCCCACATCACCAACGAGATCAAATCCCGTTTCTACGGCGCCGAAAAGGACGAGCCCGACGATCACACAATCGCCATCATCGAAGTCGGCGGGACGGTCGGCGATATAGAAAGCCAGCCGTTCCTCGAAGCGATCCGCCAGTTCCAGTGGGAAAGAGGACGTGAGAACGTCATTATGATCCACGTCACCCTGATCCCGTATCTGGACGTGTCGGGAGAACTCAAGACGAAGCCGACTCAGATGAGCGTCAAACGCTTACAGGCGTTCGGGATTCAGCCCGATATCCTGATCTGCCGCACGGGACGGCCGCTCCCGGACGGAATGAAAGATAAGATCGCGCTTTCCTGTAACGTTCCGCCCGAAAATGTTCTCGAGAACCGGGATATCGAATACCTGTATGAAGTCCCGCTCGCCATGGAAAAGGAACATCTCGCCGAGCGCGTTCTTTCCTGCCTCCGTCTGGAATCTCCCGAGCCGGATCTGAGCGAATGGGAGAACCTGTCGCGAATCCTTCACCATCCGGAAAAAAAGGTGACGGTCGGACTTGTCGGGAAATACACCGAACTCCACGACTCCTATCTTTCGGTCGTGGAAGCTTTGAAACACGGAGGGATCGCCAACCGGGCCGAAGTCAAAATCAAATGGATCGAGTCCGAAGATCTGAGCGAAGAAACCGCGGAAACCGTTTTCGAAGGCGTCGACGCGGTCATCGTTCCCGGCGGATTCGGCGGACGGGGGATTGAAGGAATTATCTACGCGGCGACCTGTGCCCGCGCCAAGAAGATTCCTTATCTGGGGATCTGTCTGGGGATGCAGATGGCGATCGTCGATTTCGCCCGAAATGTGCTCCGGCTCCCCGACGCGAACAGCACGGAATTCGAGCCCGCGACCCCCTATCCGGTGATTGACCTGATGCCGGAACAGAAAGCGGTGACCGATCTCGGCGGCACGATGCGCCTGGGCGCCTATCCCTGCGTACTGCGGAAAGATTCGATCGCATATCTGTTATACGGCAGGGAAAACATCTCCGAACGGCACCGTCACCGCTACGAAGTCAACAACGATTTCCGCGAGGCTCTGCAGAACGCGGGAATGATTCTTTCGGGTGTCTCCCCCGACAACCGGATTGTTGAGATGATCGAACTGAAAGATCATCCTTTTTTCGTCGGAACCCAGGCCCATCCCGAATTCAAGTCGAGGCCGAATCGGGCGCATCCGGTCTTTCGGGGTCTGATTCAGGCGGCGGTGGCGTTTCAGAGCCGTAAAGCGTAAGGGAAAAACAGAAAGGATCAGCCGGATTTCAAGAAGATGAAAAAAGAATTGATTGTCGTCCTCGACTTCGGCGGTCAGTATAACCAGCTGATCGCCCGACGCGTCCGGGATCTGAACGTTTACGCCGAAGTGATTCCCTATACCGTTCCATTTTCGGAACTGAAAGCGATGAATCCGAAAGGGATCATCTTCACCGGCGGCCCGAACAGCGTCTATCTCGAAAGTTCCCCGCATTACGCCGCCGAGGTTCTCGAAGCCGGGATCCCGATTCTCGGCATCTGCTACGGCGCCCAGCTCATGGCCTATATGAAGGGGGGCAAGATCGCGCACGCCCCGGTCGGGGAATACGGCCGCACCGAGATCGCCATTCGAAAACCGCAGAGCCGACTCTGGAAAGAAATTCCGCAGGAGAGCGTCTGCTGGATGAGCCATACCGACTTTATTTCCGAAGTTCCCGCCGGTTTTGAGGTGACCGCGTCGACCGTCGGCTGTCCCTGCGCCGCGATGGAAAACGACGAACTTCGCCTTTACGCCGTTCAGTTCCATCCTGAAGTCAGTCATACAACGTTCGGTACGGCGCTCCTGAAAAATTTCCTCTTTGAGATATGCCGCTGCGTCGGCGACTGGAAAATGGACGATTTCGTTGAAGAGACCGTTGTCTCGCTCCGCGAGCGGATCGGCGGTCATCCCGTCGTCCTCGGCCTTTCGGGCGGGGTCGATTCGAGTGTCGCCGCCGCGCTCCTTTCCCGCGCCATCGGTAAACAGCTGACGTGTGTCTTTGTGGATCACGGCCTGATGCGGAAAGGGGAAGGGGATTTCGTCGAACGAACGTTCACGTCCCTTTTCGACATGAACTTCGTCCGCATCAACGCGGCAGATCAGTTTTTCTTCCGTCTCAAGGGGCTTATCGATCCGGAAGATAAACGAAAGGCGATCGGGGAGGAGTTTTACCGGGTTTTCTGGGATAACGTCCGCGAAAACCACGAGAACGGTTTTTTTGCCCAGGGAACGATCTATCCGGATTTTATTGAAAGCGGCAGCGGCCATGCGCAGACGATCAAGACGCACCATAATGAGGTTAAAAAGCCGAAAGATATTCGGTTCCTGGGCGTGATTGAACCGCTCTGTCTTCTCTTTAAAGACGAAGTTCGCCGGGTCGGTCTGCAACTCGGCCTGCCCGAAGATCTGGTCTGGCGTCAGCCGTTCCCCGGACCCGGGCTCGGCGTTCGCGTGATCGGAGAGGTGACCGCCGAGCGCGTTGCCATCTTGCAGGAAGCGGACGCGGTCCTTCGGGACGAGATGAAAAAGTCCGGCTACGAACGGGAAACGGCGCAGTTCTTCGCGATCCTTCCCGGAGTCAGGACGGTCGGTGTCATGGGGGATCACCGAACCTACGCCGAACAGATCGCCATTCGTGCGGTCACCACCGACGACTTTATGACCGCCGACTGGGCGAAGGTTCCGTACGATCTTCTCGGCCGTATTTCAAACCGGATTATCAACGAGGTCGATCAGGTCAACCGGGTCGTCTACGATATCACGTCCAAACCGCCCGGAACGGTCGAATGGGAATAGAGGGCGCGATACGTATTTCGTCAGAAAGCGATTCCGAGCCGCGACCCGGGTGAATTCCGCCCGTACGCGAGGTCGGTTTTTTGACCCGTCTCTCTTGACGTTTGCCGGTCACTTCATCGTGATCAGCTCATACTTTCGGGTCCCGAGTCCGATCTTTTCGCCGTGGATGAGTTGTGTTTCCCATTCCGATTCGGGGGTCGTATTCTTAAAGTGGTCGTGATAATCGACAAAGCCTTTCGAGGCGAGGTTGTCGGTCAGCACCGAGTTGGAGAGCGGTTTCGCCCTGAGACAGGCGTCGGCGCACGCCTGGTCGAGCGCGACCGGATCAAACGAAGCGAACATTCCGATATTCGGCAGGATCGGCGCGTCGTTTTCGCCGTGGCAGTCGCAGTAGGGAGAGACGTCGACGATCAGCGAGATGTGGAACGCGTCGCGCCCGCTGACCACCGCTTTGGTGTATTCCGACATTTTCGCGTTCAGCACGGCGACCGCCTGATCCAGAACAAAATCGATCGCGTCAAAGTTACACGCGCCCAGACAGCGGCCGCAGCCGACGCAGTGGGTTTCGTCCACGCGCATCTTTCGGCGGTTCTCGTCGTAGACCAGACCGTCGTTGGCGCACTCCTTCCGGCATCGTTTGCATCCTTTGCACTTTTCGGGATCGATTCTCGGTTTTCCGCAGGAATGCTGGTCCTTCTTTCCTGCACGGGACCCGCATCCCATTCCGATGTTCTTAATCGTACCGCCGAATCCGGTCAGTTCATGCCCCTTGAAATGCGTCAGACTGATAAAGACGTCGGCGTCCATCACCGCCCGGCCGATACGGGCCTCATGAGTGTACACACAACCTTCCAGAGGCACGACGACATCATCGGTTCCTTTCAGGCCGTCCCCAATAATGACGGGACAGCCGACGGTGAGTGGGGTAAACCCGTTTTCCCACGCGCACTCCAAGTGTTCCAGCGCGTTTTTTCGGGAGCCGGGATACATTGTGTTGCAGTCGGTCAGAAACGGCTTGCCGCCGAGCTCTTTGACCAGGTCGACGATCGCCTTTGCGTAATTGGGGCGAAGATAACTGATATTGCCGAGCTCTCCGAAATGCATCTTGATCGCGACGAACTTCTCGTTCATGTCGATCTTATCCAGACCCGCTTTCCGTGCCAGTCTTTTCAGTTTCGCGGGAAGATTTTCTCCCTGGTATCCGGTTCGGAAATCGGTGAAAAAGACTTTCGCGGGTTTGGCGGAGCTTTTCTTAGCCATTTTGATGCCTGTCCTTTCCTTTGATCGCCTGACAGCGTCTGCGAATTATCACGGCGTCCCCTCCCATACGCGGCTATTACGTTCCTTCTTCCTGGCGATTCCGTTTCTTTTTCATGCGGCAAGGTCCGGCC
>JAGCAH010000224.1 GCA_017652805.1 Thermoguttaceae bacterium | reverse complement strand
ACTCGTATTCGCAGCTCAGCGAGTATTGCAGTTCATTCTCCGGACCGAAAGAAAATTCCACGGATTCGGGCAGGAGCGTCTCCTTGGACAGAACGAAGTGTCCCGACCGTTCGGGGGTCATAAGGTGTTCCGGATCCCCGCTGAAAGACTCTTCCGGTTCCAGTTTGTAGTCCACGCGGATCTTCTCCCCGTCATCCGAAAAGCCTTCGATGGAGAAGCCCTCACGCCGGAGCAGCCGCGGCAGGGTCAGGTCCCCCCACATCACCAGAGCTTCGCCGATTAGATATCTTAACGATCCCCCTCCGTAAACCCTCCAATTCCTGCTCCAAGGGTCCTCCGGATCGGCTTCCGCAAAAAACAGATCGTTCCAAAGACTCGAACCCGCGCCTTTTTTGTTCTGCTGCAGATTCGTGATCTCATAGGAGCCCGTTTCGGCATTACGATCCAATCTGAAGCTGTACTTCCTGCCGAAGCAGGAAACACTTTTGATTACGCCGTTCTCCTTATTTTCCACGGCGCAATACGGGAAATCGAATACGACGGTGATTTCCGTCTTGAATTCCGGTCTGGGGGGATAAGATCCGGTCAGAACGACGGTGCACTCCATTCGCGAAAGACCGCTGATGTAGTCCGCCCACGCGCCGTTTACGGCGGAATAAAACTCTCCGTATTCCGCATCTTCCGAACAGAACGCGGGACCGCACGGAGAAAAGAGAGCCGCTATCACAACAGAGAGCAACAAAAACGCCTTTACCTTATATCCCATTTTCAAGCCTGTCATTTTCTGCTGAATTGCCATTCCTCTTGGAATCGGTTCACCTGTTCTCTTTCTGTCCTCATACCGTTTCATCACAAATGGTCGAGTGTAACGGGCATTTCGGCGGGCCGATTCCGCCATACGGTACCGCTATACGACGGCGGGGTCACGCCGGCGAAACGGCAAAGAAACGAAATTGACAAAGAGACGGAGAGTCCCCCGGTACCCCGAAAGATCGGAGCGGCGCCGAAAAGCGAATGGTCCGGAACGGGAAGACATCATCATCGCGACCTGTTTTTCAAATAATCCGCAAACAGCCGGCCGACACGTTCACACTGTTTCCAGAATACCTGATTCCCCAAGGACCGTCAACGGTTCAAGCCGAGGAAAAAGAAATTTTTCAAATGATAAATCCGCGGTCATTGGCACGGGAAACAAAAAACCGGGACTCTATTCCGGGGCGGCAGGAGGAGCCGAAACGGCACGGAAGAACACGTCCGGGACCTGTACAAAAAACAGGTCCCTTCCCTCCCTCTTACCGGCAGCCGAGTCGGGAACGGGGGGGAAAGGACCTCTCGAAAGGAACCGATACCCTGAGACGGCTCCCGAAACCGTGTTTACCAGGTCAGAAGCGCGTCGATCGAGTAGTGGTCGGAAGGAAGCGGATCGCTCTGCGGCGGATCGGAGTGAATGTCAAACGTCTCGACGGTAAAATCGCCGGTGAGAAAGATGTAGTCGATCACATTCTCCCCCTTTTTGACCGGCTTTTCGGCGGGCCAGGTCCGCACGCCCCCGCGGGCGACGCGGGCGGCCTTGCGCGCGTCGCGCAGACCGGCGACGATCGTCTTGTAGGCGGCGTCGGTATCGACCGAGTTGAAATCGCCGGTGATGATGAACGGCAGGCCTTTCGCCTTTTCCTCTTTGAACTTGAGAATCAGTTTCGAGCTTTCACCCCGCGCCAGTTCGCTGATATGGTCGAAATGGGTGTTGGCATAGACCAGAACGCGGCCGCTCGTCTTGTCGCGGAGCTTTGCCCACGAGACGACGCGGTTGCACGCCGCGTCCCACCCTTTTTTGCCGGGGACGTCGGGCGTTTCGCTCAGCCAGAAGGTACCGGAATCGAGAAGATCGAATTTTTCGGTCTTAAAGAGGACGGGGCAAAACTCTCCCCCTTCGGCGCCGTCGTCCCGGCCGACTCCGACATAGGAGTACTTCTCAAGCGCCGCCATGATGTAGTCGAGCTGATGCTTGTACGCCTCCTGCAGGCCGAACAGATCGGGATCGGTCGCCCGAATGTCGGCGACCAGATTGTCGCGCCGTGCGGGCCAGTCGTTGCTTTCGGGCGTCGGGGCGAGCCAGACGTTGTACGACATCACGCGCAGCTCTTCGGCGCGGACCAGCGCGGCCGCGCCCAGAATCAGCAGAAACGCGGCGATGGAAAGTATGCGGGTTTTCACGAGTCGGTTTCTCCTTCTTCGCTTTTGTATTCGGCGGTGATAATGCTGTGGATCCCGCCGCGGGGAGTGAACTCCGCGGTCAGGCGCATGTATTTCGGATTGAGCACCGCGACCATATCGTCGAGAATGCGGTTCGTCACCGCCTCGTAGAAGATCCCCTGGTTACGGAACTTCTGAAGGTAGAGTTTCAGGCTTTTGAGTTCCACACATTTGGCGGCGGGAATATAACGGAACGTAAGCGTCCCGTAATCGGGCTGCCCGGTTTTCGGGCAGACCGACGTAAATTCGGGACAGACGTGTTCAATGACAAAGTCACGGGCCGGACACGGATTCTCGAAGCACTCGAGAATGTCGCGCGACGGTTCTCCTTCGGTCGGTTTCATCGGGGGGACCTCACTTACGGACAAGTTCGCGGTACGCCGCGAGGATTTTGGTTGTGATCGGGCCCGCCTTGCCGCTGCCGATCACCCGGCCGTCGAGTTCCGTAACCGGGATCACCTCGGCGGCGCTGCCGGTCAGGAAGCATTCTTCGGCGACGTAGACGTCGTGGCGGGTGAAGTTCTGCTGTTTCGCTTCGATTCCGAGCTCGGCGGCGACTTCCAGGACCGCGTTGCGCGTGATCCCTTCCAGAATGCACGCGTCGAGGGGAGGAGTCAGCAGGACGCCCTTGCGGACGATGAAGATGTTGTCGCCGGAACATTCGGCGACGTTGCCCCGGTGGTTCAGAAGAAGAACCTCTTCGCAACCGGCGCGGTAGGCTTCCATCTTGGCAAGGATATTGTTCAGGTAGTTGAGCGACTTAACGCGGGTACTCATCGAGAAGGAAGGCATCCGAATCGTACTGGCGGTCACCAGCTTCATGCCGTTCTGATAGAGCTCTTCGGAATAGAGGGAAAGGCCGCGGGCGATAATGATCACCTGCGGATTGGTGCAGAGGTGAGCGTCCAGACCGAGCGTGCCGTTCCCGCGGGTCACGACCAGGCGGATATAGCCGTCAACGATATCGTTCGCCTTGAGCGTCTCGTAAACCGCGTCGGCCATTTCTTCTTTGGTCATCGGGATCTCGATGCAGAGGGAGTGAGCCGATTCCCAGAGCCGGTCAAGGTGTTCCTTGAGCCGGAAAACCTTCTTTGAATAACTCCGCATCCCTTCGAAAACTCCGTCGCCGTAAAGGAGAGCGTGGTCAAACACGCTGACTTTCGCGTCTTCTTCGTTGACGAGTCCTTTATCGAGCCAAATCTTCGATGACATAAAACTACCTCCGAACATACATATGAATACCGTAAAACCGTCAAACGCCGGTTAAGAAACTCTCCACAACCTGACCGTCGACAAGGCGGACAACCCGGTCAGCGTCCCGAGCCTGTTCCATATCGTGGGTTACCATAATTATAGTGAGTTTCTTCTCGGCGTTCAAGGACCGGAGCAGTTTAATAATCTCGACCGTCGTCTTCGAGTCGAGGTTTCCGGTCGGTTCGTCGGCCAACAAGACGCGCGGATTGGTGATCAGGGCGCGGGCGATCGAGGTGCGCTGCATCTCCCCGCCCGAAAGTTCGTTCGGCCGGTGCCTGATTCGGTGCGAAAGCCCGACCAGGTTCAGGAGCTCTTTCGCCTGCTCGGCGTACTGACGGCGGCGGCGGAGGTATCCGAAGAGGGATTCGCGCACCATCATCGGCGCGAGAACGTTTTCGAGCATGCTCATTTCGGGGATCAGATGATAGAACTGAAAGATCATCCCGATATAATGGTTCCGCAGAAAGTCGCGGCGGCGGCTCGGCAGGTTGTCGATCCGCTGCCCGTCGAAATGGACGGTTCCCGAATCGGGCACGTCGAGCGTCCCCATCAGGTGGAGGAGGGTACTCTTGCCCGACCCGCTCTGACCGACAACCGCCAGGAATTCGCCGTCCCGAACCTGAATATCGACCCCGTTGAGGACCGGGATCAGATTCTTCCCTTTCACGTACCCTTTGCGGAGCTGGTTCACTTCGAGGATCGTCCCGCCCGACCGCGAGCCGTCGGCGCCGGTTCCCTCTTTTTTGGGCGTCCATATCACGTTTTTATCTTCGACCGGACGGGGGGCGGAAGGCGGAATCGGACCGGAAGCGTCGGGTTCCCCCTCGCCGCTGAGATCGGGGAACGACATGGAAGGATACGATCGAGGCGCGGAAGTCGAGCCGGTTTTGATCGACGAGACGGTAAACCGCCGAACGGCCAGTCCCGATTGATTTTGAGTCGGCCGGGCGTCGCGCTGGGCGCCGGCAGGCGCGTCGCTGCGGGGCGTATCGGGCTCGTCGTCGGTTCCTCCCGGATAGAAGAGAGTCATCGACTCGCGGAGCGGTTTTTTGGCGTTGGGGGCGATCATCTTTTTATAGATTTCAGCGGCTTCGGGCCGGAGCCGGGAAAGGTTATCTTGTTTTCTGCCGAACATAATAAGCCGCACCCCCTTAGACGCGCAGGGCGTCAACCGGCCGCAGACGAGCCGCGCGCAGGGCGGGAATCACGCCGGAAATGACCGCGATGAAAACCGAACCGACCACAATCCAGAAGACGGTCCACGGCTCGATGATCGCGGGAACCTCGTAAAAGTTGTAGACTTCGGGATTAAACACGTCGTGTCCCATCACCTGCGAAAGCCACGAGGCGAGCGTGTTGATATTCCGAACAAAGACGATCCCCAGAATCAGGCCGAGCCCGGACCCGAGCAGGCCGAGCGCCAAACCGTAATACAGGAAAATCTGCATCACGCCGAACCCGCTCACCCCGAGCGATTTGAGGATTCCGATATCGCGCGTCTTTTCGACGACCATCATAAAGAAGATCGCCAGAATCCCGAACCCGGCGACCGCCACGATCAGGAAAAGGAGAACGTTCAGCACGCCCAGCTCGATCGAGACCGCTTCGAGCATATTCGCCTGCGAGTCGCGCCACGTGCGGATCATAAACAGGTGCGAGGGGAACTGCGGCGAAGACTGGAGCCGATCACGCAGCTTGTTGATATCGACCCCCGGTTTCGCCTTGATCAGAATGTTCGTCACCATCTTTTTGCCGTCGGGTGAAATCATATTCCGCATCTGCTGGAGCTTTTCGATCGGCACAAAAACGAAGCTCTGGTCATACAGAACCATCCGCGACTCGTACAGGTCGGTGACGGTGAACCGATCCGAAACGATCGACGGGAGCGAACGGTCGGAACTGAGCGAGAGACACGAAAGGGTCACGTCGTCCCCCGGCACCACAAAGAGGGGTTCGCAGTAGCGGGTCTTTTGTGTGTCGGGATCGGTCACCTTGTACCGATTCCCGCCGACGATCCCGATCCCGATGATCACGCCGGTATCCTGCTGAGTCGCCTTGTCAAAATGGGGCGCGAACTCGTCGTATGAATCGAGCGGGGAGGGACCGACCGGTTCGGGTGCGTTCGGCGAATCTTCTTCCGGCAGGTCGATCTGGCTGATTTCGCTCGAATAGACGGGCGCCGAGGTCAGCCCGGCCAGGGCGGCGGCGTAAGGACTGTTTTCCAGGGAATACGTTTTACCCGACGGGGTTTCGCCTTCGTGCAGGTCGGTATATTCGAGAGGGGATTCCACGGAAGGATCGGGAGAGTCCGGCTTGACCTCGGGGGGCGCGCCCGCCACGATCGGGTCGAAATCGGACTGCGGCGCAGGAAGATGCTCGGCGACGCTCCTCTGACGCTCCTGTTCCCGCTGACGGTATTTTTCGTAACGCGCGTCACTGCGCCGTTTCTTCCACCCGGCGGTTCCCAGAACGGGACGCTGAACGCCGCGGTCTCCCGCCAGATGGTTCTGCACGTCGTAGCCGTCTTCTTTGAGCGTAAACGAGGTGTGCTGCCGGTTTTCGGGATGCTGGAGATACTGCGCCAGCGCGGTCACTTTTTCCTGTGTTTCAGGATCGATTCCGATCAGTTCGACCGGCTTATTGATCACTTCGCCCGGCGCGATTTCGTAGTTGAGAAGAGCCTGGGTCGAAACGGTCGGCGTCACCGCCTCGATCATATCGCCGGCGGCGTCCCAGACGTCGCGGATCCGCGCGTCGGCGTCTTCGATCCCGCGCAGACTCGACCACGCGCCGATCGTCACATCGGACAGGGCGCCGTGCATCCGGTTTTCCATCTCGCGGGAAAACCCGAGCATCACCGCGTTGACGACGATCATCGTCGCCACGCCGAGCGTCACGCTGATCACGCAGATCAGGGCAATATAGCGTGTGAGCAGATACCGCCAGGTCAGAAGGATTTTATACATACTTCCTGTTGTGTTTCGTTAGACGTTCCTTGTCTTCGAACAAGAAGGCGGGGCCCCCCCCGCTTTCTTTCAGGTGAACTTCTCCGGACGCAGGAGCGGAAAGAGAATGACCTCCCGGATACTCGTGGTATTGGTCAGGATCATCACCAGGCGGTCGATTCCGATCCCCAATCCGCCCGCCGGAGGCATTCCGTACCGGAGCGCGCGGATGAAATCGTGATCCATCTTCGCCATTGAATCCTCTTCTTTCTGCCCGGCCAGCTGATTGCGGAACAGCTGGTCCTGCAGATCCGGGTCGTTCAGCTCGGTATAGGCGTTGGCCAGCTCGACGCCGTTGATGAACAGCTCGAACCGTTCGGCGATCGCCGGATTCGACCTCTTCCGTTTGGTCAGGGGACAGATACTCGCCGGATAGTCGGTCACAAAAATCGGCCCTTCGAGCGCGTCTTCCACCTTCTCCTCAAAGACTTCATTCAGAATGACGTCGGGATCTTTCTTATCAAGGTCTTCCAGGCCGAGCGAGGCGGCATACGCCTTAACCGCGTCCCGGTCGGTCGGATCGACCCCGGTCTTCTCCTGAAAGAGTTCGAAGTAAGTGCGCCGCGCGAACGGAGGGGTAAAATCAAACTCTTTTCCCGCCCATTCGATTTTGCAGCTCTTCCCGATCGCCTGAATGGCGCCGGTAATGATCTTTTCGGTGATATCCATCATCGAACGGTAATCGCCGTACGCCTGATAGAGTTCCATCATCGTGAACTCGGGGGAATGCGTCTGATCGATTCCCTCGTTCCGATAAACACGGCCGATTTCGTAGACGCGTTCCATTCCGCCGACCAGAAGGCGCTTCAAATGGAGTTCGAGCGCGATCCGCATATAGAGCGGTATATCGAGCGCGTTATGATGCGTCGTAAAAGGCCGCGCCGCCGCGCCGCCGGCGACCGTGTGGAGAGTCGGCCCTTCGACTTCGACGAACCCTTCCCCGCCGAGCGTCTTGCGGATCGACGCGACGATGCGGGTACGGTCGAGCATCCGCTGCATCACCCCGTCGGTATGAACCAGATCGACGTAGCGAAGGCGGCTGCGGAGTTCCGGGTCGGAAAGACCGCTGTGCTTATCGGGAGGCGTTTCGATCGACTTGCTCAGGAAAGTCAGATCCGACGCGAAGATGGTCAGTTCCCCCTTCTGCGTCTTTTTGAACTCGCCGTCGATCCCGACCAGGTCGCCCAGGTCGAAGCAGAGGGCGAGTTCCCAGTTCTTTTCGCCGACCTGGTTCTTCCCGATCAGAATCTGAATCTGCCCGGTCCAGTCGCGGATCGTCAGAAAGATCAGTTTCCCCTGCCGGCGCTGGAGCATGATCCGACCCGCAACGCGGACCTGCGGCCCGGACATCGGGATTTCGGGCTTACGCCACTGGGGCTGCCCTTCCGGCGGAGGGGGCGGGGCGATCGGCTCGCCGACGACAATTTCGCTTTCGCGGGCGCGAACCGACCCGATCGGCATCTGCCCGTCGAAACGGCATCCCCACGGGTCGATCCCCATTTCGATGATCTTACGCAACTTTTCGCGGCGCGAAGCTTCCAGAACAACTCCGGTACCGCCCGATTCCTCTTTCGCCATCGTTTCTGTTTCCGTTATGACGTTTAAACTGCGACATCTCTTTAGGGAAAACATCTCCCCGCTTCCGCGGGGAGAGTCTCCTATCTTCTTTATTTTGACAAAAAAGCAGGTTCAAGTCAATCCCTCTTATCCGGCGCGAATCGCTGAAAAAAAGGGGGAAACGCCCTTTTTCCCCTTTACAAAACGGGGATAAAACTGTTAAGATCAACTACGGCGGGGAACGCCATCCGAATCTGAAAAGAGGAAAACCATGAAACGAATTCACGATTTCTTTCTCCGACAGGCTCGAATAATCGGTATACTTTTACTGGTTTTAACTTTCGGCCCCCTAATGCGCACCGAGGCGCAACAGCAGTCCGAGACCGCCGAGTCGCTCGGGCTGGGCGGCGTGTCCCGGTTCGACGCCGGCTATTCCCCCATCGTTCTCGACCGGACCTCGATCGTGCCGGGAACGCCGTTTAACGTCAAACCGACGATGGATAACCTGGTCGCCGGCTCGAAGACCTCGATGGGCGGGATCCTCAACCGGTTCGACACGACGAAGTTCGGCCAGATGTTCAGCGCCGGCACCGCCCCCGCCGTAGCGGCGGCTCCGATCACCCGCAAAGCTCCGGCGGTCACCGTCGCCACAACGACCGGCACGAACGCGCCGAAGGTCTATCCCCCCCAACTTGAACTGGAAGGGGAGCAGCAGCTCCTCGAGACGTCCCCCGACGAATTCGACCGGCTCAGGATGCAGATCAAGCGCGACTTGGTTGAAGTCCTTTCGCGCTATCCCCTCTCCGGTCCCGAAGAGGGGGTTTCGTTCGTCCTCGAGGGGACCACGCTCACTCTCCGCGGCCGGATCGACTCGGCTTACACCGTCGACATCCTCGTCCTGACCGTCGAAATGGAACCGGGGATTGAGAAGGTCGTCAACGAGATTGCCACGACGGAAAGTGGCGGGGAAGAATAGGCTTTCCGGTTCGGGAGAACCCGTCGGCCGGAGGCAAACCGATTCTTCCTCGCCCAAGCGGCGGCTCTCAGCATGCTTTCTCGGAATGAACGGCGGCCGTTCCGCCGCGGCAGCAGAGGGGGGCACCTAACAGACGCGGACAGGAATTAACTCTCTCCAAAGGCGCCCGAGGGCTTTGACGGCCCGGAAGATTTGCCGGCGCTTCCCTCTTCGAAAAGCAGATTCTCTTTCACCGGCTGTGCGCCGTACTCATAACGGAACGTTTTCTCCGCCGTTAATCGAACCGAGCGCCCCCCAGACGCCGTAGGCGCTCTTTCCCTCAACGGCCTGGTTCGTTTCCATGATCCGCGACCGCGGAGCGAAAAGATCGCCGGTATCGATGTCGTCACGGATAAAACGGGTCGAACCGTCCATCATCGCAGTGTTCGCTCCGCCCGGATGAAAGCTCGACACGCCGCCGAGCACCGCGCCGAACGACGACTTGCCGAAAGAGCAGGCAACCGTATTCGGGGGCAGATTCGCCGAAAACCCGTTCGCCAGCGGTCGGCCGGAAAACCAATACGTACCCCGTTCCCCCCACGGTTCAACCCGATCAAGCCGCATCGGATCGGTCTTGCTGACCGATTCCAGACAGATCGACGGCCAAACCATCATCAACTTGGGATTCCGCGCGTCCGGAGCCGCGGCAACATCTCTTTTCGAGTTGCTGATACTCAGATAACTCCCGTTTGAGTAGCGCTCGGCATCGGTCGGCGGACCGGAAATCGATTCTGCCAGGCAGAGCGTGTTGCTCAGCCCGTCGGTAATATGGGAAAACGATTTCCACGAATGGGGTGTAAATGCACCTCGGCGGGTGGCGGGGGTATCAATATCACAGTTATACATTGGCGCGTCCCCCATATTAAACATTACGTTGCTGCGGCTGAACTGCCAATCCGTATAATCAAAAATAAACCCCTCCTTCTGCATATGATCGTATTCCCGCGCGGGGGACTCGATGACTCCGGACTCACTGTCGGAAGGGCAGGTCAGCGACGGCACGATCACACCCGCACCCCAATGGCGGGGATGGGAACCTTCGGTATAAACGTTCGGATAGGCGGGAGGGAACGGTTCGTTCACGGAAAAATGCTCCGGTGCCGCCGGAAGACGCTTCAGCGACGCAAACGCCTCGAAGTCAGAATAGACCTGTTCCTGTTCCAAGTAAGGGAGGAGAAAAATCTGCGCGCCGCAAGTTCCGATACGCGTTTCGGTGTCGGTGGTTTCGGCGACATTGTAAATCTTATATGTAGTGCAAAGAGCCGGAAGTCCCTGGTGCGCGGAATGGTACATCTGCACCGCCAGTGCCGTTTGTCTCATATTGTTTCCGCACTTCATCCTTCGCGCGGCTTCCCTTGCCGCCTGAACCCCCACGACAAGAAGAGACAGAATGACTGAAATGATCGAGATTGCAACAAGAAGCTCGATCAGGGAGAAACCTAAGCGGCGGTCCGTCTGTATTTTGCTCATTGAGAAGGGTCCTCCGGTTTTCATGACTCCCGTCGGTCGGCTTCGCTCTGCTTGCGGCGCCGAATCCCCCTCACGGCGAACAGGATGATCAAAACCCCGGCAACAAGGAACAGACCCCGCAACCCGGTGTGGGGGTCAGCGAATTTCGGCTCGTCGAGTCCGTAGTATTTCAGATAGAGTTCTTTTTTCGGCACTTTGGCGTGATCGATCTCCAGTATCTCGTAGTCCCACGGAACGAACTTCGATTCGTCGTCCGGATCGAAATAGAGTTTGGCCTGTGCGTGCCGGACCTGGAACGGCTGGCCGTTGTTTTCGCCGTAGGTGAAGGCGCGCGTGGTGACGAACGGTTTCCCGCCTCTGTTGGAGTTCAGCCTCATCTCCTTCGGAGTCCATCCTCTTTCGGGAAGGAGCCGGATCGTTCCGGTTCTCATTT